>JBAUIH010000108.1:0-2185 GCA_049682755.1 Candidatus Aminicenantales bacterium | reverse complement strand
ATCACAAGGGCCACGACCGGGATGACGGCCTGGAGGGTTTCTGCGAAGACTTTTTTGAATTCCCTGGCCACTCTGAGATCTTCCGGTCCGGCTGTTCTCTCTTCTCCGCGTGCCGCGCGGGCCGGCGCGCGTTCCATTAGAATTGACGAAGGGCCAAGGTGTCAAGTCGGGAATTGGGCCGAATTTGGAAAAAAAGTCACATGTAGAATCTCCTGGCCTCTCTCATTCATGCTCCCCCAGCAGGGAGGATGGCTAGAATCCCTCGCGCTTGAGAGACTGCGTTGCAATGACATTACGACACAGTTTTTGACGGGAGAGGGGAATAAATAGGACCGTGCCCGATTATCAGCCGGTGAGGCTGAACTTGAAGACGGACTCCAGGAGCCAGTTGATCCCGACAAGGAGGATGGCCAGGGGCACGGCGATCCGCATCCACCAGTAAAGCGCCCGGGGGAAGGGCTTGCCCGTTCCTGCGGATAGTTCCTTCAGAGCCTCGGATCTCTTGACGAACCAGACCGCCGTGATGACCGCCAGGAGCGATCCCAGGGCCTGCATCCCGGAGCCGAACGCCAGGTCCCAGGGGATGAAGATCCGGTTGTTGATCATCGGCGGGATGGAGAGGACGAAAACAGTAGCACAAATGATCAAGACCGCCCTTTTCCTGGGGATCTTCGTGTTGTCGACAACCCCGCCGACCAGCACTTCAAAAGCCGCCACATCGGAGAGATAGGCGATGCCGAAGAGTCCGGCGAAAAAGAGGATACCGAAGATCCAGCCAAGGGGCATCAGGGCAAACGTCTTCGGCAGGGTCATGAAGATCAGCCCGGGTCCCGAGCCCGGTTCCAGCCCGAAGGAGAAGACGGCGGGGAAGATGGCCAGCCCGGCCAGGATGCCGGCGATCGAGGCTCCGACACCCGTTATCACGGCATTTCTGGGAATCCGGGTGCTCTTGTCCAGGTAGGAGCCGTACATGACCATGAACGTTCCCCCGAGCGACATGCAGAAAAAGGCCATCCCCAGGGCGGCCGCCATGACGCCGGGAGTGAGCTCGCTCCAGCGGAACTTGAGGATGAACCAGCGGATCCCCTCGCCGGCGCCCTTCAAGGTGACCGACCTCAGGATGAGGACGACCAGGAACCCGAAGACGAGCGGGACGATCCACTTGCTGGCTTTCTCGATGCCCTTTCTCAACCCTCTGACGATGACAATCCCGCAGCTGAAGATGACTGCGGCCGTCATCAGGAGCTGGAGCAGGAACGAAGCCGGGCGGAACCCCTCCTGAGGAGGCAGGATCACGGCGAAGTCAAACTTCAAGCGAAAGGCCTGCAGAACCTGGCCGACGGCATAGAAGGCCACCCAGCCGATGACGTTGGCATAGTAACCGCAGGCGACGATGAGGACGGCGAAAAGAAGAAAACCGACCCAGCGGCCGCCCGGAAGGCCTCCTTTTTCGAAACAGCCAAGAGTGCCCCGGCGGGTGTGCCGTCCCAGGGTCCATTCGGCCATCAGGGCGGGTATGCCGATGAACAGGGTGATCAGCATGTAGAAAAGGACGAAGGCCGCCCCGCCGAACCGGCCGGCCATGTAGGGAAAACGCCAGAACGCCCCCAGGCCGACCGCCGCCCCGATCATCGTCATGACGACGCCGAAGAGCGAGGAGAAAGTCTCGCGGGCCGGGCGGGATTCGTTGGTTTCCATTTTGCGTCTCCCGGTCAGCGGCCATTATCTTTTCGCTGGCTTTCAAAGTCAATTGAACGGTCCATTTTCCAACGGCTATTGCGGAGTGGAACGGATCCATCTAAAAATAGATGATTGGCTTGGGGGCAGGGAGCCGCCCTCAAGCCAATCACATAAAAAGAGATACGTCCGAGTCGAACGGTTTCGTTGCCGGTCGACGGACGGATGTGATAGTATAAAATTTGACATTTTTCCCTCCCCTAAGAGATGACGAGAGATCATCCGTTGTTGTCCGCCCTAATCGGGGTTGGACCCACGCTTTGTGGGGCTCTCCGAAGGAAACGATGGGGATATCGAGAGGGTGAACAGGAGTTGAAATATGGCCATCAAACGGTTTCTTTTATTCAGAAATAAACGCAGAAAGAGGCTTATAGTTTTGGGAATTGTCTGGATTCTTCCGGCCCTTTGTTTTGCGGCCGCGCCGGAGGAGGAAACGACCGCTCCAAAG
>JBAUIH010000107.1:0-9280 GCA_049682755.1 Candidatus Aminicenantales bacterium | reverse complement strand
GTGTCCTCTTGGAGTTCGACTCTCCCGGCCATCACCCCGAAGGGTTGGCCTGGGACGGCCAATGTCTCTGGCACATCGATTCGGGAGAAAAGTTGATGTACCGGCTTGACCCAGAAACAGGAAGGGCCATCTCCATCCTCGAGTCCAACAGCCCCAACCCGCGCGACCTGGCCTGGGACGGCGAATACGTCTGGATCGCCGACTTCCGGAGCGACACCCTGCTCAAGGTTTCGACCGTGGACGGGATGATGGTCCAGACCTTCGCGGCGCCCGCCGGCGAACCGACGGGACTGACCTTTGACGGGAAATATCTCTGGATCGCGGACCGGACCAAGGACCGGATATACCTTGTCGATCCCGCGGACGGTCTCTGTCTTTCGTCGCTCCGCTCCTACGGTCCCTTTCCTTCCGGGTTGGCCTGGGGAGGCGATACCCTCTGGAACGTTGACTATGAGAATGACGAGATCTATCAGATCAAGGTCTTTGATTCCGACATCCTGACGAAATGGGACGAGAAGAAGCTCTCGCTCCAGTTCGTCAAGGAATTCCGGAATTACGGCCCGGGGATGGTCGATACGCTGGATATCTATCTGCCGATCCCCGAGAACCGGGACAACCAGACGCTTCTCGGCCCCATCGAGTTCGACCCAAAGCCGAACAAGATGATCGAAGACAGTTGGGGGCAAAAGATCGCCCATTTCGCGTATAAGGATCTCAAGGGCTACTCCGTCGTCCGGCCGGGCTGGAAGGTGGACGCCACGATCTGCGCGATCGAGTATTTCATCTATCCCGACCGTGTTGGCACTCTGAACGACATCCCTGCGGAGATCAGGCAGAAATTCACCCAGGACGGCGATAAATACCGGATGAGCGAACCCTACATCCAGGAACTCGCTCGGAAGATCGCCGGACAAGAGAAAAACCCATACTGGATCGTCCGCCGCGTCTATGAATACCTGGCCGATCACCTGAGCTATAATCTCAAGCCCGTGGGCGGCTGGAATCCCGCTCCGACCGTTCTCAAACGGGGGACGTCCTCGTGTTCCGAATATTCGTATTCGATGATCGCCCTCTGTCGCACCCTGGGGGTTCCCATCCGCTATGCCGGTGCCGTCAGCCTGCGGGGCGATGACGCCAGCTTCGATGACGTCTTCCACCGTTGGACGGAGGTCTACCTGCCGCCCTACGGCTGGATTCCTTTCGACGTTAACAAGGGCGACACAGGGGAGGGGGCTCCGCCCGGAGACAAAGTCCTGGGCATCGGGAACGTCGCCGCCCGCTACATCATTACGACGGAGAACGGGGGCGGGGACAAATACCTGTGGTTCGGCTATAATTACGGCTACAACTGGACGTCCGAGGGGAAATGCCGCGTTCAGGCGGAGTGCTACGGGCTCTGGTCACCCCTCGGCGAGAAGAAATATCACAAACCCCTAAAATAACCCGAGAAAAAGGCCGTGAGGCGATAATTTAAACAGATGGTGATTGCTTGATAAAAACGCTTTCTTATGCCGCAGTCGGATCATTCGCCTTGCTCCTCGCCGTCTGCGGCGGCGGCCCGAAGATCGTCCTCGACGCCGAGAGCGCGGCGTTTTATGAGCATGCCCGTCTCATCATGACCTCCGGAGAAAGGGATATGTTCACCCACATCACGGATGCGGCCACGCGCAAGGAGTTCATCGAGGATTTCTGGAAGAAGCGCGACCCCGACGAATACACCGAAGAGAACGAGTTCAAGACCGAGTTTTACCAGCGGATCGAGTACGCGAACAAACGGTTCAAAGAGGGCCTTCCCGTGACCGCAGGCCGTTACTACATCGATGTCGTCATCGTCGGCACGGACGGAAGCCTCGGCAAGACCAGGAAGATCTTCGAGATCAAAGCGCAGAGGAATTTAGGGGACACTAACCCTGATTCATGGAAGCGCTCGCCTCTTCGGGAGGCAAAGTTGTTGTCCCCGTTTCTTGACACTGTCTCGCGGGCTGCGATACGCTTGACGAGTGACCGCCAGGGGAGATTCACAAAGTTGACGTCCACGTTCTTGAGCATCAATGTTTCTGGGCGACCCGGCATAGCCTCCAGGCAGGTGACGTTCCTCGTCTTGACCGATTCTTGACCAAATCTTGACCCGTTGCGGGTGCAATCTCCCTTGGAGAGCTTGTAATCTAGTCGATAGGTGACCGAATGCCGAAGAACCAGGCTCGCCGCCCAGCCCGGCCGCGGTTCCTCCTTGGCCCGGGCCAGAGGCTCATCGCCGTCTTCGTTGTTTTCATCCTGCTGCCGGGCGCGTTTCTCGGCCTTTTTGCGCTCCGGGCGTTGCGGCAGGAAGGGCGGCTCGCCGAGCAGCGCACCCGCGAACGCCTGGAAAGGATTGTCGGCGAGATCGTCGCTGACCTTGATTCAAACTTCCGGCAGTGGGAAGAGACTCTCCGGTTGGCCGATAAGGAGGGACCATTCGATTCGGGTTCCTATCCGGACATCATCCGGCAAGCTCTTGAACAACCGGGCTGCGGTGTGCTTTTATTCGAGTCTCAGCGCGGCCTCCAGACGTTTCCCCATGAAGCTTTGCTTTATCAGCTCGCGGATGCTCCGGCACCGCAAGGCATCCCAAGTCGGTTCCCTCCCTCGCTTGCCGAAGCCGAGTCGCTGGAAATCGGCCGAAAGGACTACGAGCGTGCCATCCGTGCTTACCGTCGCCTCCTCGACTCGTCAGATACAAAGCTGCGCCCGCTCATCCTTCAGCGCTTGGCCCGGACTCTTCGCAAAGTCGGACGCCTCGAGGAAGCCGCCACCGCCTACCGGGACCTCCAACGTCTGGATACGGCGTGGATCGGCGGATTGCCGTCCGATCTCATCGCCCGGTCCGAACTCTGCTCCCTGGCCGCTGAGCGCGGCGATAACGCTCAACTGCAGGCCTACGCCCTGGCCTTCTACCGCGATCTGTCGGGCGGAAAGTGGCTTCTCGATAAACCGCGCTACCTCTACTACTCCAAGCGCTGCCGCTCGTGGTGCCTGGAAGGCCAGGCTGCGGAGGCTGAATTCAATGATCTTCGAATGACGGAGGAGCGCAAGCTCGCCCTCACCCGCGCGGCCGGGAAGCTCCTGAACGAGCCCAAAAGGGTGCTTTCCGGCGAAGCCGGCGTCCACCTCGCTTTCTGGCAGACGGATCCATTGGCTGCCGTCGTCCTTTCCGCGGGCTTTCTGGGCTCGAATTGGTGGCCTCAGGTTTTGTCCGCCAAGGGGGAGGATATCGATGCGGCTCTGTTTTCCCCTGATGGCCAGGCGCTTTTCGGATCATCTCCCGCAGAAACTCAGCCGTTCGCCGTGACCCGCGAACTCCGTGCCGGCGAAGCGCCCTGGCGCCTCCAGATCTGGCCCCGCCGGCCGGCGGTGATCAATGCGGAGATCAGACAGAGGCAAACCCTCTCCCTGACGATGCTGGTATTCGTAGGTGCGCTTCTTCTCTTCGGAGGCTACATCACCATCCGGATCATGAGGCGGGAAATGGAGATCGCCAGGCTCCGCGCCGACTTCGTCTCGACGGTCTCACACGAATTCCGCTCTCCGTTGACAGGAATCCGCCACCTGGCCGAGATGCTGCTCGAAGGGCGCGTGACGGCCCCGGAGAAGCAACGCGGATATTTCCGAATGATCGTTCAGGAAAGCGACAGGCTGGCCCGTCTCATCGAAAACATCCTTGACTTTTCGCGAATGGAAGAGGGCCGCAGGGAATACCGGTTTGAACCGTTGAACCCGACTCCATGGCTGCGGAAGCTGGCTGCTGATTTCGGGTCGGAGATCGCGGCCAGTGGAGTCGTGGTCGAAGCGAATATCCCGGACGGACTTCCCTCAATCTCCGCCGACAGCCAGGCGCTGGGATCCGCCGTACGGAACCTCCTCGACAACGCCGTGAAATACTCGCCCGGCGAGAAGACTGTCTGGCTCGATGCCAAGGCCGAGGACGCCGCGATCAGAATCGCCGTTCGCGACCGGGGAGTCGGGATTTCCGAGCAGGACCAGAAGCACATCTTCGACCGGTTCTACCGGGCTGAGGGCGATATTTCGAAGAAGGTCAAAGGGGCGGGGCTCGGGCTGAGCCTTGTCCAGCACATAGTCGCGGCTCACGACGGCACTGTCGAATGCCGGAGCCGGATCGGCGAAGGCAGCATCTTCACGATCCGGCTTCCGTTCGCGCCGATCACAGGAGGAGGATGAGATGAACGAACGCATCCTGGTGGTGGAGGACGAGCCGACGATCGCGACGGGACTCCGGGACGACCTGGAGCTCGAAGGATTCGCCGTGGAGGTCGCCGACGACGGTACGGCGGCGCTCGGCCGCATCCTCGAGGGGAAGTTCGACCTTGTCCTCCTCGACCTGATGTTGCCCGGAATGGACGGCCTCGACGTCTGCCGCCAGGCCCGCTTGAAAGGCATTCGCACTCCGGTCATCATGCTCACGGCCAAGGGACAAGAGGTGGACAAGGTCGTTGGCCTGGAGCTCGGCGCCGACGACTACATCACCAAGCCGTTCAGCCGGCGCGAGCTTTTGGCCCGCATCAAGGCGGTGCTGCGCCGTTCCCAGGAAAGCCCCGAGCCCGGCAAAATCCATCGTTTCGGCGACGTCATCGTCGACACCGGCCGGTGTGAGGTTTCACGAGGGGGCGAAAGGATCGACCTGACCGCCACCGAATTCAAGCTCCTCCAGGTCTTCCTGGAACATCGCGGCCAGGTCATGACGATCGACGATCTCATCCGAGAGGTCTGGGGCCGCGATGCCATCCTGACGGACCGGGTCGTCTACACGCACGTCCATCACCTCCGCAACAAGGTTGAGGAGAATCCCCAAGAACCGCGATTTCTGATCGGCGTCCGGGGCATCGGATATCGGTTCGACGCTTAGAGAAAGACCGCCGGGAGAGGCGGTCTTGACCGGATCTTATAAAAGGCTTGACCGGAGCTTGGAGCAAAGATGATGCACTTTCCTTATGATGTCATCGAACTCAGGAGGTGCAAGATGAAAAAGACAACGTATTTGGCAATAGTCGCTATGGCGATGATTGTTGCCCTATTGTCTCTGGCAACAGCGGCGCAGAAATCCCAGTCTGCGGAGGTCCTTCTCGGCGCCGCGCTCCATCAGGAGGAAGTCGAGGGGAATTTTGAGGCGGCGATTGAAACGTACAAGAAGATCCTCGCCGGCTATCCGGACAACAGGCCGATCGCGGCAAGAGCCCTGCTCCAAATGGGCCGGTGCTACGAGAAGCTGGGGAAGAGCGGGGCACGGACGGCCTACGAGCGGCTGGTGCGTGATTACGCCGATCAGTCCGAGGAAGTCAAGCTGGCGCGCAACCGACTGGCCGCGCTGCTCAAGCCCCTCAGCGTCCCCAAAGAACCGGCGTTTGCGACTCGGAAAATCTGGGCTCTTCCAGACATCGGAAATATCGAGGGGGCACCCTCTCCCGACGGCAGATATATCTCTTTCACCGATTGGGAGACAGGCGACCTCGCCATCCGGGATCTCGAAGCTGGGACGAGCCGCCGTCTCACGAACAAGGGCACATGGGAGAAGTCCGAGGAGTTCGCCATGTTCTCCCGGTGGTCTCCGGACGGAAATCAGATCGCTTACGACTGGTACGACGGCCAGTCCATGGACCTGAATGTTATTGCCGTGGAAGGAGGGAATCCCCGGACCTTCTTCAACAATGAAAACGAGGAGTGGATACAAACATATGATTGGACGCCGGACAGCAGGCAGATCCTCATATTCCTCGAGAGTGAGGCAGGTCAGCGTCAGATCGTGTTGGTGTCAGCGTCGGACGGGACGACCAAGATTGTCAAGACTTTTGAACGGCCCGGACGATTTCCCCAAACCATGCGCTTTTCGCCCGATGGGCGGTATATTGCTTTCGACCAGCCGCAGGAAGAGAACGCTCCCGAGCATGATATCTTCTTGATCCCTGCCCACGGGGGGCAAGAGGTCGCCTTGGTCAACCACCCGGCACATGACCAGCTGCTCGGGTGGCCTCTCGAAGGGAACGGAATCCTCTTTGCCAGCGACCGGACAGGCTCTCTCGATATGTGGTTACTCCCCGTCTCCGGCGGCAAGATCCAAGGCCCGCCTGAAATCGTCAGGACAGGCATAGAGCAGATCGTCCCCTTGGGATTCACTCAGAACGGGTCTTTCTACTACGCTCAAGGGGGATCGATGCTCGACGCCTATGTTGCCAGGCTGGATCGACAAACCGGCAAAATCCTTGCGCCGCCCGAAAAGGCGATCAGACAATTCGAAGGGGCCAATTCCTGGCCGGAGTACTCTCCGGACGGCAAGTCTCTGGCCTATGTTTCGACCCGGAGCCGCGCGTTCCAAGGGGCTCTGAAACCTAACATTATTTGTATTCGCTCGCTTGAAACCGGCGAAGAACGGGAATTCCCCACCAAATTCAGACGGCTCGCCGGAACCCGTTGGTCGCCGGACGGCCGCTTCCTCTATCTTGCGGCCTGGGACGATCAGGGCATGGGCATCTATCAGGCTGACATCCACACGGGGACGATGATTCCGATTGTCCGGGACGAGGGTGAACAGCGAATCCATTCACACAATATCTCTCCCGACGGCAAGACTCTCATTTATGTGCGCCGCGACCAGGCGGCATCGAAGCAGGTCTTTCGAATTTTGAGCCGAGAGTTGACGACCGGCGAAGAAAAGGAACTCTACACCGGCGATGCTGAAAACGGCCAGTTACTCATTGCGCTCTCGCCTGACGGCGGGCAGTTCGCCTTCATCAATCGGCACAAGAAGAAAACCCTGCGTTTGATCCCCGCAAGAGGAGGCGAAGCGCGCGACCTGCTGACATATGAGGATCCCCGGAGCTCCTTTACTCCCCTCGAGTGGACCGCGGACGGCAAGTCCATACTTTTCGTACGAGAGCAATCCGCGAAAGATCGTCCGGGGTGCTCCTTATGGCGGATCTCAGCGGAAGGGGGAGAACCCCAGGAACTCGGCCTAAGGATGGCCAACTTCGAGAACCTGAGCGTTCATCCAGACGGAGTCCACTTGGCGTTTTCCTCGGTTGGTTCGACGATCAAGTCTCCGTCGGTCTGGGTGATGGAAAACTTCCTGCCGCCCGCGCTGGCTCGTCCGGCCCCCGTTGTGATGACCGCTCGAATGATCGAGAATCCGCCGGGTGATACCCCGAACTGCAGGATTTCTCCGGACGGCCGGTATCTCACTTTTGTGGATTGGGAAGAGAACAACGTTTTCGTGCGGGATCTCCAGACAGGAAAGGACCGCCGGCTGACGGACGAGGGCGGAGAAGGAGATGAAAGACAAGGGGCCGGGGGGACGGCGGCTTGGTCATCCGACGGCAAAAAGATCGCCTATGCCTGGAACTTCCGGGGCGATTCTGGGCTAAAGCGATGTGAGTTGAGAGTCGTCGGAGTCGACGGCGGCAAGCCCCGAATTCTCGCCGAATTCAAAGGCGGGGAGGCCGGGAGATTCATCTGGTCTCCTGACGAAAAATACCTCGCGGCAACGCTCTATCCCGAAAACGGATCGCCCGGGATAGTGTTGATTTCCACGGAGGATGGCTCCGTCCGGGCGCTCACTGACTTGAAGCGCGAGATCTGGCCCACGAACAAGGTCTTCTCCCCTGACAGCCGGCACATCGCTTATGACCGCCTGCCTGACGAGGACTCCCCGGAGCGGGATATCTACCTGATATCCGTCAAAACGGGACAGGATATCCCGCTCATCCGACATCCCGCCGATGATTACCTGCTCGGCTGGTCCCGTGATGGCAAACGGCTCGTCTTCGCCAGCGACCGTACCGGCGCTCTCGGGCTATGGGTAGTCGGCGTGTCGGGGACGAAAACTGAGGGAGAGCCGAAGCTGGTCAAGCCCGGCATCGACCGCATCCTGCCCGTCGGCATGACGCGGGATGGGGCCCTCTACTACGGCGTGGTAAGAGCGGCGGAGGACATCTTTATTGTCGACCTCGACCCCAAGACGGGAATGGTTGTCGGTCCTCCCAGGAAAGACATTGAACAGTATGAAGGAGGGAATTTCACGCCTGCTTACTCACCCGATGGAAAATACCTGGCCTATGTGTCCAGGCGGGGCAACTCTCCCTATCCGACAAACGTCGGCAATGCCCTCTGCGTTCGATCGCTCGACACCGGACAGGAACGCGTTTTTTACAAGGAGATCTGGAGACTGGGACTCCGCTGGATCGGGGGGCCGAATTGGTCTCCTAACGGGAGGTTTATCGCCTTTGGCGGATCGGGGGGGATCTCCGCAGGAGCCGGTGTCTATCGTGTCGACCTGGAGACTGGGGAGATTACTCCCGTCATTCCTGGAGGCGCCGACCAGCGTCTTGGGGGATGCGCCTTCAGCCCTGATGGGAAGTACATCTTTGTTCGCGGAAGGATGAACGAAGGTTTCATACAGATCGTCGCTCGCGACCTCGACTCCGGCGAGGAGCAGGAACTGTACCGTCTTCCCAAATTGGAACGGATAAGCACAGCGATTTCTCCGGACGGCCGCCGGCTGTCATTTGTCAATATGGGCTGGGGCGGAGTGAGATCACTGAAGGTTATGCCGGCGTCGGGCGGAGAGGCGAGGGAAATATGGAATTTCGGGGAAGTCAAGCAGGGTATGCCCGGAATCTCCCATACTTGGACTCCGGATGGGCGATATATCCTACTCGGTGCGCCGGACCTGACAGATCTCAGAGTCTGGTATTTGTGGAGGGTGCCGGTCGAGGGAGGGAAACCGCCCGAGAAGATGGGATTAGAGTGGGCGAAATGGGGAATGTGGGACCTGACGGTCCATCCCGACGGCACGAAACTCGCCTTTGCCGGTCGAGGCGCTCCCTCCGATGAATCCGAACTGTGGGTGCTGGAGAACTTCCTGCCGCCCGCTAAGGGCTCGAAATAAATTCTTCAAATGGGGAGGAGATAGGGACAATGGCGCCCTCCCCTCCCTGTAATTCCTGGCGCGATAGTACGGCAAAATTCTAATCGGGGGAGGGCCCTATTTTGTTATCACCCTCTCCCTCCGCCCTCTCCCATCAAGGGTGAGGGATTCTACAAATAATTCGGGGACAGCATATCATGTCTCCTTGTCCTGAATTCACTTGAGCGTCACCATAACCGGGCTTGCCGACTTGGAATGCGGCATGCTCGAGTGGGAATATTATATGGCACATTCGTCCTATTCATAGGTATAGGGCCTGCGTCATAGAAGTGGGGTAAATCACGCGGCTCGGGACTCCCAGTAGTCTTC
>JBAUIH010000106.1:0-2046 GCA_049682755.1 Candidatus Aminicenantales bacterium | reverse complement strand
CTTCGTCCTCTCAAACTTCGCCTTCGCCATTCTTGACCTCCTTAGCGGTGAACAGGGATTCGTCCCTCGACGCGGGCGATGATCTCCTCGGAAACCTGGGGAGGAGTCGCCTCATAATGGGAGAACTCCATGGAAAAGACAGCGCGGCCCTGGCTCAGAGTCCGGAGAACCGTAGCATAGCCGAACATCTCGGCCATGGGGACCGAGGCTTTGATCACCCTGGACCCGCTCCGCATCTCCATCGCGTCGATCTTTCCCCGACGGGCATTGAGGTCGCCGACGATGCCCCCGAGATAATCATCGGGAGTGACGACCTCAAGGCTCATCAGCGGCTCGAGGAGGACCGGATGGGCCTTGGACGCGGCGTCCCGAAAAGCCAGAGAGGCCGCGATCTTGAAGGCCAAGGGCGTCGAATCCACTTCATGCCAGGACCCGTCGACGAGTTTTACCCTGACATCGACGACGGGGAAACCGGCCAGAATCCCGGCTTCCATCGCCTCCCGGACGCCGTCCCGGACGCTGGAAACGAACTCGCGGGGAATGGCGCCTCCCTTCGTTTCATCGGCAAAGAGGAATCCTCCGCCTCTCTCCAGCGGCTCAACGATGATCTTGCAGTGTCCGTATTGTCCCCGGCCGCCTGTTTGACGGATATATCGGCTCTCGCCCTCGGCCTTCCGGCCCAGCGTCTCTTTATAGGCCACCTGCGGCCTCCCCAGGTGGGCCAAGACGCTGAATTCCCGCGCCAGGCGGTCCATGATGATCTCAAGGTGCAGTTCCCCCATTCCATAGACAAGGGTCTGGCCTGTCTGAGGATCCGGAGCGACCTTGAACGTCGGGTCCTCCCGGACCAGTTTGGTCAATGCCGTGGCGAGCTTGGCATGTTCCACCTTCGTCCGCGGCTCGATGGTTGCCGAAATGACCGGCTCGGGAAACTCGATCGATTCCAGGACGATCGGCTGGCTGCGCAGGCACAGTGTGTCGCCCGTGGACACATTCTTCATCGAAGCCAGGGCGGCGATGTCTCCGGCGTAGACATCTTTGATGTCCTTGCGCTTGTTGGCATGGATCTCGAGCAACCGGGAGACACGTTCCTCTTCGTCCTTGGTCGAGTTGAAGAGGACCGAGCCGATTCTGGCCTTGCCTGAATAAACCCGAAAATAGGCCAGTGAACCGATGAACGGGTCGGTCATGATTTTGTAGACCAGGGCGGAAAACGGTTCGGCGTCGGACGCCTTCCTCATCTCGAGAGCGAGGGTCCGGGGATGATGACCGACGACAGGCGGAATATCCAGGGGAGACGGCAAAAAGTCGACGATCCCGTCGAGCAGCGGATGCACCGCCTTGTTCCGGAAAGAAGCGCCCATCAGGACGGGAACGAACTGGAGTGAAACGGCGCCCCGGCGGATGGCCCTCTTGATCTCCGGGGGGCTGATTTCTGCCCCGTTGATATACTTCTCCATCAAGGCATCATCCCCATCGCTCAGCATCTCGAGCATCCTCGTCCTTCCGGCTTTCGCCTCCTCCTGAAATTCCTTCGAGATCTCGCGGACCTCGAAATTCGTCCCGACGAGGTCCCGGCCCCAGTCGATCTCTTTCATTCCGACAAGATCGATGACCCCGCGGAAATTCTCTTCTCGGCCGAGGGGGATTTGAATGACCAGGGGTCTGGCCTTCAGCCGTGCTTCTATCTGTCTGACGGCTGTCTCTGGGTCCGCGCCGACTCGGTCCATCTTATTGATGAAGACGATTCTCGGAACGCGGTACCGGTCGGCCTGCCTCCAGACGGTTTCCGTCTGGGGCTCGATTCCGCCGACTCCGCAGAGAATAATAATCGCCCCGTCGAGAACCCTGAGGGACCTCTCGACCTCGGCGGTGAAGTCCACGTGTCCGGGAGTGTCGATGATGTTGATCCGATGATCGTTCCAGTAACAGGTTGTGGCCGCGGAGGTGATCGTTATCCCGCGTTCCTGCTCCTGAACCATCCAATCCATGACCGCCGTACCCTCATCGACTTCACCTATCTTATAGGTGATCCCGGTGTAGAAC
>JBAUIH010000105.1:0-16579 GCA_049682755.1 Candidatus Aminicenantales bacterium | reverse complement strand
AGGGGACACCTTGCCGGAAGGTGTCCCCTGATTACGAATTCCAAATTAGGGACATGATATACTGTCACCAATTCAGTTTGTGAGCTGTGGGTGGTTGTGGTATAAAAAAACGGAAAAGGAGAATATTATGACTGAAGCTAAAGATATCGTCCCTCCGGAGGTCCGCGCTCCACGCGGAACGGCTCTCCAGGCGAAGGGTTGGGCCCAGGAGGCGGCCCTGCGCATGCTGATGAACAACCTCGATCCCGAGGTGGCCGAAAAGCCCCAGGAACTCATCGTTTACGGCGGAACGGGTAAAGCCGCCAGGAACTGGGAATGTTACCGGGCGCTCGTCGAGAGCCTCAAGGCCCTCGAAAACGACGAGACGCTCGTCGTTCAGTCGGGAAAACCTGCGGGCGTTTTCAAAACCCACGAGGAGGCGCCCCGCGTCCTGATCGCCAACGCGCTGATCGTCCCGAAGTGGGCGACCTGGGACGAGTTCCGGCGTCTCGAGGCCAAGGGATTGACCATGTACGGTCAGATGACGGCCGGAAGCTGGATCTATATCGGCACCCAGGGCATCCTCCAGGGCACCTACGAAACCCTGGCGGCCGTCGCCAGGAAGCATTTCGGCGGATCGCTCAAGGGAAGGCTCACTCTCTCGGCCGGTCTCGGCGGGATGGGCGGGGCCCAGCCCCTGGCCGTGACCATGAACGAAGGCGTGGCCGTCATCGTCGAGGTGGACCGGAGCAGGATCGAGAGGCGCCTCCGGACGCAATATGTGGACATCATGGTCGAAAGTCTGGACGAGGCGCTTGAGCTGGCCTCGCAAGCGAAGAAAAAAGGAGAGGCTCTTTCGATCGCCCTCCTGGGAAACGCCGCGGATATCCTGCCCGAGTTCGTCAAGAGGGGGATCGCACCCGATGTCCTGACCGACCAGACCTCCGCCCACGACGAGCTCAACGGCTACGTTCCCCACGGCATCCCCTATGAGGAAGCGCTCCGGCTGCGCCGCGAGAATCCTGACGACTACATGAAGCGGGCCTACCGGTCGATGGCCGTTCAGGTCGAGGCCATGCTCGCTCTCCAGAAGGCCGGCGCGAAGGCCTTCGATTACGGCAACAACATCCGCGGCCAGGCCCAGAAGGCCGGGGTCGCCCGGGCGTTCGACATCCCCGGCTTCGTTCCCGAATACATCCGGCCTCTCTTCTGCCTCGGCAAGGGACCGTTTCGCTGGGCCGCGCTTTCGGGAAAGCCCGAGGACATTTATGTCACCGACGAGGCGGTGCTCAGGGAATTCCCCGAAGATCAAGCCCTGGAGCGGTGGATCCGGAAGGCCCGGGAGCGGGTGAAATTCCAGGGACTGCCGGCCCGCATCTGCTGGCTGGGCTACGGCGAGCGGGCGCGCTTCGGTGCGGTCATCAACGACCTGGTGAAAAAGGGAAAGATCAGCGCGCCGATCGTCATCGGCCGCGACCATCTGGACACGGGCTCGGTCGCCTCTCCCAACCGCGAGACCGAAGGCATGAAAGACGGCTCGGACGCCATCGCCGACTGGCCCATCCTCAATGCCCTCCTCAACGCCGTCTGCGGGGCTTCTTGGGTGTCGGTGCATCACGGCGGGGGAGTGGGCATCGGGCTGTCCATCCACGCCGGGATGGTCATCGTGGCCGAGGGGACGGACGCGGCTGCGAAGCGGCTGGAGAGGGTGCTTACGGTTGACCCGGGTCTGGGGATTGTGCGCCACGCCGACGCCGGTTACGACGAGGCCGCGGTCTTCGCCAAAGCCAAGGGGATCAAGATCCCGATGTCCTGAGAAACCGGCCACCTCCGTTAGCAGCCGCGGACTTCGAAAGCCCACCGCTGTTGTCGCCCGGGTTTCTGATTTTTAGGCCTCAATCCGCATCTTGAATTTTTTATCAGGGGGGAAATCACATTCTTTTTTTTGGCGGAGCTCCTGGCATGGGAATTGCTTTTAAAGGGGCGAAAGGAGGTTCCCATGAAAAGAGCCATCGCCGGGACGTTGGCTGTCATGTTTTTCCTGTCCGTTTTCTTGTGGTTCCCGCAGTCGTCTGCGGCCCGCCAGCCGGCCGATCTGTGCTACGACAACTGGGAGGCCTGCCGCACCCGGGCCCTGGAGAGCGACGAGGGCTTCATCAGGACGACCCTCTGGCTCACCGTCTGTGACGTGGGCTTGGGCAAGTGCCTTCTCGGTTTCTAACAGGTCTGACGGCACCGGTGAGCCCTCTGGGCAGAAAGCACGGGGGGCTCACCCCTTTTCTCCGGGTTTTATCCAGGATTTTCAGGTGCGAGGCGATAATGAAAAAGATAAAGATGTTGATGCTGATTTGGCTGGTCTTTGGATGCTGTGGGCCGACCTTTCTGACCGGGCAGTCCACGCCCGCCCGCTGGACGGCCCGTGAAGTCGAACGCGCGGCCGGACCTGCGTCGGCAGTCGAGCTCTACCGCCCCGTGGACCTGGTTTTGGACGAAGCCGGCCTTTTCGTGCTCGACATGGACGACAACAACGTCAAAGTGTTCTCCAGGGATGGCGCTTTTCTCTACATGTTCGGCCGCAAGGGGCAAGGGCCGGGTGAGTTCCACCGGCCGAGCGGCCTGGATATCCAGGGCGCACATGTCTACGTCGCCGATGCCGGCAACAGGAGAATTCAGATCCTCGACAAGAGAGGAGGCTACCTGGCCGGCTTTAAAGTCCCCTTGTCCCCTTATCGTGTCCTGGCGCTTGAGGAGGACCGAATTGTCGTCCTGGCGCTGCCGTCCGGCCGGTCCGGTCCGGAGAAATTGCTCCATTGTTATGACGGCCGGGGAGAGCTTCTGTGGGAAGCCGTGGATGCTTTTTTTAGCGGGGATTCTATTTATGATCTGATGCGAAACCGGATGTTTATCCGCAAGACGCCGGGAGGAGAAGTCTGGCTTGTTCCCGCCGCGGACAGCCGGATTGTCCGCCGGATGAGCGCGGCCGGCTTCCTGCTCGGTGAGATCAAGGTTGATCAAGGCTATCCGCTCAGGGAGGTCGCCATCGCGGCGGGGGGAGGCCGGAAGAGGACCTTGCGCCCGTTTTGCTGGAACTGTACCCAAGACGGGGAGATCCTCTATCTCCTGATACCCGAGAGGACAGCGGATGGGGACCTGGGCCCGGGGCGGATGATGGCCGCGGTCGGCCGGGGCGGCGAGATCAGTGCGCTCGTCGACCTTCCGGTCAGGGTGAGCCGGGTGGCCGTCGAGGGCCGGACGGTTTTCGGCATCGATCTCGATTCGCGTCTGCGGCTTTTCGAGGTGGTGCCGAAATGATGAAAAAGGCCGCCCTGATCGTCCTCGCGGCCGGATGCCTGTTGAGTTCATCTTCGGGGCAGATGATCCAGGGGAGCGATGACGTCAAGATTTTCGGCGCATTGAGCGAAGCGGCCCCGCAGCCGGAGCGTCCGCTTCTCCTTCTGTTTTTTTCCCTCGGCTGTCATGTCTGCTGGGAGGAGCTCTTCGAGATGAGGCATTTCATCGAAGAAAACGATATTCCGGTCGATTTAATAGGAATCAGTCCCGAGCCGGAGGATGAATTGAGGCCGTTCCTGAGAAAGTTCGCCTTCTTCCACCCGGTTGTTTCCGACCGGGCCAAAGCGCTCTACCGGAGGTTCCGGGTGAGGCTCGAGCCTTTCCGGGTCGTCCTGGACGGGGAGCGGATTCTCTACCTGGACGACGCGGCCGAGGATTTCTTCGTTCGCCGCGACAAGGCCAAGCGATGTCTTCTCGAGATGGCCTCCCGGTAGCCCTGTACGTTACGCGGAGGAAGCTCGTCTCCTCCAAGGTCAATCTCTTCATCTTTTCAGGATTCCTCATCCTCCTTGCCTTTGTCTGGATCAAGGGCGCTTTCATCTTTTCTGTCCGCCTCTTTCTTTTTATTTTCCCTCATCTTTTCCTATTCCTGGCCCGGGACATGATCAAGGACGAGGTCGATTCCGGCGCTCTCGAGAACCTTCTTTTTCTCGATGGAGAATACAGGAGTTACCTCCGCTGGAAGAATGCGGTCGTCGGCGCGGCTGCCCTGGGAGCGGGGTTCATCCTTTTTGCGGCCTTCTCTCTTTACGGCCTGGCGACGCGTCAATTCGCCGCCCTGTTCCTCCTCCAGTTCGGGAGCGGGGTTGTGGCCGGCTTATATTACCTGGCGTTGGCCGGGTTCTTGAGTTTCTTCTTGAGGGCCGGGACGAATGCCCTGCTCGTCATCCTTGGACAGGCTCTCGGTTTCTTCGGCCTGCTTTTTGCGGCGACCCAGAGGCCGGAATGGATCGCGCGGCTGACACCGTCGTCTCTTCCGGGATTAAGGGCTCAACTCGAATGCCTGGCCTTGGCGATCGTTTTCCCCAATATCCTGATCACCGCGGGATCCTGGGTTTCGGTCCTCGGGGTGAGCATTCTGGCCGGACTCTTTTTTGGACTCCAATTTTTCAAAATCCGGTCGCTGGAGCTTCGGAAATGAACACGAGCGCGTCTCCCATCCAGGCCGAGCGGCTGGTCAAAAGCTTCGGCCGGGTCGAAGCGGTTCGGGGGGTCTCATTCTGTGTCCGGTCCCAGACGATCACCGCTTTCCTCGGCGAGAACGGAGCCGGAAAGACGACAACGCTCAGGCTTCTGCTGGGATTCCTGCGGCCGGACTCAGGAAGCGTATCTCTCGGTGCGACGAGAGTGGGCTATGTGCCGGAGCAACCCGCCTTTTTCCCCTGGATCAAGGGCGAAGGGATCGTCAGGGCGACGGCCGGAAAATATGGGATCCCGCCTTCCGTCGTAGGGGAGAGGCTCGAGGAATTGACCGGCCGCCTCGGCTTCGATCCAGGGCTCCTCGTCCGGATAGTCAACACCTATTCCGCCGGCAACCGGAAAAAACTCTCCTATCTTCAAAGCCTGCTCGTCTCCCCCGACCTTTTGGTCGTCGATGAGCCGTTCTCCGCCCTCGACCCTCAGTCGATCAGGGCCGTGCGCGAGCTGCTCCTGGAGATGCGAGCGGCCGGCCAAACGATTTTCTTGAGCTCCCATCTTCTCTCCGAGCTTGAAAGGGTGTGCGATGATTTCATCGTCATCCGCAAGGGGCGGATCGTCGCCCAGGACAACCTGCCGAAGCTCCGGGACGGCCACGTCTTTGTTCGCCTGGAAAGGTCGCTCCAGGAGAAGTGGGGCTCCCTGCCCTTACCGTATCCACGGCGGGTCCGGGGCCGGTTTATCGACTGGCTGGTTCCGCGTCGCCGCCTCGAATCGATCGACCGCGTCCTCCTGGACAAGGCCGAGATCCGGCCGCTCGACCTGGAAAGATTGTTTCTGTTCCTGGCGGATTAATCGTCCATTCGCCCTCCAAATTGACCGCCTCTCCCTCGTGTGCTATTTTAGTCCAGAAAAGATGGTTACCGTCCGGTTCGCGCCCAGCCCCACGGGCTTCCTCCATCTCGGGAGCGCCCGGACCGCCCTTTTCAACTGGCTCCACGCCCGTCACACGGGAGGGCGCTTCCTTCTCCGGGTCGAGGACACCGACCGGGCCCGGTCCGACGCCCGCTTCCTCGAGGAGATCCTCGACGACCTGCGCTGGCTCGGACTCGACTGGGACGGCGAGCCGCTCTTTCAAAGCCGGCGCTTCCCGATTTACCGGCAGAAAGCCGAAGAGCTCGCGGCCGCCGGAAAGGCCTATCGGGAAGGCGAGGCCGTCCTTTTCCGCGTCGAGAAAGGACGGACGATCGATTACGACGACATCATCCACGGCCGCATCTCGGTCCGCACCGACGACATCAAGGACCAGGTTCTGATCAAATCGGACGGCTCTCCCTCCTATAACTTCGCCTGCGTTGTGGACGATGCCGAGATGGCCGTCACCGACATCCTGCGCGGCGACGACCACATCTCCAATACACCCAAACAGATCCTTTTTTACGAGGCCTTCGGGCTCACCCCGCCGCGGTTCGGCCACATGCCCCTGATCCTCGGTCAGGACGGGGCCAAGCTCTCCAAGCGGCACGGCGGAGTTGCGGTCGAGGAATACCGCCATGAGGGCTACCTTCCCGAGGCCCTGGTCAATCACCTGATCCTTCTCGGCTGGTACCCCGGGGAAGAGCATGAAGTGATGACCCTGGAGGAGGCGGCCCGGATGTTCGAGATTTCCCAGATGGGGGACGTCCAGGCCAAGTTCGACCTCCAGAAGCTGCGCTGGCTGAACGCCGCCCACATCATGAAGAAAACGGCGGCCCAGCTCCTGCCCCTGATCAAGGACCAACTCGTCGCCGCCGGCGTCGCCCTCGCCGGAGTGACCGACGAATTCCTCCTCAAGGTCATCGACCTCTACAAGATCCGGCTGAAAACGCTCGGCGAATTCGCGGAAATGACCGGCTGTTTCTTCCGGGACGATTACGCCGTCGAGGAAGCCGGAAGGAAGAAATATCTCGACCCGCCGGAGAATATCGAGAACCTGAAGCTCCTGGCCGCCCGGCTGGAAGGGCTGACGCCGTTTACCGCCGCCTCGATCGAAGCCGTCAGCCGCGGGCTGGCCGAAGAGCGGGGGCTCAAGCCCGCAGTCCTCATCCACTCCGCCCGCATGGCCGTCAGCGGCCGGACGAGCGGAGCCGGGCTCTTCGAGATGATGGAACTGCTGGGAAAAGAAAAAGTCCTGAAACGTTTGCGAGGCGTTGCTCCATGAGTCAGACCGAGCCCAAAAGAAATTTCGTCCGGGAGATCATCGAAAGGGATATCAGCGACAACAAGAACCAGGGACGCGTCCATACCCGGTTCCCGCCCGAGCCGAACGGCTTCCTCCATATCGGCCACGCCAAGTCGATCTGCCTGAATTTCGGCCTGGCCGCCGGCTACCGCGGGCTCTGCAACCTGCGTTTCGACGACACCAACCCGGAGACCGAAGAGATCGCCTACGTGGAATCGATCAAGGAGGACGTCCGCTGGCTGGGCTTCGATTGGGAGGGCCGGGAATTCTACGCCTCGGACTATTTCGAGAAGCTCTATGAATTCGCCCTCGACCTGATCAAGAAGGGCAAGGCGTTTGTCTGCGATCTGAGCGCCGAGGAGGTGAGCGCGGAGCGCGGTACCCTGACCCAGCCCGGCCGGGAGAGCCCTTACCGGAACCGCCCGGTCGAGGAAAACCTGGACCTCTTCCGGCGGATGAAGAAGGGCGAGTTCGTGGACGGCTCCAAGACGCTCCGCGCCAAGATCGACATGTCCCACCCCAACCTGCTCATGCGCGACCCCGTCCTCTACCGGATCCGGCGCTCTCATCACTATCGCCGCGGCGACGCCTGGTGCATCTATCCCACCTATGACTGGGCCCACGGCCAGTCCGATTCGATCGAGGGGATCACCCACTCCATCTGCACGCTCGAGTTCGAGGTCCACCGGCCGCTCTACGACTGGCTGCTCGACCAGCTCGGCATCCACCATCCCCGGCAGATCGAATTCGCCCGGTTGAGCATCAGCCACACCGTGCTCAGCAAACGCAAGCTCCTCGAGCTCGTCAAAGAAGGCTACGTCAGCGGCTGGGACGATCCCCGGATGCCGACCATCTCGGGCCTGAGGCGGCGCGGCTATACGCCCGAGGCCATCCGGACCTTCTGTGACCTCATCGGCGTCGCCAAGGCCAACAGCATCGTCGACCTGCCGCTCCTCGAGGACTGCGTCCGGGAAGATTTGAACAGGCAGACGCCCCGGGTTATGGGGGTGCTGCGGCCTCTCCGGGTCGTTATCGTCAACTATCCCGAGGACAGGGCCGAGGAGCTCGATGCGGTCAACAATCCGGAGGACGCCGGCGCCGGCATGCGGAAAGTCCCGTTCTCCCGCGTGCTCTACATCGAGCGCGAGGATTTCATGGAGGATCCGCCCAAGAGATTCTACCGGCTGGCCCCGGGGCGGGAAGTCCGGCTGCGCTACGCCTATTTCATCAGGTGCGAGGAGGTCGTCAAGGACCCCGCGAGCGGCGAGGTCGTCGAGCTGCGTTGCACCTATGACCCGGCGACCCGGGGCGGCGATTCCCCCGATGGCCGCAAGGTCAAGGCGACGCTTCACTGGGTTTCGGCCGCCCACGCCTTGCCGGCCGAGGTCCGCCTTTACGACACGCTTTTCACCAAGCGCGACGCCGGAGAAGTCGAGGAGGGGGTCGATTGGAAGGCCAACCTGAATCCCAGGTCGCTCGAGGTGCTCACCGGGTGTTGGGTCGAGCCGAGCCTGAAGGGGGCGGCTCCCGGAGCCCGCTATCAATTCGAGAGGCTGGGTTATTTCTGTGTCGACAGCCGCGATTCGGGCAGGGATCGCCTCATCTTCAGCCGGACGGTCACTCTCCGCGACCCCTGGGCCAACATCAAGAAAGCCGGCCGGGAAAACGAATAAAAGCGAAAGGAGTCACGCATGAAAACAACGATCGTCGATATCCGGGCCAGGGAGATATTGGACTCGCGGGGCAATCCGACGGTGGAAGTGGACGTCCGGTTGGAAGGCGGCGCTTTCGGCCGGGCGGCGGTTCCTTCCGGCGCGTCCACGGGCGTCCACGAGGCGCTCGAGCTCAGGGACAAGGACAAGAATCGTTATGGAGGCAAGGGCGTTCTCCAGGCAGTCTCGAACGTCAACGGGCCTCTGGCTAAGCAGATCATCGGCCGGGATGCCCACCTCCAGGCCGCCCTTGACCGGGCGATGATCGAGTTCGACGGCACGGAGAACAAGGAAAATTACGGGGCGAACGCGATCCTGGGGATAAGCCTGGCCGCCGCCCGGGCGGCCGCCCAGGCCGCGGGGAAGCCGCTCTACCGGTATCTCGGCGGCGATTCCGCGAACGTCCTTCCGGTCCCGATGTTCAACATCCTCAACGGCGGCGCCCATGCCAACTGGCAGGCGACCGATCTCCAGGAGTTCATGATCGCTCCAGTCGGTGCGCCCGATTATAAGACCGCCCTGCGGTGGGGAGCCGAGGTTTACCAGGCCCTCAAGGGCGTCCTCAAATCCAACGGATATGCGACCGGAGTCGGGGATGAGGGGGGCTTTGCGCCGGCCCTGAAGAGAAACGCCGAGGCCGTCGAGCTGATCATCGAGGGGGTGGAGAAGGCCGGCTACAGGCCGGGGGAGGACATCTCGATCGTCCTCGACCCGGCGGCGAGCAGTTTTTTCGAGGACGGTCACTACTTCCTGCATACCGAAAACCGCAAGATCGGCGCTGAGGAGATGGTGGCCCTGTACGCGGATTGGGTCGATCGCTATCCGATCATCAGCATCGAGGACGGCCTGGGCGAGGACGACTGGAGCGGCTGGAAACTCCTCAATAAAACTCTGGGCGGGAAGATCCAGCTGGTCGGCGATGACCTGTTCGTCACCAACATCAGCCGGATTGAGCGTGGGATCCGGGAGAAGGCCGCCAACGCGGTGTTGATCAAGCTCAACCAGATCGGGACCGTGACCGAGACCATCCAGGCCATCGAGATGGCGAGGGAGGCCGGCTGGAAAACGATGGTTTCCCACCGGAGCGGCGAGACGGTGGACAGCTTCATCGCCGATTTCACCGTCGCCATGGGAACGGGGCAGCTCAAAACGGGCGCGCCCTGCCGCGGGGAGCGGGTGGAAAAATACAACCAGCTCATGAGGATCGAGGAGGAGCTGGGAGACGCCGCCGTCTACGCCGGCCGCAAGGCTTTTATGCGCTGATCAGATTTTCAGGATGATTTTTTTCCGGGTCAGCGCCCAGGTCACGAAGAGAACGAGTCCCGTCATCGCGGCGGCGTTCAGGATTCCAGGCAGTCCGCCATTTTCCCTGAAGGGCCAGAATATCCGCGAGACATCGGTGCCGAACAGGGAAGAGGCGAACCCGAATACCGGACCGATGATGCTGGGCAGGATGTAAGCCAGCAGGGGATTGGCGCCGACCGGCCGAAGGAATGAAGCCCAGCGCCTGACCCGGCGCACATCCATCAGCCAATAGACAACCATCAGCAGCAGACAGCAGATCCCGGCCGTGGCTAAGCAGTAAGACTCCGTGCCCTGGATCTTGCTGAAGCCGTGGAGCGGCCGGAGGATGAAGCCCGAAGCCAGAAGCCCCGCCCCAAAGATAGGCATGAATCCGATCCTGTTTCTATGGGTCATCGCCGCCGCCTGCGGACGAAACAGAGTCCCGATAAGCATTCCCGCCGTGACGATTGCCGTGTGCGACCCGAAGACATTGCCGATATGGACGAAGTCGTTGACCGCTTCAAGAAAATCGAGCGCTCCATGGCGGGCGCCGATAGAGAGTGCGACCATGAATCCGAGAGCGCCCAGGAGAGCCGCCCGGTCGCCTTTGACGAGGAGATAGAGCAGGCTTCCCGCCAGGTACGTCCAGCCGATCATCCCCAAGATTCCCCACCAGGAATGGCGGAGCCAAGAGATGCTTCCGTCCGCGTTCTGGCCGCGGAAAATGATGACCAGGCCGAAGAGAATGACCGCGGCCGCAATCCTCAAGCCGAGGTAAAAACGGCGTTTGGAGGGGCTCTCCGTCCCGGGATAATTCATCCAGAGAAGGATCATCCCCAGGAGAGCCAGGAAATACCACAGGTCCTTGCTAATTCCCGTCGCCGCCGGAGAAAAGCGGTTTTCGTTGACAAACAGGACGCCCAGGAAGAGGAGCCCGGCCGTCCGCAAGACGATCCGCCTCAAAATCTTCCAGAGCGGTTCGCCAAGGGCGATCCTCTTTTCCAGGGAGAGGGGGATGGCGACGCCGACGATGAACAGAAAACCGGGGAAGACGACGTCGGTCAGGGTGAAGGTGTCCATCTCGGCCGTGGCGTGCTGAAGGAAGAAGGGGATGCCGGCCATCCCGGCGATATAATTGACGAAGACCATGACCAGGATGACGAACCCGCGATAGGCATCCAGGGAGGCCAGCCGTTCCGGGGCCGTTTTCATTATAGTCGCTCTTAGATATCTTTCCTTAGCAGGAAGTGCCCGGGCGCGTCAAGCCCCCCATCTTTTAGTCATCGAAAATACTATTCAACTTATTATGTCAATAGAAATAGTATGATTTTAGGGGAACGCTGATCGATTTATTCCAGAATCTGAAAATAATGCTTGACAGGTGCAGATGATTTGTTTCATAATCCGAAAGTGATAGGACAACAAGGAGTGGAAAGATGAGACTTCTTTCGCGCTCGGAGGAGTTGGTGTTGCTGGTCGTCTGGAGCCTTCAAGACGACGCCTCGTGCCTCCCCATCCAGCGGCGGCTCAAGGAGGCCACCGGAAAAACGTGGTCGCTCGGCTCGATCTATGACCCTCTGGACCGGCTCGAGAGAAAAAGATTCCTGGTATCCCGCCTGACCGAACCGACCAAGGAGAGGGGAGGCCGGAGCAAGCGCGTTTACAGGCTCACCACTTTGGGAAGAAGTGCGCTGCACGAGCTGCGGACCATTCAGGAAGGCCTCTGGTCCGAGGCCCTCGAGCTTGAGACCGAGCCTGAAACTCCATGAAACAGCGATCTTCGAATTGTGAAGGGCCGCCACGGGTAGGGGAATGGCTCCCCGATGGTCTTGATCCCGGAGAGAGGAAACAACCTGGCCGGACTCGGGCTGCTGGGATTGGCCGCCTTTGCAGTGGAACGACGGACCAAAGAGATCGGCATCCGCAAAGTGTTGGGAGCATCAGCACCCTATCTTGCCTTTCGGTTGGGCGGGGAGTTCCTCGGGCTCGTCCTCATCGCCAACGTCATCGCCTGGCCGATCGCCTATTTCGCCATGTCCCGCTGGCTCCAGGATTTTGCCTACCGCATCGGGCTGAGCGCCTGGCCTTTCTTGCTGGCGGCCGCCGGCGCACTCGTTTTCGCCCTCCTAACGGTTAGCACCCAGACTTTTCGCGCCGCCTCCGCCAACCCGGTGGAAACCCTCCGCTACGAATAATCAATTGGTGACAGTATACGCTATCACCATTTTCCAACCCTATTGCGGCACGCCCCGCCGGCCTGAGGCCGTTCTCAAAAAGGGTACAGTTGTACCCACGCGCGGCTGTAGCTCACTGGATAGAGCGACGGACTCCGGATCCAATTAGATCACTTCTCCTAACCTCCTGAAAACAAAGTAATAGTCAGTCTTCCCGGCAATTCATAAATTATCTGCAGGTATACGAAAGTATACGAAAGTATATTTTCTTCTACTGATTTTTATTCCGTCGAAGCCGTGCTGGCTTAGTCTGCTTATAACGATTTGCTTTTCTTCAGCCTTGCCGACCTTACTGTTGTGCCCTCGCCTCTTGTCTTGAAGCCCATCAAGGTCTTCTTCCAGAAATTTGGTCCTGTATCTCTCGATCGTCCTCACTCGAGGTAATAGCCTATGGAGAAAAAGCTCACCCAGTGCCGGAGCGAGAAGGGGGCTGTCGTTCCCATCCCCGTTTTCCTGAGCGGAAGGACGCCTTCGCTGTAGGTGTCGGAGAACCGGAAGAGTCTTCCGTCGATCTTTTTGTCCATCATGAGCGCTATAATCTTTTCTATGGTGAGAAGGCCCAAAGGGATGGAATACTTGCCGCACCAGTAGGTATTGCGGTAATCGAGGTAGGTTTCACCCCAGAGCTCTTTGGTCAACCCTTCGATCTTGGCGCTGTCGATAACGCCTGTCAGATAAGTCCCGATGAGACGCCGGTCGAGCTCAAGGGCCTTTTCCCAGGCTTTCTCGCCTTCTCCAAAAGGGGAATTGTCAAAGTCTTTTCCGTAATGGTTGCCGTCGGAGGAGATCAGAAAGAAAATGTCCTTCCCAGCGGCAAGTTGTTTTTCATTCATGTATCCCGCGATCTCTTCTGCCAGCTCCGCCGAGACTTCCTCCATGCGTTCAAAAGGCATGGGTGTGACCATGATGGGTGTGATCCTGACCTCAGGATTGAAATACTGAAGGAAAGGCAGGAGGGCTTCGATGGAATGCTCGATTTCGTGGGCCTTGTTGTTTGTGGTAAAGACCGTCTGATCGAGCCGCTCTTTGAGATATTCCCGCAGCTTGGAGACTGGGATGGGTTTCTTCAGGCCGGGCCAATATCCGAATTCGTCCAGAATCAGGATGTTCTGAAGGTCGCTGATCTCATTTCGTACAGTGCCATGGGTGACACCGAAGATCACCACCTCTTTGGCTTTCAGGATCCGGAAGAGCGGATAATAGATTCCTCCGGCATAAAGATAGTCGTCATGAGGAGAAATGGCCGCCACCAGCTTTTCTGCCCTGAAATTTTCTTTTTCCTGACTCTCGAGATAATTCACGAGCTTCCGCATGCTTACCGGATTCCAACAGAAACCGACGTCATCCCGGATGGGCCGCTGTTCCTGAGCGGCCAAGGACAGGACACACATTCCTGCAATGAACAGCTTGAAGAAATATCTCATGGCTTGGCTCCTCGCCCGGATGGCCGGTGCAATAGGCTTTCTGCACAAAAGCTCGGGCCATTGTTCCATCAAGAGGATTTAAAGCCCGAGTTTATTGTTGGTATATTTGGTGATGAGAAGGTTTCTCAGGTCTTTATACATCTTCACCACCTTTTCCATATTTGATTTCGTGACATCCGTCAAATACTCTTTGGCCAGTTCAGGATCTCTCCGGAACAGATCGAGCGCTCTGGCATCGACTTCCTTCAAATTCTTGAAAAGCTCCGCCTCCAAGGGATCCCGCACGGCCTGCAAGTCTTTTATGGCCTCCTGCCACTGCAGGTACAAAAGATTATCCACGAAATCGATCGCCCAGATGGCCACTTCCATGTAATTTTTCGAAGCCATGAAATTTTCCGGATCCGAAAGGTCGATCTCCTTGATGATACTCCAGTTGGGAACGATGGTCACATGGTCATCCGGGACCCTCTGGGCGGCCCAGATGGCCCCGATCTCTCCTCTCCCCGGCTCCCAGTCTTTCCCGACGGAAAACACCTCCAGAACCCAGGCCTCTTGGGTGTCCGCGATGCAAAGGGCTTCCGATTCCGGTCCACAGGAAGGCAGAAATCCATACTCCTCCAGGAGCGACGTGATCAATCCGATCGCTTCCCTCGCGGTCTTGCACCTCTGGAGGGCGAACAGAGTGGCCTGTTCGATGGTCATGATTTGTTTTCCCGAGTCGATGTCGACCTTCAGTTCGTCCCTCTGGCTCAAGGTGCTCTCACCGATGGCCAACTGGTGTTCGTTGATATGGGGGTATCCCCTATGGAAGTATTTGTAGGTCTTTTCCACCTGGGGGATGGTCCCGATGACCTTTCCGTACTCATGGAGAGGCTTTTTGACGTCCTGCAACCCATAATAAACCGGTGCCCTGGCGCCCTTTTCGAAGGTCCCGGCAGGCACCACATGGACCCGGCATTCCGGGCAGCAGCCGGTGTGTGAGGTCATCACCGATCCGTCCGTTGAGGCTTTTTTCCCGACGATGATATCCGTGCAGGCGTCCCGGTTGTAAACCCTTGGGACTTCGGCCGTTTGAAATCCGGCCGGCTTAAAAGCGCCTAAACCCGCAAAAAAAAGAAGGATAAGTCCTGAAATCACCGCAAACTTAAGGCCTTTCATCTCTGGCTCCCTTTTTATAGAAATGTGATATCATCCAGACGTCATAATTACCTGAATCGCCAACCGGGGTCAAACCGGCTTTGACATTGCGGGGCAGGTCAGGTCATACAAAGCCTCTTTCTTTTAGGAAACAAAGGGTCCTATTGATAAATAAATGGTGATATGATGTATTAGAAAAAACAAAACAAAGGAGGAAAAAATGGATTTCAGTTTACCCGATGAACAAATGGTCTTGAAACAAACCGTCCGGAACTTTGCCGAGAAAGAAATCCTGCCGGTCAGGCAGGAATTGGACGAGAAAGAAGAGTTCAGTTATGAAATCACTCAGAAGATGTTCGATATGGGTTTTTTTGGCATTGTGATACCAGAAGAATTCGGGGGCATGGGAATGGACTATCTTTCCTATATTTTGGTGGTGGAAGAACTGGCCAGGGTGGATGGATGCCAGGCCGCCACAGTCGCAGCCGGCAATTCCCTGGGAACCGCTCCCGTCTACTATTACGGAAACAAAAGACAGAGGGAGGAGCTCCTGCCTCAACTTCTCTCCGGCAAACTCTGGGGATTCGGGTTGACTGAACCCAATGCGGGTTCTGATGCCGGAGGGACCCAGACCACTGCGGTCAAAAAGAATGAAAAATGGATTCTCAATGGATCGAAAATATTCATCACCAATGCTTCCACTGATATCACCCTGGGCTCGATCATCCAGACGGTCACGGGAGAAAGAAAAGACGGGAAAAAAGAATACACCTGTTTTTTGGTCAGGCAGGACAGACCCGGTTATAGCGCCATCCCTATGCATAAAAAAATGACCTGGCGTTCCAGCAACACTTCGGAAATTCACTTGGATGATGTGGAAGTGACTGATGATGATATGCTGGGGGGAAGAGGAGAGGGCTTTCACCAGATGCTGGAAAGCCTGGATAACGGGAGGCTGGCCATTGCCGCGATGGGAGTCGGAGGCGCTCAGGGCGCGTTCGAAGCGGCTTTGAATTATTCACAGGAACGGAAGCAGTTTGGACAACCGATCGGCAAGTTCCAGGTCAATGCGTTCAAATTGGCGGATATGGCTACAGAAATCGAAGCCGCCCGAAATCTTCTCTACAAGGCGTGCTGGCTTAGGGATAATGGAAAGTCCTTTGGCAAAGAAGCCGCGATGTCAAAACTCTACGCCAGTGAAGTGATGAAAAGAGTCGCTCATGAAGCTGTTCAAATCTATGGAGGCTACGGATTAATGGAGGAATACCCAGTCGCCAAGTTCTATAGAGATCAGAGACTTTTGGAGATTGGAGAAGGAACTAGCGAAATCCAGCGCCTCGTCATCGCCCGACACCTGGGGATCTGATTTTTTTCCCCGCATAAAATTGGAGCCATTCTCAACACGGGCTTCAGATCGTCCTCGGCTAGGCGCTGAATAAGCGGCTTTCCTGGCGACTTCAATTATTATACACATCTATGGCGGATTTATTTTGATTCCCCGATCGTTCGGATTTCTAACGAGCTGCTTATAAACAATCCAGGTGTCGCCTGTTCGAGTCAGGCCTGGGCCATTCACCCGGACGAGGCGGTCGGGTACTCCCCGGCGTAAGTCAGTGCTTCGGCAGGGGAGGAGGCCCGTCGGGAATAAACGGTTTGTAGACCACGCCCTTCGTTTTCTCTCGGAAGTCGGCCTGAACGGCCTGGAGAGTCTTCGCGTCCTCGAACAGGTCCACCATCGTCGTCGCCAGAGCTTTGGCCGCGTAAATAAGCCCTTTATGTCCGATCGACATCCCTCCGCAGGCGACCACTGGCCAGGCGTGCCACGGAGTGTCCTTTGGTGCGGTCGTGGCGTTCATGCTCAGCGTGGGAACGATCCAGCTCACGTCGCCGACATCCGTCGAGCCGCCGTCGGGATCCGCTTTCGGTGCCGCCCACGGCTGGACCGTGCCGTCGAGGCCCTTGGGATCCGCGCCCGTCGCCCGCTGAATCTCTTTGGCGAATTCCTGTTCCTCCGGCGTGAACTGGATCGGGCCGAGCCACTGGAGGTTCGCGAACATCACCTTTTCCCCGGTCATGTTGACGAGGGTCTCCCAGTCGCCC
>JBAUIH010000104.1:0-8573 GCA_049682755.1 Candidatus Aminicenantales bacterium | reverse complement strand
GTCGTCTACGAAAATAACGACCGGTACTGCGCCAAGGAGATCGTCCTCCTGCCCAGGCAGATCTGCCCGGAGCACAGACATCCCCCGGCCGGCGGGAAGGAACCTGGAAAGCAGGAAACCTTCCGCTGCCGTTGGGGCGAGGTCTATCTCTACATTCCCGGCGAGCCGGCGCCGAACCCACGGGCCAGGATTCCCGGAGGATACAGGGAGGATTTCACTGTCTGGAAGGAAATCGTCCTCCGGCCCGGCGACCAGTATACGCTTCCTCCTGACACGCTCCATTGGTTCCAGGCCGGGGACAAGGGAGCCGTCCTCTCGGAATTCTCCTCGACCAGCCGGGACAAAAGCGATATCTGGACCGACCCGCGCCTCGAACGGCTGCCCAAGGTCGATTGACGCCTCGATTCAAGAGGCATAATATTCAGAACCCATGAATAGACTGGGTTGGTTATTCGATGGCAGACATAATTGAAATCAGGGTGGCGGTCGAGGAAATAGAAACGCGGCGCGAGCGGATTGAGTCCGTCCGGCGCTTCGAGGAGCCCGACCGTGTGCCCGTCCTCCCGGCCATCGCCCATCGTTTCTTTATCCCGCGGATCGGAACGAAGTTCCGCGATTATTATGACGATCCCGAGACTATGCTGCAGACACAGATCCTCGCCCAGAAATGGCTGCTCGAGAACATCCACACGGACGGCTACTCCATCACCGGTCCCTGGGTCGGCGCCGGCTGGGTCAAGAACGAAGCCGACCTCCGCCGGCTTGAAGCCATGGACTTCATCCATTCCGGGCTCAACGCCAGGCAGATCATCTACCGCAAAACCATGGTCGAAATCGCCGAAAAATATCCGGTCCGGTTCAAGGGCGGCCCGATGTTCTACCCGGGAGCACAGGCGTCTCTCACCCGCACCTGCGACGGCCCCTTCGGCGTCGCCGGCGACCTCATGGGGAAGACCGATATCTTCCTGGCCGTCGCCGAACGGCCGGATTTCGTCCGTGAGCTCATGCGGATCGTCACCGCTAAGCTCATCGCTTACCTCGACTTCTGCTGGGAGGAGGAAAAACTCCCGGGGCCGCGCGACTTCGCCTGGACCGACGACCTGGACATCGATGAGTACCAGGGATTCGGATATGAGGTGGACCTGGAGCGGATTGCCAAGATCATGGGCGGCAAGGTCGTGTTGCTGGGAAACGTCAACCCGATGCTTATCCGCTCGGGGACGCCGGCCCAGGTGCGGGAAGCGACTCGGCGGGTGATCGAAACGCTCGCTCCTCTCAAGGGCTTCATTGTCCAGGACGGGAACAACATCCCGCCCGGCTCTCCGATCGAAAACATCAACGCGATGATGGAGGCGGCCGAGATGTATGGCCGATATCGGTAGTTGTTTGGGATCACATATTCATGAAAAATCGTGATTGGCGGTTGAGCACGACTGATGGACTTCAGAGAGAAGACAAGATAAAGAGATGATCGCGACAAACCCAGCTCAGATCGAAAAGAGCAAGACTTTTCTGGAGAGGCTGTGGCGCCTGGAAAATGACGACCGTCCCGGATTCCTGATCGGTTATGTCGGGCCGCGGATCCGCGGCGGCCGTCCCGTCCGCTCGGCTCTTTTCTCAACAGAGGGGGAAGGGACGGTTCGCGACCGGCTCCTCGACCCGGGAAAATTCCTGGACGCCCAACTCGTCGAGATCAACGACCAGATGGCCTACCGGGGCGATATTGTCCCCTGCCTCTGCCCGGCTTTCGGCGTCATCAACATCCCGGCCGCGTTCGGTTGCGAAGTTGTCTGGTGGGAAAATAACTTCCCTTCGGTCCGGCCGCTTTCCCTCTCCGGTCCGAAGGCCGTCCGCGACCTCCCCCGTCCGACCATATCCTCCGGGGAGATGGGACGCATCCTCGACTACACTCGTTATTTTATTGAAGAAACAAAAGGCCGCATCCCCATCCGCCTGACCGACATCCAGGGGCCGCTCGACTCAGGGGCGCTGATCATGGGCCACACCGAATTATTCACCGCCATAAGGACTCATCCCTGGGACGTCCATTACCTCCTCCAGATGATCACCGATGTCACAATCGAATGCGCCCGGGCTCAAAGGGAGGTCGTCCGCGGCTGCGGAGTCGAGTTCGTCCCCAGCCTCTTCCAGCCCTGGATTCCCGACGGGTTTGGCATCTCCGTCTCCAACGACGCCTCGGTCATGATCTCGGCCGATGAGCACGACGAGTTCTGCCTCCCCTACCTCAATCAGATCTCGGATGCTTTCGGCGGGATCTATGTACACTCCTGCGGCAACTGGCTCCACCAGGTCCCGAGCCTGGCCAGGGTGCGCGGCCTGCGCGGGCTGGAGTTCGGAGCGAGCGAAACGCCGTTCCCGCCGCTGACCGAATATTTCCAGGGGCGGACCGTCCTGGCCTGCCGGGTGGGGCTTCACCGCGATGTCCAGTTCAAGGGCATGGCGGACTATGTCGCTTCGATATTGAAGGCCGCTAAGACCAATCGTGGCCTGTTCATCCACGTCGACATCACCAACGGACTGATCGATGAAACCTGGCCGGAGACCGACCTCGACGAGATATACGGACTCCTGAACGCCTAGCGAAAAGAGTGATCCATGCCGAAAAAGACAAGACCGTATGGCGCGCCCCAAGGATTCGACTGGATCGTCCGGGTCAAAGAGTGGCAGGCCGAGAACGATTCTCTGCGCGTTTCGCTCCTGACCGCGGCGGGAAAGGAGGCGACTATCCACTTCCGGGCCGAATCCGCCACCATTTGGAGGATCACCTTCTTTCCGCCCGGAGTCCCGGCAGAGGGGCGAGAACCGCTGATCGCGGTCCCTGTATTGACTCCGCTCCCCCTTGAGATTGAGAGAACCGCATCCGGACTCCTCGTGCGCGGCGCCGAACTGACCCTGGAGATAGGCTTCCGGCCCTGGCACATGCGTTTCCTCAACGCCGCAGGCAGCGAGGTCTTCGGCGAAAACCCGGGTGACATCGACGGACTCGGCCGCTCTTTTATTCTTCCCCTCGGCTTTGTGAGGAGGAAGGGTCGAACGGCCTCCGTGACCGCATCTTTCAAGCTGTGCCCGGGAGAACGTCTCTTTGGACTCGGGGAAAAATTCACGGCTCTCGACAAATCCGGACAGCGCATTATCTCCTGGACCCAGGACGCGCTGGGCTCGACGAGCGCTCGCTCGCACAAGAACATCCCTTTTCTCTGGAGCAACCGCGGCTATGGCCTGTACATTGACAGCGGAGCACGTATTGCCTGGGACCTGGGTGCGACGTCCTGCCAATCGGCGACTATCCAGGTCGAGGACGCCGCCTTGGATGCCTATCTGATCAGCGGGGACGCCCCGGTCCTGATCCTCGACCACTACGCCAGCCTCACTGGAAGAGCGCCGGTCCCGCCCAAGTGGTCCTTCGGAGTTTGGGTTTCTACCGGCGGCACCCACCGAACGCAGGAGGAGGCGCAGAAGCTTATCAGCGGCCTGGAAAGGAATGAGATCCCCGCCGATGTTATCCACATCGACACCTGGTGGATGCGGGAGCGCCGGTATTGCGATTTCCAGTGGGATCGGAAGGCCTTTCCCAGGCCGGAGGTTCTCATCGAAACGCTCCATCGGCGCGGGCTGAAACTCTCCCTCTGGGAACATCCCTATATTTCCGTGGAGAGCGAACTGTTCGCTGTCGGAAAAGAGAAGGGGTATTTCGTCAAGCGGCCGGACGGAGATGTCTATATCATCGATTACGGGCTCTCTTTAGCCCCCAAGCCGAACGGAGTGGTTCGCCGGGCATCGCCCGACGAGTCATGGAACGCTCCCACAGCCATAATCGATCTCACCCATCCGGAGGCGAGCGCCTGGTTCAAAGACCTCCACCGTCCACTACTGCGCCAGGGAGTGGATTCGTTCAAAACCGATTTTGGTGAGGACATCCCCGTCGATGCGCTCTTCGCCAACGGGAAAACCGGATCTGAGATGCACAATGTCTATCCCCTGCTCTATAACCGCGCCGTTTTCGAGGTCATTCAGGAAGAGAGGGACCGGGGTATGGTCTGGGCACGGTCCGCGTTTGCCGGCAGCCAGCGGTTTCCGCTCGTCTGGTCGGGGGACCCGGCGGCGGATTTCCAAAGCCTCGCCGCCACCATCCGGGGCGGTCTCTCGGCCGGGCTCTCTGGTCTGCCTTTCTGGTCGAACGACATCGGCGGATACCGGGGGATGCCTCCGGCCGAACTGTACGTCCGTTGGGCCCAGTTCGGGCTCTTCTGTTCCCACAGTCGGATGCACGGCGACAGCCCTCGCGAGCCCTGGCATTTCGGCGAAGACGCCATGTCCATAGTCCGCAAGTATGCTCTCTTGCGCTATGAGCTTTTCCCCTATATCTATAGCGCCGCGATCGAGGCCGGCTTGAAGGGGCTTCCCGTCATCCGAGCCCTGCCGCTCGTCTTCCCGGATGACCCGAACGTCCGCGACAAAGATTTTCAATACATGTTCGGGCCGGGGATTCTGGTCGCTCCGGTCATCGAGCCGGGAGGAAAACACAGCGTCTATCTGCCCGAAGGTCGGTGGTTTGATTACTGGACGGGAGAAGAATTCGAAGGCCCCAGGAACCTGAAGCTCGAGGTCCCTCTCGATGTCCTGCCCCTCTATATTCGCGGCGGCGCTATTATCCCCAAAATGCAGCGCGCCTGGCGCATCCCCGAAGAACAAATCGATCCGCTCATCGTCGAGATCTGGCCGCACGAGTCATCGACCTATCATCTCTACGAGGACGAGGGAGTGACCGAGTTCCGCTGCAACCAGGGACGGGACGGCCTCGACTTCCAATGGTCGGGACCGCTGCCCCGACGCATCATCCTTCATTTCAAGCCGATCAAGAAACCCAGGCAAGTCGTCTTGATCCCAAAAGAGGAACCGGACAGGGCTTATGAGCTCGAGGGGATCAGCTTGGAAAAAACCTACGTTCTGGCCGTCCCTGAAACGGCCGGCGCCCTCGTCACGCTCCAGACTTAGCGGGCGCCGATAATTCCGAATCTCTTGATGATCCTTGTTAAACCATGTCAGAATGGGGTGAGCGAGGGTTGATATTTTCACCCCCGGATTCACCCGAACCGGCTATTCCCAGGGATTTCTGATGTTTTTATCATAGAACCAGGAATAAGCGAAATGACACCCGGGCGTGCAGACACGGCGAAAACTCCCGTGAGCGAAAGGCGGAAGGAGAGAAGGATCAAGGAAGAGAACAGGGTCGTCATCGAAGTGGGCCATCCCGGAAACTCGGGCGAGAGCTACACGGCTAACGCGTTCACCAGGGACCTTTCTCTCAGCGGGGCCCGCATCTGGACGGACAAGCTTTATCCCCTGCACGCAAAACTCAAGCTGACTCTCTATTTATCGCGTTCAAGGCAGGTCGTCCGGATCTGCGCGACCGTACGGTGGATGCAGAGCTGCGATGACGGGCTCTACGAAATGGGCGTCCAGTTTCAGCCGGGGATCACCGACGCCCTCATGGCCCTGATCAGCCATCTCTACAACAAAGACCAGGGAATCCCTACCGTCATCGTCGGATGACAGGGAAAAGGCGATTTTCACCAAAAATGCACCCCGGATCAGCGAAAATAATGCGACAAAACCGGACATAATCGGACATTTTAAGAAATCTGTTGACAAGGAGCCCTCCGGGGCCTATTTAAACAAGGCCGGCAGCAGTCGACCGTCGGAAAGCCGAGAAGGTGGCCGCAGGAGGGCGGGTTGGCCCTTCAAGCCCTCCGCGGAATCACCTTGACTTCTCGCAATCCTAATTTTTAATGAGCCGGCCTTCCTGGTTGATCCAGAGGCGCTCGCGGCCATCCTGGTTTTCGAAGCAAGCCTCCCACTGGTTCCAGGTCGCCTCGATCCGGGGCAGCCATTGATAGCCGGGGACCTTCATCGGACCGATACCAAGATCCGACAGGCTGTCGGAGTATCCGTCATGATTCATTAGGCGCGTTTTCTGTTTGTAATAGACCTGCCGCAGGGCCCACTTGATCGCTTCTTCCGGCCGCCTGAGGAATGTCTCCTCCCCCTCCCCAACTGTTCGGTCTGAGAATTGCACAAATCCCCACATCTCAGGATAGTGGATGTTGATGAGGCCGGTCGGCGCCCAGACCCAATTGTCTTCGGGCAGAGGTTTGCCCGCGGCGGGGTCAGCGACCTTGATGGATTTCCCATCCTTGACCTCGACCCGATACTCAACCCGGGAAAAATTCACCCGCCACTGGTCGCCGGCCCGGGGAAGTTTCCTGCCGGGCGCGCATTCTTTCAACACCTCCCAGGGCAGGGCGATCTCAACGCTCCAGCCTCTGTCTTTGTCCCCCGGCTGGTTGATCGTGCCGTCACAATGAACTTTGGTCTTCAAACCCTGGATGTCCCAGGAGTGGACAGCCGGGCCGCCGTCCCGGTAGGGCTTGACGAGAAGAAGGTCCCACTCCGTGCCGAAGGCGTTGATTTCGAGCTCATAGTAGAGATGGGTGCTGCCGTTCGGGTCGATGAAAACCTCGAAATCGTTATCGAAAAAAATGATCGAATCGCGCTTGGTCAGGGTCGCCCAGATATCCGGCTCCTCGAGCTCGGCGGCGATATAGAAATAGTCGCCGTCCCAGAGCATTTTGACCTGTGTCTTGAAGCGTGGCCTGGGCTTGAGCTCGCCTTCGATATCCACGAAGAGCTCCGTCCAGGCCGCTTTTTTCCAGGCCGGCTCGTCCAGGCGGCCGTCGATGGTCAAGGCCCGGGGGGCGCGGTAGCAGACATAATGCGGCGGGGCAAAGGGGATCTTGGGCTCGGGGAAGGTCTGGGGAGTACTCTCCTGGGCAAGGGCAACCTCCCCCGGCCGCGCTGCGGAGAGTTTCAGTGCCATAACTGCCGTTATCAAGACAAAGAGAATAACGACGATGTAAGCCCGCGTTTTTTTCATCGCTCCCTCCTCCTGAAAGGAATTCGGGGACACGATACCGAATTCAGAAATTCGGTTCATGTCCCCGAATTTCCGTACCGGGTTCGGTACGTTTTAGCCGCCTCGACCATGGCCACGACATTCTGGGGCGGAACGTTGGGCATGATGTTGTGGACCTGGGTAAAGACAAAACCCCCGCCGGGCGCCAGGATCTCGATCCGCCGCCGGACATGCTCGTCGATCTCCTTTTCGGTTCCCTGCGGGAGCAGCCGCTGGGTGTCGCACCCGCCGCCCCAGAAAGTGATGTCTTTGCCGAACTCGCCCTTCAGCCTTTCCGGCTCCATGCCCCGGGCGCTCGTCTGGACGGGGTTGATGATCTCGACGCCGACTTCGATGAGGTCCGGGAGCAATTCGGCGATCGCTCCGCAGGAGTGGAGGAAGAGATGGACACCGGCGCGCCTCCGGATCCGTTCGTAGATCAGCCTATGCCGCGGCTTGAAGAAGCGGCGGTACATCTGCGGCGAAATCTGCGGGGCGAGCTGCGTCCCCAGGTCGTCTCCCATCTGGATGATCTGGACATAGCCCTCGATTGCGTCCAGGAACTTCTCCAGGTTGGCGATGTGGATCTCGGTCAGCCTGTCGAGCAAGGCCTCAGCTTTCCGGGGGCTGTCGATGAGGTCGATGAGGAACTGGTCGTTCCGGCAGAGGAACTGCCCCCACTCGAGAAGGTTCCCGCCAAAGCCGGCCATGATGGCAAAATCGGTGGTTTCATAAAGGCGCTTGGCTCTTCTCCGGATCTCGGCGAGATGCTCGGATGTCAGAGGCTTGTGCCCGGGCGCGGTCGGCAGCGCCGCCCAAGTCACTTTGCCCATCAGGTCGGGAAGACGCTCCAAAATCGAGAGGTCCTTTCCATCCCAGTCGAGAAGAGGATAATGGGTCTGGCTGAGGTAGAAAGCGCCTTTGGGCATGGAACCGATGACCGTCCCGTCGGCGCTTCTGGCCAGGTAGCCGCCGGCCCCATCCGGCTCGACCCTTAAATAGGCGGGGATCTTCGCCGGAGAGCCGTCGGGCAAAATAAAACCCTTCCAGTCCTCTTCGGCGGTCAGGAAAGCTCTGCCCAAATCGATGACATCGGCGTCGAAAAAATCCAGGATCGGGTCCTCGGGCTGGGCGAGCTGCTGAATGACGTCATAGACGTCGGTGGAGCCGCCTGCCATGCCCAAATATTTCTTGAGCCGGCCGTAAGCCAGGGCTGTTATCCCGGTCGAGCGCATGGCCCCCAGGTCGATCGGCACCTTGTCCGGCTCGCGATGACCGATAGCGGAGAGCACCCGTTCCCGTCTGGTCATGGGGACCTCCTTCGTATTCCCTTGGTCACGGTTTTCCCTTCCTAGATTTTGGCTCTTTACTCATATTATGTCAAAAACGGGTGAAGGGAGCAGCCAAAATATTCGGTCCTGACGGCGGGGAATTCAAATCCCTTGAGCTATTGCCAGGGACCAAGGTATTCTCCAAGTAGATACCCACGGCTAAAGCCGTGGCACTTATCAAAATTCAAGCTTCGCTTGACCTAAATCCTGGGTCTCTTGCCATTTTAAATACTTGAGGACCCGCCCCTCGTCTATCCCTACCGTCGTGA
>JBAUIH010000103.1:0-26530 GCA_049682755.1 Candidatus Aminicenantales bacterium | reverse complement strand
GATGAAGGGGAGGGGGAACACATACGGTCTTATCCGCTTGCGCCGAGAGCTCTGGCAATGGATAATGACTTGTGTGGGAGGCTTACCACCATGAAAAATGCAATCAGGCTCGGACTCGCCTTTCTCCTGGTTTCTACATCCATCCCGATATCCAACGGCCAAGAACAGGAACCGGAGAAGCCCTGGCTTCTGACCATGGATCAGGTCAATGCCGTGCGCGCGGGGAAAGACCTGACGCCTTCAATTTGGCCCGAAGGGGCCAAGGTCGCCGTGGCGCTCTCGTTCGATTTCGACGCCGAGACCAACGCCCTCCGGGACGGCCAATATTCTCCGGGCGTTCTATCCCAGGGGGAGTATCCGGCCCGGGTCTCGATTCCCCGCATCCTGGCTCTCCTCGACAAGTACCGGATTCCGGCGTCTTTCTTCGTCCCGGCGGTCACGGCTCTTCTCCATCCCGCCGAGATCAAGGCGATCACGGCGGCCGGCCGTCATGAGGTCGGACTCCACGGCTGGATCCACGAGCGCAATTCGTTGCTGACCGAAGCCGAGGAACGGGACCTGATGACGAAGTCTTTCGAAACGCTCAAGCGAATGACCGGCAAAGCGCCGGTCGGAATCCGCACCCCGTCCTGGGATTTCAGCGCTTATACTCTGAAGCTCATCCGGGAACTCGGCCTCCTCTACGACAGCAGCCTGATGGCCGATGACCGTCCTTACGAAATACTCGAGCACGGGAAGCCGACGGGCGTCGTCGAGCTTCCGGTCGAATGGCTTCTCGACGATTATCCTTATTTCGGGTTCGACCGCTACACGAGCGTCCGGCCGCACATCCCTCCGAGTGGTGTCCTCGAGATCTGGGCGGCCGAGTTCGACAAGGCCTATGAGGAGGGGACGCTTTTCGTCCTGACCATGCATCCCAAGTACATCGGCCACCGCAGCCGCATCCTGATGCTGGAGAGACTCATCCAGCACATGCTGGCGCGCCAGAACGTCTGGTTCGCCACCCACGAGCAAATCGCCCGGTACGTAAAGACAGAGAGGCCCGACTCGAAGTAGGCTGGAAATAGAGAGATGGGGACAAATAGGCTGAAATAAATAGGACCGTCCCCATTTTTATCGCTGCAGTCTCTGCTCTCCTAGGCATCTTGTCCCCATATTTCGTATGCGAGCAGAACCAGATTTGTGTTAGAATCAATTCATGATCATTGTCTCCGAAGCGATCCGTCTTGAAGAACTCAAAAAGATGGCGGAAGAACGGTTCGGCAATATGGTTAAGGCCGTGATTGATGTCGACACAGAAATCATGGCGGTTGACGGCGAGCTCCACGCCGACGAAGAAGCCTTGCTTTTGGAGCATGGCTCCAAGCAGGAAGACCTCTGGGGAATCAACATCTATCCCGAAATGCCGGAAAACGAATGGATCGAATTCGATTCGATGATCAATCTGCGTCCGAGTCAAGGCAACCGGACACGCGGCGTGGACAACCCTGAAATCAGGCAAAAGATCGTCGAAGTCGTCAGCAAGCGAGTGAAAAAATGAAATTGCTTTATCATAAAGACCTGACCCCAGAACGCTGGCAGACCTTTTCGTTTTACGAACAGATGGCCAATATCGGGAGCGAGGTTTTCAGGGCGATGAGCTGGCGGCACAAAAATCAGGGGTACAGTCAGTTGGCCCTGGAAAGGGCTCTGGAACTCCTGGACTTGACGCTTGAGGTATCCATCAAGTCGAGGCCGCGGCTCAAGGAATTGGCACGCATCAGGGAAACATTGGCCGATTATTTCAGCTTTGACAACGTTTACTGTTCCAACGATAAAAGCTGGCAAAACTATTTCAACGCTTTCAATTACGCGGCCAGGAATCCCGCCGCCAAAAGATAAAACCCGCGATAGGTAACCGTTGGATAAATTCTTAAAAAAGGACATAGGCGTCATTATGGTCTGCCTGATGCTGGGTTTCTGCCTAGCTGCCTGCAAAGAAAAGATCCAAAAGGCCAAGGTCGAGACGATTGAGGGCGTGGCTTATATCCACAATCCGGCCACGCCGCTTTCCCCTACAAGAGCCATTATCTTAGAGGAGTTCACCTATAAAGACACAGATGAATCCGGCGAAACCAGGCTCTTCAAGCCAGGTGGGTTCGCGGTTGACGCCAAGGGCAACGTCCTGATCAAGGATGAATCGGACATGGCCATCAAGGTTTTTGATCAGGCCGGAAATTTCCTGCGCCCGATCGGCCGCAGAGGCGAAGGCCCCGGAGAGTTCACCAGCATGGGATATATATTTCCCCTACCCGACGGCCGACTGCTTGTCACCGACCCCCTGGCCCGCCGCACCTCATTCTTCAGCCCGGAAGGACAATTTCTTTCCAGCTTTGCGTGGAAGAAACTATTCCAAAGGATTTATCTGGTTTCCGACTCCTCGTGCACTCTCGAGGAAGGCGTGTATGCAGAAGACTCCAGAGGGCTCTGGATTAAGATGATCGACTTCTCGGGCGAAGAACTGATTGCGTTCGGCAAGTTCAACCTCCCGGAGTTAAAGACATTCCGCGAGGAAGGAGGGGCGACTCTGTTGCCCATCCCCTGGAGTCCGGCCTCCGTCTTTGCCGGGGACCAGACAAGGCAATGGCTCTATCACTGTCCGAGCGATAAATATGAGATCGAGGTTTACGACCGGCAGGGAAACCTCATCCGGAAGATCGACCGGCCTTATGAGTTCGTGCCGGTCACGAGTGACGACATCCGCAAGTTCCGCTCGCGCTTCGCCGATAAGCCGGAAAGCCCGTTGGTCCGGTACTATCAGCAGATGGAGTTTCCCAAGGTCAAGTCGATCACAAACCGGATGATCGTGGACAGCGAGGGCAACCTCTGGGTGCGGACAAATGAAATGAAGAAGGAAGGGGGAAAGGAAATCGCCGCCTACGATATTTTCACTCCGGAGGGATTTTATGAGGCGCGGGTCTGGCTCGACGTCATTCCCGCGGTTTTCGCGGGGGGCAAGATGTACCTGATGGACGAGGATGAAACGACGGGCATGCGCCGGGTCAAACGCTACCGCGTCGTCTGGAAAGAGAACTAGGAAAACGACCGTAGCCTCCCTTTGCTAGCGTCGGTTCTGAGGGACCAAGGGAACTGAAAGGCCCAGGCGTCCGCTTCGTTAAGATTCAGCTATCCGAAGACATGCCCGCCCTATTGAGAATATGCCTGGTGTTTCCTTGAGCCCCGAGATTACCGAGCCAGACGAGACCCGTTTAATATCTGCTTCGTCCTTGTATATGTAGGAGCGAAGCTGGCCGGATAAACAAGATAAATTATCGATATGACATGTAATTATAAACAATATCTTGTATTATGGAGATATGAGAAAAATGCAGACGACGATCTCGAAACGAGGCCAGACCGTCGTCCCGGCGGTGATCAGGAAACGCCATCACATTCTCGACGGGGACAGACTGGCCTGGGTAGACGACGGCGAGACAATCAAAATCGTTCCCATCCCGGCCGACCCCGTTCGCGCGCTCAAAGGGATTGCCAAGGGGGAGCGCTTGGTCCGCAAGTTGATGAAGTACCGCCGTGAGGAGAGAGCGTGTGAGCGGTGAGCGTTTCGTCCTGGACACGTCCGCCCTTCTGGCCTTCATGACGGGCGAGAAAGGAGCAGATGCCATCGAGAAGATCCTCGCCGATGAGGAAAACTGTGTCTTTATCCCCTGGGCCGGCCTTTTCGAAGTCAGCTATATCAGGAGGAGAACGGGCGGCGAAAAAGAAGCCGACAGGCGCTTTGTTTTGATCAAGGAGCTTCCCGTTTCCATACTCTGGAACATGGAAGAGCCCGATGTCATCAGCGCCGCCCGAATCAAGGCGCAATACCGGGTCTCCTTTGCCGACTCCATCATCGCGGCCACGGCTCTCCGACAGGACGGCACCTTTGTCCATAAAGATCCCGAATACGAATGCCTCTCCGGGATGATTAAGCTCCGGTCCCTTTCATCCTGAAAAAGGGAACCATCCCCATTTATGTGTTGGCCAGACCAATACTTAATCAGATAAAGAGCGTCAAATTATGCACCATCGATGAAAAATCCTAATTCTTGGCTTCCTTCGGCGATCAATTCTTCATTGCCTATCGTCCTATCGGGAAACATGACTGCTTCCTTCTTAAGCTGTTCTATCAGGAGCTCAAGGGATGCGGTCTGTCCTGTCTCATTGTGGTAAACATAATCGGGAGAAAAGAGTTCCCTGAGAGCCTCAATATCTCCCTTTACCCATGCGTCTACTAGGCGGAGGGTTGATGCCGTATTTTCTTCCTCAAGCTTCGCCTGGGCTTTGAACTTCTCAAGCTCTGCTTTTTCGGCCTCGTTCTGGCCGCCTAACGCAAAGCAAAGAAGAATGATCAAGGCACTGGCCAAGAATGGATTTTTCATCTTGCCCTCCCTAATTTTGCCAAGGTCATCGGACTTTGTTCGACAATACTTATCAAACCGAGTTTAGGTCAGACCCTATTAGTAGATGCGGAGCCACTTTTCGGTGGTCAGGTCAACCCCCCAAAGTTGATGTCGTTCGGTGTCTTCGACGACGGCGTAGGTTCCCGCGCTCCAGATCCGCGCGGTGTAATAGGTGGTGAAGGGAAGCCGGATGGCTTTCTGCTCCGTCAGATTCGCATCCAAAAGACAGATTTGAGATGACTCCCCTTCGAGCTTTCGTAGAATGAACCGATCATCCGACGTCCACTCCAGAGCCTGGGAAGGCCAACGGAGATCATAGCCGGCGAGTTTTTTGAGCTGGACGATCTTGCGTTCCGCCGTGGAATAGACTCCGAGCATAGAGCTTGCGGTCAGGAAGGCCAGCTTGTCACCAGCCGCGTTCCAGCGGAGCCCAGTCACCGAATCCTCGGGATAGACCTGGTGCTCTTCAAGAGTTTCGGGATTGAGGACGGTCAAGATCTCTCGCGGCAAAGCTTCTTCGAAATGGAGATAGGCGATAAGTCCTGTCCCCGATGCTAAAGCCTCCATCGCCGCAGACGCTGCGTAAGGCTTCCGGACATGCTCGGCGAGTGTCTCGACCTGCCCTGTCTCCAAGCTTACGCGCAGGAGCCGCGCGCCGCCATGCTGATCATTGCCTCCGGGCCTATTTTTTATTGTACAGGGCAGATATAACGCCCTATAAGACGTGCCGAAACTGATGAAGAAGCAATGCTCAAGCTCAGGTATTCCCAGGTCGTATCCCCTCAAATCTGATCCGTCACTGTTGATCACCCACAATTCCTGGGCTGTGGTCTTGGGAGCGTGCCGCGCGACGAATGCAACTCTATCGCCCTGAGGGGATACCTGGATTGGAGAGAAATAGCTTCCATACAAGGGTGATTTGGAGTCCCAGGTTTTAACCAAAGACTTTTCGTCTTTCCCGTCGTTTTTCATAACTTTTATCTCGGCGAACCCTTGCCATTTGCCTCCGAGGTGGTAATCCACAAAGACGACTTTATCGCCCCCCAGAGACATCGATCCCCACATCGAAGGATGTTTGGCTATTTTCTCGGTTCGCCCTTCGGCCAGGTCAAACTTAAAAAATCCCTTGTTCGTGGCGAAATAGAATGCGTCGGCCTGCGCCTCGAGGTCGTAGATATGTCGCTCACTCCCGAGTTTCCCGGCACCGAGGATGATCGCCGCCGTGAGGACGAGCATCAGCGGGAAGATAATCGCCGCGGACTTCGTGAATGTCCAGACCCGGCTTCTGGGCTGCGAGAAGTCGGCCCTATTCAGGGTGATGAAAGAAGCCAGAAAGAAACTCAGAGCGAGGAGAACGCCGGTGATAATCAATGCGCTGAGGGCTGAACGAAGCAGCCCTTGATAGAGTAGGGGCGCGATGATCCTGGTCAGCCCCAGTTGAAGAGCAAGCGAGATCAGGACCGTGAGGAAGAGGGCGCTGTAGGGCTTATCCGAAAGGATGGAGAGGGAAAATGACACCGTGAAGAGAAGAAGTGGCAGGACAAATCCAAAGAGGCCATAGGATCTGCCTCCGAGGACAGAGAAGTTGAAAGTGCTACTGGCCGATTCGAGCGCCGGATGGAAGCGGATGAGGAGGTTAAAAAGGAGAATAACGAGATAAAGGATAACCAACAAGGAGACATATTTGACGAACCAGATCCGCCATTTCTTGACCGGCCGGGAGAAAAGATATGCCCAGGCACCGTCATGGAGTTCGGAGGCGAACCCGCTGGCACCCAGCAGGAGAGCCATGACCGAAGGAAAAATAAGCACGAGCGTGCTGACCAGCAAGTCGAGGGTGTCCAAGTCCTTGGCATAAACGGAAAAGGCCAGGGAAAAGAGCAGGAGGACGGCCAGGCCGAATATCACCAGACCGGACTTTTCCTTCCATTCTTTAACGAGCATCTTTTTGAACATGGCACCCCTCCTCAGCCGGCGACGAAGCTCCGGAAAATCTCTTCGAGAGTCAGCGGCTCGACATCCAGCCGGGTGGGAGAAAGCCCCTCTATTCTTTTCTCCTTGTCATCAGACCAGGGATAGACGACGATTTCCACCCGCTGACCGTCCCGGGTTTCTGAAAGAACGCCCTCGATCTCCAGACTCTGGGGAGGATCTCCTGGAAATGCCAGACGCACCCGCCTGGTGAAATTCTTGACGGCCTCATGGTTTGCGTCCAGGATTAGGCGGCCGCGCTGGAGGATGAACAGGTGGTCGACGATCCGCTCGAGCTCATGGACGAGATGGGTCGAGAAAAGGATGGTGGTGCCGGAATCGGCCAGCTCGCGGACGATGTCCTGGAGAAAATCGTGCCGCGTCGGGACGTCGAGCCCGGAGGTGGGGTCGTCGAGGACAAGAAAGGCAGGTCCTGCAGCAAGGGCAACCGTCATCTCGAGCCGGAGCTTCATCCCGCGCGACAGCGTTTTGATCCTGGCTTTTTTATCCAACGAGAAGCGTTTGAGGAGATCTTCGGCCCGGCGGCCGTCCCAGCGGCGGTAGAACGCCGCGTTGAAATCCAGGAACTCTCCGGCCTTCATCCCACCGAAGAAAAAAGGGTCCTCGGGGATGTAGCCGATTTCCTCTTTGTAGGCAGAGGACCGGAATGAGATCAGGCTGTCCTTATACCGGATCTTCCCTCCGTCTGGGGGAATGACCCCCAGAAGGATCCGGATCAGGGTGGTCTTCCCTTCCCCATTCAAACCCAGGAGCCCGTAGACCTTTCCCGCGCTCAGCTTCATGTTCAAATCACTGAAGACGAGGTGCCGGCCGAAAGACTTTCTTAAACCTGTAATCCTGAGGAGTTCACTCATCTTCCCTCTCCTTCTCCGCGTCTCTCCTCGTTTTTGAGCCGGGATTCGACGATCCTCCTGATCTCGGGGGCGTCCAGGCCGAACTTCCGGGCCTCGGCGATGGCCCGCTCAAAGACATCTTCCATCAACCTCACTGCGTCTTTCTGGATCAGGGAGGACGAGTTCTCGCTCACAAAACTGGCTTTGCCCTTGCGGGTGCAAATAAATCCCTCGAGCTCGAGTTCTCGGTAGGCGCGGGCCACGGTATTGGGATTGACCACAAGTTCTGCAGCCAGGTCTCTGATCGAGGGAAGGGCCTCATTAGCCTTGAGAACGCCAAGACAGATCTCGCTTTTAATTCCCTTCTTGATTTGTTCATAGATCGGGATGAAGCCCGAAGTTTCGATGGCGATCATTTCATTGGCCTCTGTATGACTGTATTAATAATATAATACACATGGATCATTTTGTCAAGCGTTTTCTTCAATCCTCCAACCTTTATCTCTCGCCCATAATTCTCACCGCATTTCCCAGCCCTGGGCGCCAAAAAAATGGACCGTCCCCCATTTGATTTATTTCTCTTGTCCCCAAGGCATCATTAATATATGTGTTTCAGTTGTAGCAAGTGATAGAATAAGTGCGTTCTCAGACGGGGAATGCGCGATCGGAGGAGAAATTCATAAGGAAAAATAAAAAAGCGCTATACGGGTGCATATGCCTGGCTCTGGCCGCGCTTCTTTGGCTGCCCGCTTGCAAGAAGGAGTCGGCCGGGGCGAAGATCGAGACGATCGACGGCGTGACCTATGTTCACAACCCGGCCATTCCACTCCATCCTGAAAAAAGCGTGACCTTCGAGGAAGAGTTCACCTTCAAGGAGAAAGATGAGTCGGGTGAAATCCGCCTCTACAAACCGGGCCGCTACGTCGTCGATGGCCAGGGCCATGTCTATATCGAGGACGACTCGGACATGTCCATCAAAGTTTTCGATGCCCAGGGAAGATACCTCCGGGCTATCGGCCGCAAGGGAAGCGGTCCCGGCGAGTTCGGCAGGATCGCCGACATGGCCGTCCTTCCCGACGGCCGCCTTCTCATCACCGACTTCGAGACGAGGCGCACCTCGTTTTTCAGCCCGGAGGGGCAATTCCTTTCGAGCTTCCAATGGACGAAATTCTTCAGCCAGGTTCACCTGGTGACCGACTCTTCATATACCGTGAACGAGATGGTGGCCACTGAGGATACGCGAGAGCTCTGGGTGAAGACTATCGACTTTAATGGCGAAGAGCTCGTGACCTTCGGGAAATTCGCCTATCCTGAATTCAAAACGCTCCGCCAGGGCGACGCGATGTTCAGCACATCCGTGCCCTACAGCCCGAGATCCGTTTTTATCGCCGATCAAGAACGGCAACGGCTCTATCACTGCTTGAATGATAAATATCTCATCGAAGTCTATGACAGCGGCGGAAAGCTTGTCCGCAAAATCGATCGCCCCTACCAGCCGCCGGCCATCACCAGTGAGGACGTCGAAGAATTTCAATCCCAATTCAAGGACAGGCCCGACAGCCCGTTTGCCAAGATGATCAAGGAGATGGAACTTCCCAAAGTCAAGACCGTCGCCGAACGCATGATCGTCGACAGCGCGGGGTCCCTATGGGTCAGGACGAACGAGGACAGGAAGGACGGGGAGAAGACTCTCACCGCTTTTGACATTTTCAATCCCGAGGGTATCTATGAGGCCAGGGTTTGGCTCGAATTCACTCCCCTCTTTTTTCCGGACGGCAAGATGTACCGCACGATCGAGGATGAGGAGACGGGCTCTCTGCAGCTCAAGCGACATAGTATAGCCTGGCACTGAAATTCAGGATTTTTCGGGGCCGATCATCCCGCCGGAGATGATTAAGTTCATCGCTTCAGGCACGCTCCAGTTCGTTTCTTTCACCTGCGATTCTTTCACCGTCACGACGAAGCCCGAGGTCGGGTTGGGCGCGGTGGGGATAAACATCCGGAGCAGCCTGCGGCCTTCCTCATCCGGATCCCGAAGCGTCGCCGTGACGAAGCCGATCGACCAGACGCCCGGCCGGAAATGCTCCACCATGACGACCCGCTTGAAGGCCCCTTTCTCGGGAAGAGACAGGGCGTCCGCCAGCTGCTTTCCCAGCGTATAGATCGTCTTGACCAGGGGGATTCGGGCCGATATCCACTCGATGAGCCCGAAGGCCCGGCGCCCCGCCCAGTGGCTGGCCACGAGTCCGAGCAGATAGAGAGAGATGAGGACCAACAGAAAGCCGAGCCCGGGGATTTTATACCCGATCCAGCGCTCGATTTTCCCGGTTATGCGCGCATCGACGGCCAGATAGAAGAAGCGGACGACAAGATAACATAGCCCCAGCGGGATGATGGCCAGAAGCCCCCGGAGAACATGGGTCCCGATATGTTTGAATAAGCCTTTCATCGCCCGATCCTCCTTATGGCCGGACGCCGCCGTTCCATCGGCCCTTCGCCGGGATCGCTCATGTCAACCTTTCTTCCCGTTTCGCGTCTTGGCGAGATAATACCCGAAGAACACGCCGATGAGCACGGCCAGGGGCACCAGGACCATCTGGGACATGCTGATCTTCCAGAAGTAAATCCGGAAGACGACCTCCCGGGTGTTCTGGAACAGGAGGATGATGAGCAAAACAAGCAGGGCGCCGACGATCAATAGTTTTGTTTTCATCACAGCCACCTCTTTCGTTTGAATAATATCAGCATCAAGACACCGATAGCCAGCATCACCGCCAGGACGAGAAAATAGCCCCACCGCCATTCGAGCTCCGGCATGAACTTGAAGTTCATGCCGTAGATCCCGGCGATGAAAGTCAGGGGGATGAAGATCGTGGCGATGATCGTCAGGACCTTCATGACCTCGTTCATCCTGTTGCTGACGCTCGAAAGGTAAATGTCGAGCATCCCGGAGAGCATGTCGCGGTAGGTCTCGACCGAATCGATCACCTGGATGGTGTGATCATAGAGGTCCCGGAGGAAGATCCCCGTCGTCTCCTTGATCAATTCCGACTCCGTGCGCTCCAACCCGCTGATGACCTCGCGCAGCGGCCAGACCGACTTGCGGAGGAAGATCATCTCCCGCTTCATGGCGTGGAGCTTATGGATGGTCTCGCGGTCCGGATTTTGAACCAGCTCCTCCTCGATGTCCCCGATGCTCTCACCGAGCTTTTCAATGACGATGAAGTAGTTGTCGATAACGGCGTCGAGGAGACTGTAGGCCAAGTAGTCCGGGCCCAACTTGCGGATACGCCCCTTCCCCGTTCTGATGCGGTCCCGGACGGCGTCAAAAACATCTCCCTCGTCCTCCTGGAAGGAGATGACGAAGTTCGAACCGAGGATCAGGCTGACCTGCTCGGATCGAACCTCTTTCTGTTTGCCCACGAGGTCGAGCATCCGGATAACGATGTATAGATAGTCACCCATATCCTCTATCTTCGGCCGCTGGGCCGTCGTCATGATGTCTTCTAGGATCAAGGGATGAATGCCGAAGCGGCTGCCCAGGTCGCTGATCAATCGGCTGTCGTGGACGCCGTCGATGTTGATCCAGGTGACCGTGGACGTCTCCTTAAAGACACAGCATTCCTCGATGGATTTCGCCTTCTTCTCCTGAAACGTCTCCCCGTCATAGTCGATGATGGTGATCGTGGTGCGCTCGGCCTTCTTGTCCCCGATGTGGATGAGGCTTCCGGGAGGCATTCCGGCCTTGCGGGACCTCCGGTGATTGATTCTAGCCATGGCTGACCTCGTATTTCCGGGCGTAGGCGTCGGCGTCGAACTTGCGACGCAATCCCGACGCCTTCATGATCCGGATCTTGCCGAGCACGGGATGGGTCGGCCAGGCGCGGTCGTGCTTGCCGAAGCACCAGGCGACCCCCGTGAATCCGTTCGGATCTCGGCCGTCGAGCTCGTACTTGTTGTTGAGATGGAGAGCGATGCGGAACGCATCCTCCGGCTTCTTCGTCCATTCGATGATCCTCTTCCCCCAATACATCCGCATGTAGTTGTGCATTTTTCCGGTGACCACCATTTCCCGCTGGGCGGCGTTCCAGTAGGGGTCCGCCGTCCGCGCCTCTTCGAGCTCGCCGGGCGAATAGAGCGCCTCCCGCTCGTCTTTCTCGTGCTCCTTCAAGGTCTTCCGCGCCCAATCCGGCAGTCCCTCGAACCGGTCGTATCGATTATTATAATAAACGAAGTTCATGCTCAACTCGCGCCGGACGACAAGCTCCTCGAGATACGCTTCGGCGGCGCGTTTTCCCGACTTGAGCACCTCAAGGGCAACCTCAAGGGGCGAGATCTGGCCGAAATGGAGGTAGGGACTCATCCCCGAGACGGCATCCACATTGGGGTCGTTTCGCTTCTCTGCGTAAAGGACCAGCTTCCGGTCGATGTACTCCCGGAGCCGCTTCTTGGCTTCGCTCGCCCCCCCGATATATGTCCTGACGCGCCCGGCCCCGCGGTCGAGAGGCAGGCGAGCCAGCAGCCCGTCCAGGTCAGTTAGGTCGAGCGTTTTGAATTCAAGCTTCGCTGCGTCCTTTTTAAGCGGGATCTTTTTCAGGGGAACGAGGTATTTCTCGAGCTGCCTCTTGATCCGGGGCCGGATCGTCCGGGCGGCATATTCCTCCTTCGGGGAGGCCTGCTCCAGCGGCGCGATGACATTCGTTTCGACCTGGACGAGGGGGCAGTCGATTTTCCGTGCGACTTCCTGCCGCCAGCGGCGCTCGACCTTCAGATACCCACGGTCGACGACGGCCAGGTCGGCCCGCCGCGCCATCCGGATGGCGCCTTCATCGGGCGACTGCTGCCTGATGACGAAGCGGACCCCCCTCCCCTCGAGCGCCCGGCCGGTCTCCCGCAGCCCCTCCAGCATGAAGGCATAGTGACGCTCGTTGGCTTCCGGAAACTTCTCGGTCAGGCCGAAGAAAACGACGAGCGGTTTCGCCCTGGCGTTGGCCTCGCCGGCCGCGTACTCCAGGGCGTGGTTGTATTCGCTGCGCTGGGAGGACTGCATCCAGTAAAGAACGTAATCGCGGCTTTTCTCGTTCTCGTTGTTGAGCGGCCGGACGCGCTCTCTCTGGATCATCGAGAGGTCTTAGCGGAGCCTCGCTGCGGCGGCCTTCCAGTCGATATTCTTGAAGAACGCCTCGATGTAGTCCGCTTTTTTCAGGCCATAGTCGATCATGAAAGCGTGCTCGAAGACATCCATGATCAGGATGGGCCGGCAGCCGGCCGGATGGCCCGCGTCGTGCTCGTTGATCCAAAAATTGATGAGCTGGCCGTTGCCCGCATCCTGGTAGAGGACGGCCCAGCCGATGCCCCGCATGCCGCCCACGGCCCGGAAATCTTTCTCCCAGGCCTCGACGCTGCCGAAGCTCTCGACGAGCTTTTTACCGAGCGGACCGTTGGGGTCAAGAACCTCTTTTCCGCCCAGGTTCTCGAAGTAGTACTCATGAAGCCGCATGCCGTTGAACTCCCAGCCCAGTCGCCGTTTCAGCTCGGCGAATTCGGGTGTGCCGGTCTTGCCTTCTTTGAGCATCGCGGCCAGCGCATCCAGAACCTTGTTGGTGTTGGTTACGTAGCCCTGGTAAAGAGTGAAATGATTCTTAAGCAGGGTTTCGCTAAAACCCGCCAAGCCGATGAGTTTTGAGTAATCTTTTGCCGTGTAGGCCATTGTCTTTTCCTCCTGTTCAATTTTTTTAGGCGATGGATAGGCGGTCCGAGCGAACAAGGCCGCTCCCGCCCAGCCTGTCAAAGCCAAAAAATCCCGCCGGCGCAGCATATTATTTCCTGACTTCCTTTTTTTCCTCTTCCTCTTCCGGGAGAAGGCCGGCTTTCCTCCGAATTGCGACTTCGAGAGAAGCGGCCAGCTCCGGATTCTCCTTGAGCAGCTTCTTGACGTTCTCCCGTCCCTGGCCGATCCGCTCGCCCTTGTAGGAATACCAGGTCCCGCTCTTCTCGATCAGACCGAAGTTAACCCCGCAGTCAACCAGGTCGCCTTCCCTGGAGATCCCTTTGCCAAAGATGATGTCGAACTCCGCGTCCCGGAAAGGCGGCGCCATCTTGTTCTTGACGACCTTGACCCGGACCCGGTTGCCGATGACCGAATCGGCGTCCTTGAGGGAGGTGATCCGGCGGATATCGATCCGCATCGAGGAATAGAATTTGAGGGCCCGGCCGCCCGTGGTCGTCTCCGGGCTGCCCAGGAAGACGCCGATTTTCTCTCTGATTTGGTTGACGAAGATGAAACAGGTCTTGGAGCGGGCGACGATGGCGGTGAGCTTGCGCAGGGCTTGGGACATCAGCCTGGCCTGGAGACCCATGTGAGCGTCTCCCATTTCCCCTTCGAGCTCGGCCTTGGGAACGAGGGCGGCGACGGAGTCGACGACGATGACGTCTACGGCGCCGCTCCGGACCAGGACCTCGGCAATCTCCAGGGCCTGCTCGCCGTAATCGGGCTGAGAGATCAGAAGGTTGTCCACGTCGACACCGATGCTACCGGCGTAAGTAGGGTCCAAGGCGTGCTCGGCATCGATAAAGGCCGCTTGGCCCCCCTGCTTCTGGGCCTCGGCGATGACGTGGATGGCCAGGGTGGTCTTGCCGGTGGCCTCGGGCCCGAAGATCTCGACGACGCGCCCGCGGGGGAACCCACCGATCCCCATGGCCAGGTCGAAAGCGATCGATCCCGTGGGGATGGACGCCACCTTGATGGCCGCCTCCTTCTGGCCGAGCTTCATAACCGAGCCCTTGCCGAACTGCTTCTCGATCTGGGAAACTGCCGCTTCGATGGCCTTCGCCCGCGAAGCCTGTTTTTGCTCTAGATCCTCGCTTTTCTGCTTGTCCATCGTCTTCCTCCTCACTAAAAGGGACGCCTGCCGAGAACAGATTCTATCAGAAACCGGGGCAATAGGCTCCCCATATTGTAGCATGAATTGGCGATTCTTAAAGCCGCTAAACGAAAAAATGGAGACTTATTTTCTATTTCGCCTGGTAATCATAAAAACCACGGCCGGACTTGCGGCCCAGGTAGCCCGCGTCCACGTATTTCTTGAGCAGCGGGCAGGGCCGGTACTTCGAGTCCTTGAAGCCCTCGTAGAGTACCTCCATGATGTAGAGGCAGACGTCGTTGCCGATGAGGTCGGCCAGGGCCAGGGGTCCCATCGGATGGTTCATCCCCAGCTTCATCACCGTGTCGATGGCCTCGACCGAGCCGACCCCTTCCATCAGGGCGTAGACGGCCTCGTTGATCATCGGCATCAGGATGCGGTTGGCGATGAATCCCGGGTAATCGTTGGCTTCGACCGGCACCTTGCCCATTTTCTCGGCCAGCCCCTTGACGACGGCATATGTCTCCGGTGTCGTCGCCATCCCCTTGATCAGTTCGACAAGCGTCATCAGCGGCACCGGGTTCATGAAGTGCATGCCCATGAACTTGGCCTGACGAGAAGTCAGCGACGCCAGCCGGGTGATCGAGATGGAGGAAGTGTTCGAAGTCAGGATGATCTCGGGCGCCAGGATCTTGTCGAGCGCTATGAGGACATTCTTCTTGACTTCATAGTCTTCGAAGACCGCCTCGACGACGAAATTGACCGCCTTGAAGTCGTCGAGCGAGGTCGTCGTCCTGATCCGGCCCAGGATCTCCCCTTTATCCCCGGCGATTTTCCCCTTCTCGATGAGCTTGGAAACGCTCTTGTCGATCGTCTTCAACCCGAGGTCGAGATATTCCTGCGCCGTGTCATGGATAAGGACCTCGAAGCCCGAGGTCGCGGCCACCTGGGCGATGCCGCCGCCCATGGTTCCGGCCCCGACTACGCCGATCGTTTTAATGTCCATTTCCCCTCCTTGTTTTTAGCTCCGGATTTGTTGAATGTTGAGACCTGACCCCTGTTCTTCAGACCAGCTCGACGGCCATGGCGACCGCGTCCCCACCGCCCAGGCAGAGTGCGGCGACGCCGCGCTTCAGGCCGCGGTGCTTCAAGGCATAGATTAATGTCGTCAGGATGCGGGCTCCCGTCGCTCCGATCGGATGGCCCAGGGCGACCGCCCCGCCGTGGACGTTGACCTTCTCCCGGTCGAGCTTAAGCTCCTTGAGCAGGACGACGAGTTGGGAGGAGAAGGCTTCGTTGATTTCAAAGAGGTCCACGTCGGCGATCTTCCAGCCGACGTTGGCCAGGAGCATCTCGATCGCACCTTTGGGAGCATACATAACCATGGACGGTTCGACACCGTTGGTCGTCGTCCCCAGGATCCGGGCCAGCGGCTGGCTCAGCCCCTTCGTCTTGATGGCATCCATGGAGGCGACCACTACGGCCGCCCCGCCATCATTCAGGCTGGAGGCATTCCCGGCGGTCACCGTCCCGTCCTTCTTGAAGACCGGCCGGAGCTTGGCTAGCTTCTCGAGCGTCGTGTCCTTGCGGGGGCCTTCGTCGACGGCGAAAATGACCGGGTCCCCCTTCCTCTGGGGGATGCTCACCGGGACGATCTCGTCCTTGAGATAGCCTTTTTCGATGGCGTGGACAGCCTTCTGGTGGCTGCTGAAGGCATATTGATCCTGCTCCTCCCGCGTGGCCCCGAATTTCTCGGCCACCACCTCCCCGGTGATCCCCATGTGGACATTGTCGAAGGCGCACCAGAGGCCGTCGAGGATCATCGAGTCCATCATTTGGACGTCGCCGAACTTGATCCCTTCCCTGAGCCCCCAGACGACGTGCGGGGCTTTGCTCATGCTTTCCATGCCGCCCGCGACGATGATCTCCTTTTCCTCGAGCTGGATCGCCTGGACGCCCAGGGCCACCGCCTTGAGCGCCGAGCCGCAGACCTTGTTGACCGCGAACGAACTCACGGTGTAGGGAATCCCTCCCTTGACCGCCGCCTGCTTGGCCGGGGCCTGGCCGATCCCCCCCTGGACGACGTTCCCCATGATGACTTCATCCACGTCCTCGGCCCGGCAGTTCGCCCTTTTCAAGGCCTCCTTGATGGCGATTCCGCCGAGCTCGGGAGCGGTAAAATTTTTAAGACTGCCCAGAAAAATGCCAATCGCGGTGCGCGCCGCGCCGACGATAAAAACATCCCGAACTTCACACATAGGCCGCTCCTTTCAGCAAAAATTATGACGTCCCTTTTTGTATCATAGTTCGAGGGCGGCTGTAAACCGATCAGACAAACCCAAAATTGCCGTTAGGAAAACTCTATCCTTGTCATCGCGAGCACCAATTGGGTGCGTGGCGATCTCATCGAAATTAATGGAGATTGCTTCGCTTCGCTCGCAAAGACAATATTCTATCGACACTTTTGGGTTGCCTCAAGTGGGTTCGACTCCCTGACCCGTCTTGGCACCGATGATATCGTCTCAAGATTGATTGCCCATGGATAAAGACTGCCTCAACTTGTCCGTGCTCTAAACGGTTTCGTTGCTACGGGAGCCGAAATTTGGCAAAATGTCTAAATCATAAGATGGAGGTGGCAACCGTGTGTCGTTATGGATTTTATCGATTCCCTGTCTATGCCATCCTGGTGCTCGTCCTGAGTGTCGCGAACGGAGCGGCCGAACTGACTTTTGACCGATACCATACGCCTGCTGAGCGGGCCGACGCCATCCGGGAAATGGCCCGGGCGAACCCCGGGGTCGCTCGCCTGCACACCCTGACGAAAAGCCCGGGAGGACGCGACCTCGTCGTCCTCGAGGTCGGTCCCGAAACCGGAAAGGCTGAGAAGGCCTATCCTGCCGTCTTCGTCGCCGCCGACATGGAGGGGACGGTCCCGATCTCCGGCGAAGCCGCCCTCTATCTGGCCAAGCTCGTCCTCGAAAAGCCCGAACTTCGAACCGACCGGACGTGGTATATCCTTCCCTGCGGAAATCCCGACGCGGCCGCCCGCTTTTTCGACAAGCCTCTCCAGCGATGTCCACGAAACGCCGCTCCCGTCAATGACGACAGGGACGATAGGACGGATGAGGACGGCGCCGATGACCTCGACAGGGACGGCTTCATCACCCAGATGAGGGTCAAGGATCCGGCCGGGGAGTGGATTCCGGTGCCGGGCGAGCCCCGCCTGCTGAAGAAGGCCGACTGGACGAAAGGGGAAAAAGGCATCTACAAGTTCTATCCGGAGGGCCTGGACAACGACGGCGACGGCGAGATCAACGAGGACGGGCCGGGCGGGGTCAATATCGGCATCACCTTTCCTCACCTTTTCAAATATTTCACGCCCGCCGGCGGCCTCTGGCCCGGGAGTGAAAAAGAGACCTTCGCGCTCCTCAAGTTTTTTGACGAGCACCGGGAGGTCGGATTGACCTTCGTTTTCGGCGAGACGAACTTCTGCCTGTCCCCGCCCCGGGGCGGCCGGAAGGGGGAGGCGGACCTCAACCAGATCAAGATCCCGGAGAATATCGCCGGTTTCATCAACGCCGACCCGGAGAAAACCTACACCATGGCCGAGATCATGGACCTGGTCAAACCCATGGCCCCTCCCGGCATGGAGCTCAGCGAGGCGATGATCGCCAGTTTCCTCGGACTCGGAGCGGTTGTGAATCCTCTCGACGACGACCTCAAGTTCTACAAGGAGCTGTCCGAGAAATACAAGGAATTCCTCAAAACGAACAAGCTTGATTCCGAGCGGCTCGATCCGGCGCAGGACAAGGACGGCTCTTTCGAGCTGTGGTCTTACTACCATCTCGGGCTGCCCTCGTTCGCCCTGGATTTCTGGACCCCCCCTAAAGTCAAGGAGGAAAAACCGGCGGACGAGATCACGCCCGAGAAGCTGGAGAAGATGACCAACGAGGAATTCATCGCCTTGGGAGAGGAAAAGGTCGACGCCTTTCTCAAGTCCGCCGGCGCTCCCGGTCAATTCAAGGCCAAGCAGATCTTCGAAGCGCTCAAAGGCGGGATGATGGACACCCGGAAGATGGCCGAAATGATGAGACAGATGCCCAAGCCGCCGGCCGAAGGCGGGGCTGATCCGAGAGAAAAGGCCCTTCTCGCCTGGAGCGATAAAGAACTCGAGGGCAAGGGCTTCGTCGAGTGGAAGACATTCCGCCATCCGACGCTCGGCGAAGTGGAGATCGGCGGCTTCGTGCCCTTTACCGACAATTCCCCTCCGCCCCGCATGATCGAAGGGCTTCTCAAAGGACAGGTCCCCTGGGTGTTCGAGATCTCCAAGAAGATGGCCCGGATAAGGATCTCCGAGGTTAAGGTCGAGCCGCTCGGGGCGGGTGTCTACGAGGTCAAGCTCTGGGTGGAGAATACGGGCATGCTCCCCTATCCCACGGCCATGGGCCAGAGAAACCAGAGGATCCTTCCGGTCATCGTTTCACTCGGGGGCGACGGCTTCCGGATCATCGAAGGAAAGGCGAGAAGCCCCATCGCCTCCATCCCCGGGCTTTCCGCCAAGGAGGTGACCTGGATCGTTCAGGCCGAAAAAGCCGTCAAGATCGAAGTGAAAGCCGAGACTCGGTGCGCCGGGAGCGATACCCGGACGATCGCGTTGGGAGGTGCGAAATGAAAAAGCTCGCCGGAGCCGGACTGTTGGTTGTTCTTTCCGCCCTGGCCCTCGCCGCCGCCGGGGACGAGGTCACCGTTCCTCTGCGTTTCGACCGCTATTACCTTCCGGACGAAATCAATTCCGCGCTCAAGGCGCTCAATAAGGCGTACCCAGCTCTCACCGCTCTCGAGGAAGTCGGCCGGAGCGACGAAGGGAGGCCACTCTACGCCATGACCGTCAACAATCCCAAGACGGGCGCTCCTCTGGACAAGCCGGGGATCTACGTGGACGGAAACATCCACGGCAACGAAATCCAGGGCGGGGACATTTCCCTCTACCTCCTCGACTATCTCCTGGGCAGCTACGGCCTCAACAAGGAGGTCACGGAGCTTGTGGACAGGATCTGTTTCTACGTCGTTCCCGTCGTCAACGTGGACGGACGGTATCACTTCATGACGGAACCCAATACGCCGAGCTCGAATCGCAGCCTTCGGATCCCGACCGACGACGACAGGGACGGGCTCATGGACGAGGATTTCCCCGACGACATCGACGGAGACGGGAACATTTGTCAGATGCGCAAGAAGGATCCTTTCGGCAAACTCAAGACCGATCCCGAAGATAAGCGGCTAATGATCCCGGTGAAGCCCGGCGAGAAGGGCGAATGGACGCTTATCGGATACGAAGGGCTGGATAACGACGGCGACGGCCGGGTCAATGAGGACAGCGAGGGCTACGTCGACCCGAACCGGAATTGGGGGTTCGACTGGGCTCCTCCGTATGTTCAGCAAGGATCCGGCGAATATCCCTTTTCCGGCACGGGGATGAAAGCCCTCGCCGAGTGGATCCTGACGAAACCCAACATCTGCGTCGGCTGGTCGTTCCACAACTCCGGCGGAATGTATCTGCGCGGCCCCAGCCGGAAGGGTCTCGGCGAGTTCCCCCCTCAAGATATCTCTGTATACGACTTTATCGGCAGGCAGGCGGAGAGGATCACTCCCGGGTACCGGTATCTCATCAGCTGGAAGGATCTCTATACGACCTACGGAGACTCGGTCGAATGGCTAGTCCAGATCATGGGCGCCTACGGCTACGTGGCCGAGGTTTTCCAGGTCCAGACCGAGACATTTCGCAAGCCCGATGAAAAGCCGGCGCTGGTTCCAGAGAGAGAAGAGCCCGGCATGGCCATGCTTGAGGAAGGAATCTCGGATCGCGAGCGGATCAAATTCAACGACCACCTGACCCAGGGCGATCTTTACAAGCCCTGGACGCCGTTCAAACACCCCACCTACGGGGACATCGAGATCGGGGGCTGGGTCAAGATGAGTTCCCGGATGTCCGCACCGTTCATGATCAAGGACCTGGTTCACCGCAACGCCATGGTGGTCATATTCTCGGCAAAGCACCTCCCCGAAGTCGATCTCGAGGTAACAGAGGTCAAGGCCGTCGGCCATAATCTCTTCAGGGTGCGGACACGGCTCGTGAATGCCCGGGCTGTGCCGACGATGAGTTATCTCGCCCAGAAGGTCAACCTCTATCCCAAGGACACGCTCAAGGTTTCGGGAGCGGGGGCGAAGGTCATCGCCGGGGGACTCCTGACCGATCCCTACACGGACCGGGTGACCTACAAGAAGCACAACCCGGAGACCCAGTTTTTGGTCGTGCCCGGGTTCGGCAAGATCGAGCACCAGTTCCTCGTCGAGGGGAAGGGTGAACTGAAGGTCAGCTACGAGTCGCGGCACGGAGGCAAGCGGACGAAAACGGTCGTCCTCAAATAAACGGGCGGCTCAGAGCCGTCCCAACTGCCTCCTTTTTCGGAAACTCATCCGGCTGCCATTATTTCACAAATCGCTTCGCTTCGAAGACGCCACCGGGCCGAACGAACGCCGGCTTCCTGGAAATAGAAGACCGCTTCAGGTTTTTCCTGATCCGCCCCCCCGACACCATATTCTGTGATGCCTTTCTGCGATCAGGAGAGGTAGAGATCGATCAGGCCGCCCGGAACGGCACTGACCTCATCAGACAATGGAAAGGGATGAGGCGTCCGGCAGGCGACGAGGCCACGGGGTGCCGGCTGACCGCCTCCCACGTTTCGAAAGCCATCAGGAAAAGCGATGATAGAGTGGCCTCGTAACTTCTTTTTGTCCACATGCGGATATTATGCAATTAGACTGCAAATAAGCCAACCCTGCGGTCAAGACCATTCTTGAATGAAACAGGACTCCGGGCGTCAAATGGATTGCTTCCGACTGCTGATAGGTAAGGTTCATTTTTAGCGCGATTCTTATCGCCTGCCAAGAGGTTTTGATGACCGCTCAGATCTCGGCTGAGTATTTTTCGCTACTGATTGTTTAGCCGGGGGGAGAAGTCCGGCTCATTTCCGAGGGTTTGAGCTTATTGTATGTTTCCTGGCTCGTTTTCCTCTATCATGAGCTCAGCTTGACTCGCCAGGGCGTCACGCTCTATGATCCACGATGATGGGATAAGCCAACATCCGTGCTATGAGCGATCATCAAGTCCGCCCAGCAGAAAAGGAAATTTACCCTCAGCAGGCCTTAGCCAGCATGGTTGCGCTCGAGGAGTATTATGGTTAGAAAATTGCTGTTGAGCCTTTGGCTGCTGTGTTTCCTGTCAGGATGCGGAAATCCGCGCGCCGATATCAAGCGAATCCAGCAGGACGGAGTGGAAGTCGTCCTCAATCCCAAAGCTCTCCTTCATCCTGTCTTGATAACCTTAACCAGGGTTTTTTCATTGAGCACCGGCAGGGACGACCTGGCCGCGGCCGGGTTGACCGATTTCGATATGGGATTCGATGTCGATTCGCAAGGATTCATCTACACAGGGTGTCTCAAGAGCGAGAAAGGACCAATCTTCAAGTTCGATCCACAGGGAAACCTCGTCCATACTTTTTCGCATGTTGGGCAGGGACCGGGAGAGATCCAGGGTGACGCGACTCTGGACGTCTCAGCCGCGGATGAGGTCGTCGTCACCAACACGGGCAGCCGGAAGGTCCTCTTCTTCTCGGGCGAGGGAAAGCTAATCCGCGAGCAAAGGATTAAAACAGATACTGTTAGAGCCATCCCCATTCCGGGCGGCGGTTTTGTCGCCTGGAGCCGTATTCTGGACGCAGAGTCGGAATTCCTGGCCAAACACCCACTTCAAGTGACTGGTCCTGATCTCAAGGCGCTCCAGGAGATCGATCGGCAGCAGGTCCCCAATCCCCTTAAGGGCGAGGATTTCCTGGGGACCTTTCATATCTTTTCCTGGAGCGTTTCTCCGGGAAGGATTTATTCCGCTTTCCAGGACCGTGGGTATGATATCTGGGTTCATGACTTCAAGGGTAACCTCGTCCGGAAGATCAGAAAGGAATTTGAATCTGTGCCGGTCGGCGAAAATTTTAAGGCTAGCTATCTGAAACTGTTCGAAGCGCCGCTTTTCGATGGATTCCGTAAGAAGATCCATTTTCCGCCCTCGATGCCTCCCTTAGATAGTATTTTATCCGATGAAGAGGGCCGGCTCTTTGTCCTGACTTATGAGGTTGATCCGACGTCCGGGGCCAATCTGTTTGACGTATTTGACGCGGAGGGCAGTCTGGAAGGGCGGATGATGGTCAAGGTCTTTCATGACGACCGCGGCTGCGCCGTCAGGGCCCGGCGCGGCCGGCTATATGCCGTCGCTGAAAATGAGGTTGGGGACAAAGAACTCGTCGTCTACGAGATGTCTGAGAAAATATAAAGCCGGCTACTCAATCCTGAGACCGCAGAACTCTGGGATCGTCAAGAGGACAGATTTGATTAGCCTAAGTCTCGTCATTTTTTGCTGTTCTATATTCTGTGTTTGCAAAGAATTGGGCTTTGTTCAACCTGAAAGAGCTTCTTAACAGGAATATACCTTTTGACCTTCGGCCGCAAGGGCCAAGGTCCTGGCGAATTTGACCTTCCCTCCAATGTCCATGTCGATGTCAGTCCTAGAGGCGTCCGACAGGTTGTCGTCACTCGTCCACGATTCTGAACTTGACGACACTGACGAGCTCGTTCTCATCCTTCTCCCGGACGAAGATGCTGTCGCCATGGGTTCCGATTATGCGACCGTGGGTATCGAGATAGAAGGCGTCGACGTACTTCCCGTTGAAATCAAAAACATCGATGAGGAATCCTTTCTCTTTGTTCTCGGTGGAGGTCAGCACCCACAGAACGTCTTTATGAACAAACATCCCCGCGATATCGTTGAGGTATTCCGATCCAGGAGCTTCGTACCGCTTTCCGCCGATTATGATGGCGGAGCTCCTGCTGTCTTTAGGTCTTTTGATCCGCTTGTACGCTCGGGTGAAGCTTCGAACGACGTCCCCGCTTCGCACATCACACAGCTTCACCAGGTAGTCCGGCGTATGAGAAACGAACAGATACCGCTTCAGGTGAGGGACGGAGAGCAGGCCGGTCGTGCTGACCCAGGCGCCGCCCACCGAAAGTGTTTGAATCGGAAAGGATAGGAGTTCCTTCTTCGTCGTTCCATCCTCGGAGATGGCCAAAAGGATATGGGGAATACCCACCTCTTCCATGCGCCCTTCCGTATCTACCTGTCCCGTCTTGAAACCGTGCAAGATACCGTCCTGGCAAAACAGGAAGTCCAGTCGCCCAATGTCGTGGAGGGGAAGCTCCTTGATAAATGCGCCGTCGAGAGCGAACCAAACGAACTTGTTGGGGCTGTTGTTATGGACGAGGAGGAGGTCCTGGACGAAATCAAAATTGCTGACGGAGTTGAGTTCGCCGGGACCCTGCCCTTTTTTGAAAAAGTTATGAAGGAAGATCCCTTTTGGGTCGAAGCGCAGCAGCCTCTCCTGATCATATATAAAGCACGAGCCGTCCGGTGCAACCTGGATGAGCCGCGGATGCTGGAAGAAAAACTCCCCACCCTCGTCCGTTATGCGGAGTTCCTCCTGGAGCTTGAGAACCCGCCCCGCCTTTGGATTCGACGGTTTTTCGCTGTTCTTGATGATAGTCTGGGAAATCGCAGTCCCCGTCAGCCCGACGGTGCACATTACGCATAATAATAAACGACTCTTCGAATGGTCCGGCCGACATAGTGTTTTCGTTCCCATTTTCACCTCCAACCATCGCGAGGAAGCATGGCACATGGCCGGAAGAGATGTCAAGGAATGCCGAGCGATTTGAATGCGCTGCAACGCCGGCTTGCGTGTCTTACTATTCGCAGGTCTCTTGAGCAAATATCCTCAATTTCCCTCGACAATTCTATATTCATAAACGCAGGATTCGTGCTGGGAATCGATCAGGTATAGTCTGTCATCGTAGATGGAAAATTTGTCGAACCGGACGTTCGGAAAGGGCATCTTGAACAGGAGGACTCCGTCCGAATTGATCACCTCGAATTCGAAGCAGTCGGTCCAATTTTCCGTCTCATCGAAGGTCAGGAATCTGTTCGGCTGCTTCAGAAACGTCAGCACCCATATCCTGTTCCGATCGTCCAAGGAGATTCCCTTCGTCACCGATGAAACCGAAGGCCGGGGTAATTCCCTTTCCAAATTGCCGCTCTTAAACACCTCAAATATGATGACATTCTTGACTTCATAGGAAAGAGGCCTGTCCGCGGAAAAGATCATCTGGCCGTCGGGCGAGTATTTGCTGATTCTGTTCTGATAGGCGTAGGCAGCATAGACGTTATCATCGGCATCCGGTGCAAGATGGACAATATTGGCGTTTAGCGTTAAAGCGGGATCATCATACAGCTTAACCGCGCCGAACGAGCGGGTGATCGTGCCTGTCTTATCGTAAACCGTCAATAACTTGTGTTCCCCAGAATCCAGCCAGATCGAAGGATGGCTCGGCAGTATCACCCGAGATTCCGAGAGCACTGCCATTCCGGATGTTCTGTACTGTGCTCCAACAAACCCGAAAGCGGAAATAACCTCCGGCTTGAATCCGCCTTCATAACCCCCATCGGGCGAAAACCTGGAAATCCCGGAGTGGGCGATGAACTGCCTATTCCTTTCCCTGTTCAGCCTCAAACAGAACGGGAAGTTAAAATCGCCCGGCCCCTGGCCCTTTTGTCCGAAGGCCGAGATATATTCATAATCTTTGCCATATCTCTTCACGGTGGAGCCGCGTCCTTCCAAAACGAGAATGTCCCCGTTAGGAAGCCGGGCAGCATCCACCGGATCATACAACATGTCCCTTTCGTCTTTGGCCTCGAGTTTCCCTATTTTGCCGAGAAGCTCCAACCTCGCGCCCGGCATATCCCCGAACTGCGGCCCATAATTATGGACATACCTGACACCGTCGATGACTTCAATCGAGAACAAGGAGGAATCAATCGATGAATCCTTTCGACAGGCGGCCATTGATATGAACAGCCAAGCCAAAACCAGAGACGCGACCTGGATTCCCTTCTTCATCGCGATTTGCTCCTTCTTATCAGATATATTCTCCGAAAATACAAATGTGGTCAACGGATATTCCCTGGCGCTTGGCTTCGAAGACGCCGCCCGGATAGTAGAGCTCCAGGTGCCTATTCTATGAATAACAAAATCTCAGCAACTGGTCGGCGCTCTTAAGAAACGCTTAGCGGACGTCTTTTGACTTATCCTTATTCCCCATGTTATAAACTTCGCTAGAAGGATATCGTTCTCTTGGAAAGAGCCCTCAAAACGATTATGGAGAAAGGGCCATTCAACTGAAGAGTCAGGCGACGCTCGACTTAAAACTGCTGGCCGGGGTGCTGAAAAGATACGGGCTCAGGGAGAGATCACGCCGGTTGAAGGCCTAGGGGTATGTACGATCGGGCAGTCAGAGCGGTATTCAGGGCGAAGGCTGAACGTCGCCGGGAGCTCGCCCGTCTTCCTTTTGGAGAAAAAATCCGGATTGTCGTTCGGCTTCAAAGGATAGCGGCGGCCATCCGGAAAGACCCAAGCCGAAAGGTCTGGCGGCTCGACTAAGTGTTACGTACTCATAAAAGGCGGCTCTGGCTGATTATGGCCGCCCTCGGCGTATAGCCCTGTTAAAGAACAGCCGCATCCAGCCTCCGGGGCTGTCAGATTAGACGCCCCAGTGGGTGCTTCGAAGGCTGTTCTTTCGACCGAGTGTAAAGGGCATAAGTTGGGAGGGAAGGATGAATAAACTCATTTCAACTCTCATTTTCTTGGCAATCTTCCTGGCGGTTTGTGCTCCGACTGCACCTCAGAAGGTCGAGGTTGTTGACGGTGTCCGGATTGTCAACAATGAAAAGAACGGGGCCTCGGGGGAGACTCCGCCGGTCCGGCTGGAGCTCATCCGGACCTTGGGGGGCATTGAACCCAAGGAACTTAGCCTCGCCTTCGGTGCCCCCTACGATGTCGTCATCGACAGCCGCGGCGATATCTATGTCCTGGATCAAAGGAATGCCAGGATCCAGAAGCTTTCGCCGGAGGGCGCGTTTCTTCTGAGCATCGGGCGGCCCGGACAAGGTCCGGGTGATTTCCAGGCGCCGTTTTCCATGGACATCGATTATACCGACCGGCTGTATGTTTTTGACTTCGCAAACAGAAGGATACAAGTAATGACGGCCGAAGGAAAAACAGAAAAGGCAATCACGCTTTTTGCCCCGTCAATGGATCGAATACGCTGCCTGAAATCGGGCGAAGTCGTTATGGGCGGTTTGGTCAACCTCCGAAGGCTCATGGGGATCAGCAAAAAACTCCCTCACCTCCTCACCGTGGTCGATTCCAGGGGCAGGACCCAAAGGACTTTCGGGGAGATGAAG
>JBAUIH010000102.1:0-6791 GCA_049682755.1 Candidatus Aminicenantales bacterium | reverse complement strand
CTGGATGAACGGGCGGGCGGTCGAACGCGAAGCGGCCATTCTGATGGGCCTGGGAGTCATCCCGCGTGAAACCAATCCCTCATTCTACCGGGAGCCGGTGAAACCTGAAGAAGCCTTGTTCTGGATCGACCGGACGCTTGCCCTGGTCGGCCGGCCCCGCGAAATCCGCCTTCCTGAGGGGACTCGTTTGAATTTCCCGGAGCTTGCTCGGCTCGTCGTTACGTCTTTCCAGTGGGAGGATAGAGTCGACAACCTGATGCTGCCGAGCGAGATCGCATTCGTCCTCCGGGATTTTCCGCCGGTCAATGACGAGGCCAGGGGCAGCCTGGCTTACCTTATCCACAGTGGGATTTTTCCCCCGTCGCCCGCGCTGGCGGATGAAAATCGCCCGGTTGCGCGGGGTGAGATGGTGTTCGTCCTGAGCAAGGCGGTCCGCGGCCATTTCGATCCGCGGGAAAAGGGCCGGTTCCGCAGCCTGACCAATAGGCAAGAGCTGGAACTCGAAGTGGACGGCGCGAGCCGGATCGTTCCCGTTTCGCCGAACGTCTTTCTCTTTCGCAATCAGGACGGCGAGACCACTCCTGCGAGCAGGCTTTATCTTCTCGGCGGAGAGGATGTCTATTGGATCGAAAAAGAGGGCGAGATCCATTTTTTGGAGGTTTCGTATCCCGCCGTTTCCGCGACCCTCGACCGGGGCTCGCCATACCACCGCTGGCAGGTTCGACAAAGCCGCCTAGATCTGGAGAAAAGGATCAACGAATACTACCCGATCGGGGAGCTCCACAATATCGTCGTTCAGTCGAGAGGCCAATCGCGGCGGGTGACGCAGCTTCAAATCATCGGGACAGAGAGCCAAGTGATCGTCAAAGGTCTCAAGATCCGCTGGGTCCTGGGACTGCGCGACACCCTTTTCACGGTGGACAGGGAATTTGACGAAGAAGGCCGGGTGACTCATTTCCTGTTCTCAGGAAGAGGATGGGGTCACGGCGTCGGTCTCTGCCAGGTGGGCGCTTTCCGGATGGGCCAGTCGGGGGCGAGCTATAAGGAAATCCTCAGGAAGTATTACCGGGACGTCAAAATCGTCCGCCACTACTGATCCCCCCTCCTCGATTGACAAGCGCGGAAGCGCCTCACTATAATTGCGCCGAAAGTCGAGGATCATGAAGACAATCGAGATCCGGGAATTTCACACTCCGTCGAGCGGGATTTTCTTTCGGGCCAGGCGAAGGCTTGTATCTGAGAGGACGCCCTTCCAAAAGATGGAGGTTTACGAGACGGATTCCTTTGGCCGCGTGTTGCTCCTGGATGGTCTGGTGCAGACGACGGAAAAGGACGAATTCTTTTACCACGAGATGCTTGTCCACCCGGCCATGATGTCGCACCCGCGTCCGGAGAATGTCCTGATCATCGGCGGAGGGGACGGCGGAGCGCTTCGTGAGGTTCTCCGCTATCCGGTCAAGAGCGCTGTGCTGGTGGAGATCGACGCCCGGGTGATCGAAGTCTGCCGGAAGTGGTTTCCCGGGCTGGCGGCGTCGTTCGTGGATCCCCGGGCAGAGGTTGCCGTTGAAGACGGAAACTGCTATATCCGCGAAACCGACCGGCGTTTCGATGTCATCGTGGTGGATTCTTCCGATCCCGTCGGGCCCTCGGCCATTCTGCACCAGAAGACGTTTTTCGCGGCCCTGAAGACGTGTCTTCGGCCGGGAGGGATCATCGCCGCCCAGGCCGGTTCGCCTCTCTTTCACCTCGATCATCTCAGGGGAAAAAGGCGCTTCCTCAAGGGGCGCTTCAAGCGTGCCCTCTACTATCTCGGCCCGGCTCCGACCTATCCCGGAGGGCTGTGGTGCTATACCTTTCTCTCGGACCGCATCGATCCCCTGCAGACTCGGCGCCGGCGTCCTCCGAAAAAGCTGAAATATTACAATCCTGATATCCATCGCGCCGCCTTCGCCCTCCCTGAATTCCTAAGGGAGAGGTGAGGGTAGAACAAGGGCGGCCCTTATTTCTATCGTTTGCATTAGCCGAAGACGATAATAGAGTTCTCCTTTCTTGAAGTCTTCCCCCGCTGAGCCTCGGTTACCTTTTTTGTGATTCGATCAGTCCTCTTTCGGTTTCATATGAGTTGATTCAATGCAGGGGCGTTTATGTTTTTGGCCAAATCCCCTATAATAGTTCGTTATTCTGCGGCTGGTCGATGAATAAAGGATGCCTTTCCCTTTTGCGCAAAATCGCGGCTGCACGGACTCTCGTCGCCGCGATATTTTTCTCCGTGGCCGTTTTTTCTTGGGCTGGGCGGCCGGTCCAAAAGCGGATTCTCAGGGACACTCTCGGCCGCAGTGTGGTCATCCCTCCCCGGGCGGAACGGGTCCTTTCTCTCCAACCGGAAATCACCCGGATCCTCATCGCCCTCGGGGCAGGGGAGCGCCTGGTCGGATTGGACTATTTCATCAAGCAAAATGACCATTTGTTTAAGATCATCTTTCCCGAAGGAGCGCGGCTTCCCGTCGTTTCCCAGCCGGACGAGAGCGTCAATAAAGAGCTGGTCGTCCGGCTTGACCCGGACATTATCTTCTCCTCGCCGGCCGAGCAGCAGGTGCCGGATTCCATCGAGCGGAGCCTCGGCATCCCGGTGGCAGCGATCGCCTCCATGGGGCGATTCGACAAACTCCTGGAAGAGATCCAGCTGGTCGGAGCTTTAACCGGCCTGGAGGGACGGGCCGAAGAGCTCGTCCGCTACTTCCGCCGCAAGATCCAATTCATCAGCGACTCTATCGGCGACCTGCCGCCGGAAGCGAGGCCGAGCGTCTACCTGGCTTTCTGGTCGTCCCTTCTCCGCACCCCGGTTTTCTACGAGCCCGTCAACATGGCGGGGGGGAGGAACGTCGCCGAAAACCTCCTGCCCTCCTATTCCGGTGCCATCGGGACGATCATCAACATCGAACAAATCCTCAAATGGGACCCCGAGATGATCTTGATTCACGGAAACTACCTCCCGCGGGAGAGGCAGGTTACTGTAGAGGGAGTCAGCGGGGACAAGCGACTCCGCTCGGTGAGAGCCGTCCGTTCAAAAAAAGTCCACTATACGTTCGGATTCTGGTATTGGTGGGATCCGGCCGGCGTGCTGGCCGAGACCATCTATCTGGCCAAGCTGTTCCATCCTGAAAAGTTCCGCTCCCTGGACCTCGAGAAAGAGGGCAACGCGATTTTCGAGAAGTTCTACCGGAAGGAAAATGTCTTTTCGACTCTTCTTCGGACTCTGGATTTCAATGATTGGACAATTCCCTAGGCGCAAAAAGGCCTGGCGCGTCTTTTTCCTGGTCTTGCCGCTGCTCCTTTTCCTGATTTCTCTGAGCATCGGCAGCTATGCGATCTCTCCGGGCGGACTTTATAAAACCGTTATGTCCGTTTTTTCCCCCGCTTCCCATCCGGAGGTGCCGGACGCTTACCGTGACATCCTCTTGCGCATCCGCCTCCCCCGTCTCCTTCTGGCCGTGGCCATCGGCGCTGCCCTCTCTGTTTCCGGAGCCTCCTTGCAGGCTCTTTTCAAAAATCCCCTGGTCAATGAATATATCCTCGGCATTTCTTCCGGAGCGGCTTTCGGCGCCGCCCTTTCCCTGGTCTTCCTGGGGCGGACATTTCCTCCCCAGATCGCGGCCTTCGTCTTCGCAGTTGTTGCGGTCGGGGTGGTCCTCCTGATCTCCGGCCAGGCCGAATCCCATTTCATTTCGCTCCTCCTCACCGGGATCATCGTGACCGCCTTTTTTTCGGCGCTTCTGTCACTGGTTGAATTTTTCGCCAGTCCTTATGTCCTCCAGGCCCTCTTCTTCTGGCTGATGGGCAGCCTGTCGTTGGCCTCCTGGAAGGATCTGGCCATTTCCCTGCCGCTCATCGGGGTGGGGCTCATCGTGCTTTTTCTCCTCCGCTGGCGGCTGAACGTCCTGTCGATGAGCGATGAAGAGGCCCGCTCCCTCGGCGTCAACGTCCGCAGAGAGAAGCTCCTTGTGATCGGCGCTACGACGCTGATCACGGCCGCCGGCACGTCCATCGTCGGCATCATCGGCTGGGTGGGGTTCATCGTCCCCCATTTCGTCCGCCTGATGTTCGGGGCGGACAACCGGCTGGTCATCCCCATGTCCGCCGCCATGGGAGCGAGCATCATGCTGGTGGCCGACGATATCATCCGGGGAGTCAGCTCGTTCGAGATCCCGGTCGGCATCTTCACCAGCCTCGTCGGAATTCCGGTCTTTCTCATTTTGCTGAAAAAAACGAAGAAGGTCTGGCTGTGAGCGTTCGCGTAAAAAACCTTTCGTTTGCCTACAAGAATTTCAGCCTCAGGGTGCCGGCTCTCCGGTTCGAGAGCGCCAGGGTGACGGCGATCGTCGGGCCGAACGGCGCCGGCAAGACGACGTTCCTGAAATGCATCGGGGCCGTCCTGCCGGTCTCGAAAGGAACTCTGCTCATCGACGGCCAGGACATCGCCTCACTCCGTAGCGCGGACCGGGCCCGGCTCATCGGCTATGTTCCCCAGGAGCACGATACGGTGTTCAACTACCAGGTCGCCGATTTCGTCCTGATGGGGCGGGCGGCCTATATCTCTCCGTTTGCTTTGCCTTCGCGTGAGGATACCAAGGCCGCCGAGGAGGCCCTCGAGTTCGTCGGCCTGAGCGCTTATTCCGGGAGGTCGATCAGCGAGCTCAGCAGCGGCGAGCGCCGATTGGTGCTGATCGCCCGGGCGCTGGCCCAGAGATCGGAGATTCTGCTGATGGACGAGCCGACCATCTTCCTCGACCCCAAACACGAAACCGAGGTTTTGCAGCTGGTCAGGAAACTGGCGATCGAAAAACAGAAGACGATCCTCGTGACCCTCCACAGCCTGGAGATGGCGGTCCAGTATGCGGACGCGATGGTGTTCATGAAAAACGGGGAGGTGGTCGCTTCGGGCAAGCCGGAGGAGGTCTTCCGGGAGCCGCTGCTCGAGAGCGTCTACGGGATGAAAATGAAAATCCTGGACTGGAACGGACGCAAGCTCGTCCTCAGGTGACCTCCATGACGTGGAGCGGCCGGGACTCTTTCCAGCGACCGCGCGTGAAGTCGGGAAAGTCGACCGGCCGGCCGCGCTTGGCGACCGATCGTTCGCTGAGCGGAGTGACGACACTCCAGGCGGCCGCGTCATAGACATCCATGTCGAGGGGCCGGCCGTTGCGCAGGGCTTCGACGAGACGGTAATCCTCGATGAAGTCCATCCCCCCGTGTCCGGCGCCCTTCGATCTCTCCTCGAGTTGCCTCCAGACGGGATGATCGTGCTCGATATAATAGCTGTCAAGGATTTCCCATTCATCCGCGGGGCTGCGGCCCTCGATGTAAACCCGGTCCGGGTACTTCTCAAAGATCCCTTGCGTCCCCTGGACGATGTGGATGCGGCTGTAAGGCCGGGGCGATGAAGTGTCGTGGTAGAGGGTGATGACCTTGCCGTTAACCGTCCGGATGAGCGAAACGTTGACATCGCCGAGGGCGTATTTTTGCCGGGCCTGGGCGCTGTCCGGTCCGAATTTCTCGGCGCAGTAGAGGTTGAGCCCCATCGACTTGCTGCTCATCGAGACGAGGCAATCGAAGCGGTCCCCCCTGTTGATGTCCAGACACTGGCTGACCGGGCCCAATCCATGGGTGGGATAGAGGTTGCCGTCTCGCTTGATCGAATGCTGCGGCCGCCAGAGAGCTTCGCCATGGCCGCTGAACTTGACGCCGCGCAGGTCGTGAAGATACCCCGCCTCGGCATGGAAAACCTCGCCGAGAAGGCCCTTCTTGACCAGGTTGAGACAGAGCATTTCGGGACGGTCGTAGCAGCAGTTCTCCATCATGATGCAGTGGCGCCTCGTTTTTTCAGCGGTCTTGACCAGCGCCCAGCAGCCGTCGATCGTATAGGCCGCCGGGACTTCGGTGGCGGCGTGTTTGCCCGCCTTCATAGCGGCCAGGCAGGCGGGCACATGCCATTCCCAGGGCGTGGCCGTGAAGACGAGGTCGAGGTCGTCGCGGTCGCAGAGGCGCTCGAAGTCACGTTCGCCCCGGGAATAGCCTTCCGGCCGGGGACGGCCGGCTTCCTCGCACCAGCTCTGGATGCGGGCGACCTTGTCCTCGACGATATCACAGACGGCCTTGATCTCGACGCCCTCGATTTTGAGGAAATTGCGGACGTGGGCCGAGCCCATGCCGCCGACGCCGACGAAACCGATGCGGACGAGATCGATCGGCTGGACCTTGAATTCGATCAGGGTGTCTCCAGATGGTCCAACGCCGGGCAAGGGCTCTAAACCCCGCCCGGACAAGGCTCGTTTCCCCAGGGCGGCTCCAAGACCCGCCGCGACCCCGATCTTCAAGAATTCCCTTCGGTTGACCTGACGAGGTGACGACTTTGACATCCGAACTCCTTTTCTAATCCCTTAACCGATCCTCCGGTTTTTAACTCACAATGAAAGCACTGATAGTTCCGTCATTACGATTGTCAAGAACGCAATCGTTTGTGATACCCCTCCTCTCCCTTGCCCTCCCGCACGAGAGACTGTGTAATAATCAGAAAACGTGAAAAATTTTACAGCGTTTTTCCCATATGAAATGGAATTTCGGAAAAAATTGAATATTGAGATTTGCTTTGTGGGACTAATTGCGAGTGAATTTCCCATTAGCAAAACTCAGTCCGAATTGTGACACAGTCTCCGAGGGGGGAGGTATGGGAGGAGGTGACGTAACGAAATTTGTTGCATCCATATGAGCAGTTCAAATTGGCACGGACGGTT
>JBAUIH010000101.1:0-20438 GCA_049682755.1 Candidatus Aminicenantales bacterium | reverse complement strand
GCGCAAGACCGAGCTCTTTTTCGGGCTGCTTGAGGACGACCGCTTCCGGCTCCAGGCCAACGACATCGTCTTCGTCCGCCAGCCGCGCGGCAAAGCGGCGGCCGAGTGCGTGGAAAGAAAACTCTATATGCCCACCAATACCGTCGAGCTTTTCCCCCGCCTGGCCCCGCTTTTTGACGGCAGCAAGTGCGAGAATATCGTCACCCATAAAGACGACTGCCGGAACGCCGCCTGCCTCCGCCTGGACGATTGCCGGCTCGACCGTGGCTCGCTTTTCTGCTACAAAGCTTCACCCGAAGCCCACGCCATGCTCGATCCCTCCTGGATCGGCGGCAAGGCCGCCCACGCCAAACGGACCGAACTCCGCTGGATCTTCCTTCTCCGCAACGATCCCGTCTCCCCGGCCGCCATCAAGCTGCGGAAGGACGAGGCCCTGCGCATCCTGGAGGCCGGCGAAAGCGCCGGCGCCAAGAAAGCCTTCAGTCCGGCCAAGCCGCAGCCGTACTTCAATCCCCATCTCCTGCTGACGACGGAAGAGCGGCTCGAACTGCAGAAAGCCCACTTCGGGCGCCTGCTCGACAGCGCGACCTGCTATCTCTTCAACAGCGGTGTCGCCGGGCCCGAAGAAATCAAGAACATCGTATTAAGCGAAGGTTAGCCCAGGCGGTCGTCCAGCTCCTGGGCGATCAGGTGGAGAATGATGAGGTGAAGCTCCTGGATGCGCGGCGTGCTCCGGGACGGCACATCCAGCAGGATATCCGACAGCGGACCGAGTTTCCCGCCGCCTTCCCCGGTCAGGGCGATCGTCACCAATTTCTTTTTCCTGGCTGCTGTAAGAGCCTCCAAAATATTGGGCGAGGTTCCGCTGGTGGAGAGGGCCAGGGCGATATCCCCTTCGTCACCGAGGGCTTCGATCTGACGGCTGAACACCAGGTCGAACGAGGAATCGTTGGCAATCGACGTCAGCGTCGAGGTGTCGGTTGTCAGGGCGATGGCCGGAAGCGCCCGGCGTGGTCTTGAGAACTTGTTCACCAGCTCGGCCGCCAAATGCTGGGCCTCGGCGGCGCTCCCGCCGTTGCCGAAAACGAGGACTTTGCGGCCGGACTTGAGGCTTTCGACGATGACGCCGGCCGCTTTTTCGAGTAGCGGCCCTTTCTGGCTAAAGAAATCCGTGAGGAGACGGCTGATCTCCTCCTGGACTGTGTGATATTCCATGGCGATCTCCCTTCAGGCTGTCAGATCGGATTCGATGACGGCCGTGACCTTGTCTATCAACCCGCCCAGTGTGGCCTGATCATATCCCCGGACGGGGACGGGCGGATGAAACCGGACCTCGACCCTCCCCCGGCGGGGGAAGATTGTGCCGCGCGGCATCAGCCCGTACGTCCCCGCGATCGAGATGGGGACGATGGGGGCCTGGCTCTCCACGGCCAGGAAAAATCCTCCCCGCTTGAACGCCTGCGTCCGTCCGTCGCGGCTTCGGGTGCCTTCGGGAAAGATGAGATAGGAATAGCCCTTCTCGTGCATCAGGCGGGATGCGTGGTCGATGCTTTTCTTACCGCCCCGGACGCCCTTGCGGTCGACGGGGACAAAACCGACAAAGCGCATCCCCTGGCCGATGACCGGTATCCGAAAGACCTCCTTCTTCAGGATGACGCGTATGGGACGGGGGATGAGCCGAAAGAGGAGCGGCCCGTCGATGAAGCTGAGGTGGTTGGCCATGAAGATGAAGGGTGTTCTCTTGTCGACATGTTCCCGCCCGCTGACCTCGACTTTTATCCCCAGGATGGGCGGAGCCAGGCTGATGGCCCACTTGGCGATGCCGAGCAGCGGATCGCGGAGGCCGAACGGCCAGGCAATGAGGAGCAGGACGGCCAGGATGATGATCAAAATGACATAGATGAGGGCCAGAAGGATCGTCCGCATGTCCGGTGAGGGAGATTATATCATATTTCGAAGGCGATAGGCTGGGGGGCTATTTGTCTGATAGCGGCTCGACTGCCTCAGGGCGGAGGCGTCCCCGACTTGCGCCTTGGCCTGAATTCAGATTAAATAGGGCCGGATGGACGCAAGTTCCGGACGAATGAAATCGGGGCTCCCTCTCCCCGTCATCCTGGCTTCGATAGCCGTCTTCGTATTTTGCAGCCTGTTTTCGACCTTCGTCTTCGAGCGCATTCCCCACATCAATGACGAGATCGCCTATCTTTTCCAGGCCAAGATCTTCCATTCCGGCCGCCTATACGTGCCCTCTCCGCCCTGCCGGGAGTTCTTCGATTTCCCCCATATCATAAACAACGGAAGATGGTACAGCATTTATCCCCCCGGATTTCCTCTCCTCCTCGCAATCGGCCTGATCTTCCGGGCGCCCTGGCTCGTCAATCCTTTGCTGGCCGCCCTCTCGGTCATCCTTTTCTACTTTTTGGGAAGAGAAATCTACAGTCCTAAAGTCGGCCTCATTGCCGCCCTCCTCAGTGCGATCTCACCCTGGTTCCTGGTGATGTCCTCAACGATGCTGTCGCACACCGCGAGCATGTTCTTCAACGCGCTCTTCCTGCTCTTTCTCTTCCGGTCTATCCGAAGCCCCTCCCCTCTTTTGGGGCTCGCCGCCGGAATCAGCTGGGGGTTGGCTTTCCTCGTCCGGCCGGTCAATACGCTGTTCTCTTCCTTTGTCTTTCTCGTCTATTATGCCTTCCGCCTGATGAAAAAACGCCGAGGTCTGACGTCCGGAAACGCACCGACCTTCGCCGTGACAACCCTTGTTTTCGCCGGATTTTTCCTCGTTTACAACCAGCTCACCAACGGCGCTCCTTTTCGAATGGGATATCTCGTCCGCTACGGCCCCAGCTATTCGGTTGTTTTCGGGCAGGCGGCAACGCTCGACTCCGCCTTCACGCCGCTCTCGGCCGCCGTCCAGATGGTCGATAATCTAAAGGCCTTGAACGTCGACCTCTTCGGCTGGCCGCTCTCTTCATTCCTAGCTATGCTGCCTCTCCTCTGGCTGACGCGTTTGAATCCGGAAGACAGGAAAAAGGACTTGCTCCTCGCAAGCAGTATCGCCGTCCTTGTCGCCGCATTTTCCTTTTTCTGGGGGGCGTTCGTCTTCGTCGGCGCCCGGATGTTATTCGACGCCGTCCCTCTCTTTCTGCTGCTAAGCGCCCGGGGGATCGCCGAGATCCCCGGCTTGGTCAGCCAGGTCATCCGGAAGACATCCAAACCGGCGGTCAGAAAGATGACCGTCGTTCTGGTCTGCGTTCTTGCCGTTTATGGTTTTTTCTTTCACCTGCCCCACAGACTCCGCCCGGCTCAGGCCCATTGGTTTTTTGATCGCTACGACCACCGTTTTGCGGGGACGAGTGCCCGGCTAGGCCGAGCCATAGAATCCCTTAGCCTTGGGAGGGCGCTCGTCATCCTCAAGTTTTGGCACCGGCCGCCGCCCACTTTTCCCGAAGAGGGAGGCTGGGGCTCGGGCCTTCTCTATAATGGTCCCGAACTTGATGACGATATCATCTATGCAAAATCCGGCGATAAGAATTTAGCTGCGCTTTTCCCCTGTTATCCGGACAGGAATGTTTATGTTTACACCGGAACCCTCGACATGGGGATCTTGATTCCCGTGAGGTCGAGCCAAGGCGCCATCAAGGCAGAAGAGCCGGTCCGGCCGTCCTCCCGAATGAGCAAGGCTGTCGAGATCGTCCAGGACCCGGTCGATATATTTCATGGCTATTCTCCTGGATTCAGTCGGTTCCTGGAGGAACTATTCCAGGAAATCCCTCTTCTTGAAATGGACGGGAAGCGGCTGGAAAACCTGGGCGTTTTATATCAAAGCCAAGCCGACTACAAGCGGGCCTCGTTCAGTTTCGAGGCCGCCCTCCAAATCGAGAACGATCCCGCTACCAGGCGTAACCTTTTCAACCGCCTCGTGCCCTGCTACCAGAAAGCGGGCCAGACAGATGAGGCCAGGAGAATCCTGGATTTCATGGAAAGTGTCGATTTCGATGAGCGCCGGCTCTATAATGTCTTTCCGGAGAGGGGATTTTAATGAGTTATTGTGCTTCTGGCTGAAATATTGCTTTTACTGATGGTTTTTAAAAATATGATATAATCGCCCCAATGGAAAAATTATCGGTTGTTATCCCGGTTTATAACGAGGAAAAAGCCATCCCTGATACCGTCGCATTCTTCAAAGATCTGCTGAACAATTATCCGGATATCGAAGTCATCTTCGTGGATGACGGCTCGACGGACCGGACCCGGCAAATCCTGAAGGATGGACTCGATGCCCGGATGAGGCTTGTCGCCAATGAAAAGAACAAGGGCTACGGGGCGGCCATAAAAAAAGGCGCGCAGCTGGCCTCGCACGATAACATCGCTATCACTGATGCCGATGGATCCTATCCCAATGAAAGGATCATTGAGTTCTTTCAAAAACTTGTGTCAGAGAAAGCAGCGATGGTTGTGGGGGCACGTACGGGTAAGATGGTCAAGATCGGATTTCTAAGGAAGCTTCCCAAACTTGTTTTGACAAAACTCGCCGAATATCTAAGCGAAAGCGAAATTCCCGACCTCAACTCGGGATTGAGAGTGATCGACAAAGAACTGATCCAAAAATCCTCTAAGTATCTCCCCCAGGGATTCTCCTTCACCACCACCATCACCCTGTTCCTCCTGTCCAACAACCAGAAGATTCTCTACATTCCGATCGATTATTATAAACGAGTGGGAAAATCCAAGATCAGACCTCTCCGTGACACAATGAATTTTCTTCAGTTGATCATCCGGACCGTTATGTTCTTCAATCCGCTCAAGGTTTTCTTACCCCTTAGCCTCTTCTTCGTCTTGGCGGCCCTCGTCGTCTTAGTCGTCTCCTACATTTTAGGCAAGGTCATGGACGTCACCACTATCTTGCTCTTCGTCACCGGGCTCCAACTTCTCGCCCTAGGCTTGCTGGCAGACCTCATCGATAAAAGACTTGGCAAATGAAGGTCTTGCTGGTCAATCCCCCTCGATGGAACGAGCTTGTCGGGAAAAACCCCTCGATCATCGAAAAGCACCGAGGCTTTAATCCCCCCTTGGGCTTACTCTATCTCGCATCCTCCCTGAAAAAGAGCACGCGGTTTGAATTTGAAGTCCTTGATTGCCAGCCGCTTGAGTTGACCTACCCTCAACTGGAATCGGTCCTTTCTCGGAAATCCTTTGATGTCGTCGGGATATCCGCTATGAGCTTTACTCTTCTCGACGCTTTTAAGACAGCCCAAGTGGTCAAGAAAGTCCGGCCGGGCGCCCTGTCGATTCTCGGCGGAACGCATGTTCATCTTTTTCCCGAAGAAACGATCGGCTTGGATGGCGTCGATTTCGCCTTGATGGGAGAATCGGAGCATTCCCTGGCCGATTTCCTGAAGGAATGGACGGAAGGTTCAAAGGATCCGATGCGTATAGCCGGCTTGATCTTCAAAAACAAAGACGGCCGGATCATCAAAAACGAGATCAAACCCATTCCGGATCTCGACGGCATCCCCTTTCCCCAGAGGGACCTGCTCAATATTCGGCATTACAGCTCTCTGCTCAGCCGCGGCACTCTCTGTACGACGATTATCAGCAGCCGGGGATGTCCGTTTAAATGCGCTTTCTGCGACCGTCCTCTTTCGCCGGTGACCTCGCACTTCCGCGCCAGAAGCGCCAAGAACGTCGTGGATGAAATCCAGGAATGCGTCGATCTCGGGATCAAGGACTTCCTCTTCTATGATGACACGTTCACCGTCAGTCGGAAAAGAGTGCTGGCCATCTGCGAGGAGATTCTCCAGCGCCGGCTCAGGATTCGCTGGGACATCCGGACCCGGGTCGACCTGGTCGACGAGGAGATGCTCCGAATGCTGAAAAAGGCCGGCTGCCTGGCGATCCATTACGGTGTCGAGGCCGGGAACGACAAGATCCTCCAGGTGATCAAAAAAGGCTTCACTATCTCCAAGGTCAAAGAGGTCTTCAGGCTCACCCGGAAACTCGGGATCGAGACTCTCGCTTACTTTATGATCGGCCTGCCATCAGAAGAAATCCATGATATTCAGGACACCTTTGACCTGGCTAAGGACCTCCGGCCCGATTACGCCCACTTCACTATTTTCTCCCCCTATCCCGGGACCGAGCTCTATTATCTCGGGCTGGAGAATGGGATCATCAAAACGGATATCTGGCGGGAATTCGCCCGTGGTCCCCGAGAAGGATTCAAGATCCCCGTTTGGGAAGAGAACTTCACCCGCGAGGAGCTCTACGGGATGATCGTCCAGTTCTACAAGCGGTTCTACCTGAAGCCGCGGTATGTCTTGTCTCGTCTCCGGAAGGTCCGTTCCGCCGGCGAACTGACCCGGAAAGCCCGGGCGGGGCTCTCCGTCCTGGGGATGAAAAAGCGAACGGTGGACAAGGTGCAGTGAATATCGATTATGCGCTGTCGCGGGAAAGAAGGCCGGATCTTAGGTACCGGCTGAGGCGGCGAACCGAGGAAGTCCTCCGCGTCCTGAGCCGGCACGCCCCCTCCGCCCGAGACATCATCGACCTCGGAACGGCGGAAGGGAAAATGCTTCGGGCGATCAAGGGCCGATACCCGTCTTCATGGTGTTTGGGAGTCGATTATTCCCTCCCCCTTCTTCTTTACGGCAGGAAGCAATTTTGCGACACCCCGATGATCTGTGCCGATGTCCAGGATCTCGCCTTTTTGAAAAACGGAACAAGCGATGTGATCATCGCTGCCGCGGTGATCGAGCATCTTGTCCATCCCCAGGTTTTGCTCAATGAAACCGTCCGCGTCCTCCGTGACGGGGGAATCCTGATCATCACCTCGCCGCACCCCTTCTGGGAGAAAGTATCCGGGTTCCTCGGCTGGATCAAGGGGGAGCATCATTCCGTCATGACTCCAACCCGCCTGGCCGACCTTTGCCGGAAATCCCAGCTGACCATTCGGGAGGACTACGGGTTCATGATCTCTCCGGTCGGCCTATGGGGAGAGAAGTGGATCGAGGCCATGCTTAGGAAGATAGGGGTAGATCGGTTTCTACCCAACCATCTCTTAGTAGCGCAAAAAGCGGAGGCAAATGCGGGATTGAGGCATGAAAGCGTCAATATCCCTTCGTAGAAACGTACGGTTCGACCGGGAAGCCCAGCTCATCCTGGCATTTTCGGTACTGGCATTTCTTTTCAAGCTGTATCTCCTTTCGAAACGCTCGCTTTATCTCGACCCCGACGAGGGCTATTATCTAGTCCTCGCCCGCAACATCTTTCACGGCAAGGCATATGGGTTCAACGGACTCCCGAACATCATCTTCCCGCCCGTTCTTCCTATAGCCATCGCTTTTGTCCATTTCTTTGTCCATGATTTCCAGATGTCTTTGAATATAATTACGGCGCTATCCGGGGCATTTCTAGGGATCATCGTCTATCTGATAGCCAGAAAGAAGATGTCCCCGGGAGCAAGCTTCGGCTGTTTTCTGCTGGCGCTCTTCAGCCAGGAGTTGAACGCATTCTTGCCCGCCGCGCTGCGCTATAGCCAGGTCCTCTATCGAGGCTCGGATATACTCAATTGTTGTCTGGTCCTTGCCTCAGTTTACTTCCTGATCCGGCTCGTTGAGAAAAACCGCTATTTTCCGGCAGTGTTCGCCGGATTCTTCCTCGCTCTGGCCTATCTCACCCGGCCTGAGGGGTTCATCCTTTTTGCCGGTCTTTTGGGCATGCTCGTTTTTATGAAATCATTTTCCTTGGTCGCGCTATCCTGGAAGAGGATCCTATCTCTGGTGCTTGTCTTTTTGGCCCTGGCGTTTCCGTATGTCTTTTACCTCAAGAAAGTCAGCGGTCAGTGGACGCTCTCGGGCAAGATCTCGGCCTCGCAGAGATATCGGGCGGCTCTTCTCCAGGTGATCCAGAAGGAAGATTGGCAGCCTTTTAACAGAGCGCACTATTCCCTGAACGGTGCCGCGACTGAGATGAATGACCTCTACTTCGGCTATCATGAAGCAGCGGACGAAGAGCTGGAAGTCCCGACTGACCCCGCCGGCAAAATCATCTGCTCAAACCTGCGGCTTTATGGGATCATCCCCAAGACTCTCGTCCCTTGGCAACTCCTGTTGTTCTTTCTCCTCGGACTCGGGGGTTCGCTGCTCCGCTTGATCAAGAAGAGATCCCTCCCGGACATGCTGCTTCTGAGCCTTGTGCCCTACAGCCTGGTGATCGAAGCCCTTTCCTATCCGATCCCGCGCCATCACTTGTTCCTGGTCCCGGTCGTCATTCTCTATGGCGGACAAGGCGCGCTCTTCTTCTCCTCCTGGGTGTCCTGCAATAATGAAGTCACCAAAAGAAAAGTCCTTTTTCTGGTTTTTGCCGTCTTATTCGCTCTGGCCGTCAATGATCAGATTATGTATTCGAGCAAGAACCTCTTGAACAACCCCCTGTTCATCACCGCGCGGAAGATCGAAGCTTCGGAGGCGCGGCGCTTGAAGGAGGCCCGGGCAGAAGTCGTCATGTCGTCCCATCCCAATCTGGCGGTCTGGGCATCCTCCGATTGGCAGGTCCTTCCGCAGGCTCCTCTGCCCGCCCAGATCGAGTTCGGAAAGAACAAACACGTCGACGCTGCCGTCCTGACGGGAGAGAAAAGACCGTTCTTCCATATTTTGGATTTCAGGAATTCCCGCCTGCCCGAGCGGTTGGGAGACCCGTTCGATATTCAGGTCGTCGAAAGTGATGAATACTACGACATCGTCCGGGTGATGAAAAAGGAGTGAATCCGCAGCTGAAAGGAGCCGTGGCGATCCCATGAAGAAACGCGACCTGGTCTTTATCGTCTTGCTGGCCGTGATCCTTTTCGGAGTGTATTGGCGGACCTTCGACTACGCCCTGATCTGGGACGACGAGATCTTCTTCAAACATAACCTTCTTTTTATCGAACACCAGCCTCTGAGTTCCGCGTTCAAGTACAGCTACTTCAGCGAACAGCTCGGAGTTCAGGGGCAGGACCACTACTATCGGCCCTTGCTGACATTATCGTTTCTCCTGGAAAAAGAGGCCTGGGGAATCAAAAACGTCACCCTCCGTCTGACCAACCTCCTCGTCTTTCTCTTTTCTTTAGTTTTCCTTTTCGCCTTTCTGAAGGAGTACTCGAATAAAGCCTATCTTCCGGAGTTCACAACCCTCCTGTTCGCACTGTATCCCCTTAACAGCGAGAACATCGTTTGGGTGGTCGGCCGAGGTGACCTCTTCCTGCTGCTCTGGGGAAGCCTTACTTTCCTCTTCTTCGAGCTCTTCCTGAAAAAGGGCCGACCGCTCTTCCTGGTGGGGTCTTCGTTCTTCTTTCTCCTCGGTGTCTTTTCCAAGGAAACATTCATCCTCTTCCTTCCCTTGTTCCTCCTTTATGAAAAGCTCAGACGCCGGAGAATCACCTGGCCCTATCATCTCGCTAACGCCTCCATCATCCTGCTTTTCTTCTTCATCAAAAATCTCGTCCTCGGGATTAAGAACATCAGGATGGTCTACATGCCTAACTCTCTCGAGAACGCGCGGGCGGGGCTGGGAACGCTGGGATATTATTTTCGAACCATGGTTTTTTCGCTCCGCTATGACATGTTTGTCCCCGTGACCGACATGGGCCGTCTCGTCTATCTTGTTTTTGGCCTGCTGACCGCCGCCTTTTTGACCCTTCTGGTCGTTTGGGCCAAAAAGGATAAAGATGTCGCCCTGCCGGCGGCTATCTTTGGCCTTTTCCTGCTCGGCCATGTCCCTCTCATCTATACCAATATCTTTCCGTACCAAATCTATTCTCGTTACATGATGGTCACCGGCCTGGGGCTTGTCTGGCTCTTGGCCCATCTGTTGATGCGGGTCAAAGAGAAGCCCCGTTTCGGAATCGTCTTCGCCATCCTCCTGCTGTTCATTCCTTCCATCGTTCTCAACACCGGCGCTTACAGGAACAGCACCGTCTTCTGGCAGAGGGCGGCATCCTCATCGCCTGAGGATGGCTATGTGCTTTTCCAGTCCGCCAAGTCCGCCATCGAGAACAAAGACTATCTGTCGGCGGAGCTGGCCCTGAACAAATCGCTCGGGGTCAGCATGAAGCGGGAGGTCGCCATCATGGTCAGCATGCTCTATGCGGACATCGAGATGACGAAGGCCGACTACCCGGGCGTCCTCCGCTGGATGGCCAGCATCGAGGAATTCGAAAAATCGCCGGAAATCAGGATCGCCCCGTTTGTCCGCTACCAGATCAACTCCAAGAAGGCTCGCGTTGCCGCATCCCAGGGAGACGTCGCGACCGCAGAGAAATTGTTGCTCAAAAACATCGCCGACTATCCCTCGGTCAAGGAAGCGTATTCCGACCTGTACGGCCTCTACGTGAGCCGCGGCATGTGGATCGAGGCTGAAGAGCTCGAAAAGAGGATGAAGGACATCTTCCCGGTCTTCTTCTCCGGCATCGACACGTCCACGGCCAGGGAAGAATTCAAGGCTCTTCCCTTCGATAAAAGGATGAGCTTCTACATCCAGAACAGGAACTTCGCGGCGGCCGTCGACTTGGTCAGGACCCTTCCCACCCTGGACCTGGACCATCAATTCCTGCTGGCCAAGCTCCTGTATTATGAAGGAAGGGAAGAAGAGGCCGGCGCGGCCATCCAGGACATCATCGACCAGAACGGCGCGAGCCCGGAGATACTTAATAAGGTGGGTTTTTTCTATTTCTATAATCTCATCCGCGTCAAGGACGCGGTGGGCTATTTTGATCGGTCTCTCGCCCTGAATCCTTCGCAGCCGGAGATCGAGCTCATTTCAAGTCAACTCAGGAATGATTTCCTGAACAAGCTGAAAGAGGTCTGGCCGGAGACCGCTCAAGGATCTTTCTTCCCCAGCAATGTTTGCAGCTCTTCCAAGTACCTTTTTGTCTGCTCGTTCCGGAATAAGGAATAGTCCTTTCCGTACAATTCCTTCGCCTTGGCATAGTCCTTGACGATCAGGTAGAACTTCGCCGCCCGGGTAAGGACGTCGTGGTTCTGTGGATAGCGAGCGAGAAGATCCTGGATAATCCTTTCCCCCTCTTCCCTCCTTCCGGAAAAAGCCAGGTAATAGCTGTAGTTCAGCGTGGAGTGAAGGGATTGCCCTCCCCGAAGCCTGATGAGCGTATCGAACCAATGTTCGGCCTTGACGAAGTCCCTCTGGAAGGCGAAATAGATGGCCAGTTCTTCATAGGTCCGGATGCTCACAAAGGGATAGAGAGGATGCTCCTTCCGGGCCAGGATCCGGTCGAATATCTCGAGGGCCCGCGTCTCATTCCGAGGCAACGTGTTGACGCCGATGTTGAACTGGGCGACGAGGTCTTCGCGCTCAACCTTCTTGATACCGAGCCAGAAGCCGGCCTCGTCCCGACCGAAAAGCCGGCTCTTCGGGTAGGTCTCGGCCGCATAGCCAATGGCAAGAAGTCCCAAGAAGACATGCCCAATGGCCCGGGGCTTGACCTTGCGCAAAAGAATATAGGATAGGGCGATCACAAAAACGACCGATGGAAAATAAAGAAATCTCCAGGCCAGCAGAGAGATGCTCAGCGAGGAAAAGACAACGGCCACCGAGGGAAGGAGGAGAAGAAAATAGGCAAGGGACAAAAAGAAGGGGCCGAATGCCCTCCGCCTTCGGTCCAGGACATGAAGAACGGAGACCATGACGAGCATGATCAGCAGTACGCCGAGGCCGACATAAGCCTCATTCCTAAAGACAGGGTCTGAATCCACCGAGACGCTCAGATCAAACGGCCATACCATCCTCGCCGAATAGAACCCGACCGCTCCCAAGAAATCAGATAAGGACCGGCCGGACAGGGCGAACGAAACCGCTCCAAAGGCGAGCCTCCGAAGCAGGAGCCAGATCAGGATGCTCAGCGAAAACGCCGCAGAGGGAGCGATGAGCTCCTTGGTCCTGGCTTTTTTTCGCCAGAGAAGGACAAGAAAAAGGGCTGGCAAAAAAAGGATGTTTTCCTTGGACAAGATACCTGCCAAGTAAAAAGCCACCGATAGACCCAGAGAAACGCTGCGTTTCTTTTCGAGGTAGAGGACAAAGAAAAGCGATGAGACCGCGCCGAATAAGAAGGACAGCAGGTCGGTCCGGCCAGAGATCCAGGCCACGTTCTCGAAATGGACGGGGAAAACGGAGAAAAGGAGGGCCGCCATGAACGACGCAGCCGAATCCAGCCCGATATGCATAAGGAGGAAAAGCAAAATGAGGCAATTGGCCGTTTGAAGGAGGATATTGGTGAGATGGAAACCCGCCGGATTCAAGCCCCAGATCTTGAAATCCAGCCAGTATGACAGGGAGGTCAGGGGCCGGTAGAATTGCCGTTCGCAGTCGAGCCGGAGGCTGTTTTCATCCGTTCCCGAGAATCCGCCGAAGGGGCTCCGCCAGAAATCGTGCAGGAATCCGGACCCCATGACCGCCGGGTTCTCGCTGATGAAATACTTGTCGTCCCAGAGGAAATCGCCCGACATGGAAGGCAGAAATATGAACAGGTTGATGGTCAGAAGAAGAAGGATGAAGACGAGGAGAAAGCGACGGGGATTGCCGTGGGCTGGAGGAATGGGGCTGGCCAACGAGCTTTCCTTGACTCGTCATTCTTAACAAAAGACAGATGGACTGTCAAATCCATTTCCGGTTTGATCAATTGGAAAAGGAAATTGCCGGGCGGCGATGTCAGAGAAGAAGAAAGATTCTTCTCCTCGCTGCGGCTAGGATCCGATACCCCCGGCTAGGGCTGTCGGACCTGTGCAGCTTTGGGGGCGTGGATCCAGGAGCCATTCCAGATGATCAGATCCTGGTCGTAGCTCGAAAGAGCCGTAAGTTCGAAATAGACGGTCTGGGGGTCTAACAGATTAAAAGTAAAGGGAGTCTGCTGTCTGTCTCTTCCATAAGAAATTATAATGAAATCGTCGGCGCCGCCGGCCGTCACTCCGCCGATGCTGGCCGACTCGATCGCCGTCCCGCAATAAACATGAAAGGCCGTCCCCCATTGATCGATCAGGGGCAGCGCCTTCATATAAAAAGGATTCAGCTCTTCTATGAAACTGGAACCGGCGACGATAGCGCCGCTTTGCTCGGGAGCTTTGCCGGCGTCGGTTATATAATCGATCATCGATTTGGCGATACCGTTCATTTCCTGCATCGTTCCCTTCTGTTTCGCTTTCTGGATAGCTGCAAGGATCTGGGGAACAAAAAGAGCTGCCAGGATGCCGATGATAGCGACAACGATGAGCAGCTCGATCAGCGTAAAGCCCCCTCTTTGCTTGTTCATCGCTCCAGCCTTTTCTTTACGCGCCATCTCGCGCTTTTCATCCGCGACAAAGAAGGGCGGCAAGGACATCCTTGCCGCCCTATTGAGGTTTACGTCCTGATGTTCTCTGTGGAGTCGTCAGGTGTCATCAGGTTCCGAGCTGGGCGGACTTGGGCACGTGGATCCAGGAACCACTCCAGTTGACCAGGTCTTTGTCGAAGCTTTTCATCCCGGTCATGGCGAAATAGACGGTGTTGGGGTCCGCGGGATTGAACGTGATAGTGTCCGCTGTCTTGTTGCGGCCGTATGAAGCGACGAGGAAATCATCCGCCCGTGTGTCGGTCACGTTCGCGTACACAAGTTCCGCATCCGTGCCGCCATAGACAGCGAACGCCGAGCCCCATTGATCATTCTGAGGAAGAACCTTGAGATAGAACCCGCCCAATTGCGTGTAGAGCGTATCTCCGCTAGTCAGTTGACCATCGTGCGCCGGAGCCGTGCCGTTGTCGGTGACGAAGTCCATCATGGCGGTCGCGATGGAGTTGATGTCCTTCATCGTGCCCTTCTGCTTCGCCTTCTGGATGGCGGCGAGCGCGTTCGGAATGAGCAGGGCGGCCAGGATGCCGATGATGGCCACAACGATGAGCAGCTCGATGAGGGTGAATCCTCTCATCTTTTTAAGCATTTATTTACCTCCTTATGGTAATGCTTGCCCTTTAATATATGGGCGCTTTTATTCTAGCAATAAACGTGCCAAACTGCAAAATCATAAGTCATTGATATTAAATAATTTAATTGCAGTTTACAACCCACTTTTTCTATCCTGTTAACATTTATTGTCATTATTTGCCAAATAACGGCAATTTCAAAGAAAGGGCTTTATTTCCGGCCGCGGCTCTGCCCTCTCCGATCTTTCGGCCTCTCTCAGCCCGTATTTCTCGATCATGTGCCGCAGGGACCGGTAGCTGATCCCGAGGAGGGAAGCCGTTTTCCGCAGGTTGCCGCCCGCCAGGAGCCGCGCCTCGGTGATGTACCTCCTCGTTATTTCCCCGAGATGGGAGGTCAGGTTGAAGCTCGGCGGGATGTGCGGCGCCGTGTCCTCCTTCTTGGGAGGATGAATGATCTCCCGCGGCAGGCTGGCCGCTGTGATGGTTTCCCGGTCCTCGATAGCCACCACGCGCTCGATGACATTCTCCAGCTCGCGGACGTTTCCCGGCCAGGCGTAGCCCTCGAAACAGCCGATCACCTCGGGAGCGACCCGTTTCAATTTCTTCCCCATCTGCCGGCAGCACTTCTCAAGGAAGTGATTGACGAGCATGGGGATATCCTCCGGCCTTTTTCGCAAGGGGGGCATCTCGAAAGCGATGACGTTCAGCCGGTAGTAGAGCTCTTCCCGGAACTTCCCCTCGGCGATCCTGCTTTTGAGGTCCAGGTTCGTGGCCGCGATGATCCGCACATCCACCGGAATTTCCTCGGTCCCGCCGACCCTCCGGATCTTCCTTTCCTGGATTGCCCGGAGGAGCTTCACCTGGGTCCAGGGCGAGGTCTCACCGACCTCGTCGAGGAAGAGCGTCCCCAGCGTCGCCACCTCGAACATGCCCTTCTTGTCGGCCACGGCGCCGGTGAACGACCCCTTGGTGTGGCCGAAGAGCTCGCTCTCCAGGAGGTTCTCGGGCAGGGCCGCGCAGTTGATCGAGACGAAGGGTCTTTCGCTGCGCCGGCTGAGGAGATGAAGAGCCCGGGCGGCCATTTCCTTCCCCGTTCCGCTCTCCCCGCTGATGAGCACGGTGGAATCCGTTCCCGAGGCCTTCTCGATCAGGCCATAGACCTCCTGCATCGCCTTGCTTTTGCCGATCATGTTCTCAAACGAATACCTCTCCTTGAGGTCCCGTTTGAGAAGGATGTTCTCTTCCTTGAGCCTTCTCTTTTCGAGTTCCTGGGCGATGATGATCTTGAGCTCTTCGACGTCGAAGGGCTTGAGGATGTAATCGATGGCTCCGGCCTTGAGGGCCTCGACGGCCTGCTTCAGGCTCCCGTAGGCGGTGATCATGATGACCGGCATCCCGGGCCTGTTCTCCCGGACATACTTGAGGACCTCCATGCCGCTCATCTGGGGCAGCTTGATATCGCAGATGAGGAGGTCGAAGTCTTCCTTTTCCAGGAACTCAAAGACCTTGGTCGCAGCCAGGCAGGTCTTGACCCGGTATCCCTCTTTTTTCAGGACGACGCTGAGGAGGTCGAGGAGGCTCTTTTCGTCGTCGATGATCAGGATGCTTTCCATGGTTCGTCCTCAGCCTAAAAATTCCCGCTCCCGCTCCCCTCTCGTGATGTCCCGTCCATCCGGGAAACGGCTCCTGCCGGCGCTTCCCTCAGGGGGAGGAGCAGAGTGATTTCCGTCCCCTTCCGGGGCTCCGACCGGACCTCGATCCGGCCGTCATAATCGTCGACGATGCTGCGGACGACCGCCAGGCCCAATCCCCGGCCGTTCTCGAAGCGCGAGAAAAACGGTTCGAAGAGGTGCTTCTTTTCCTCCTCGTTCAAGCCCCGGCCCGTGTCGGCGAACCGGATTCGGACCGCCTTCTTCTTGTCTTCGGAGAAATCGATGTTCAGCACGCCTCCCCCGGGCATGGCCGCGAGGGCATTCTTGGACAGGTTCAAAAAGACTTGTTTGAATTGGTTCAGGCTGCCGTAATAACTGATCTCCGCGGAAGAGAAATTGCCGGCCAGTTGATAACGCCCATTGAGCGTCCCGCCGGCCCGGAGGAGCGCCAGCGTGTCCTCCAGGACCTCCCGCAGGACGAACCTGGAGAAAACCTGCCGGCCGGGCGAAGCCAGGTCCAGGAACTGCTCGATCGACTGCGACACCCGTTGCGATTCCTTGACGACGATGTCCATCAGGCTCCGCTGTTCCTCGTCCAGTCTGAGCTCTCCGCGGAGCACCTGGACGGCGCCGGAGACGGCCGCCAACGGGTTGCGGATCTCATGGGCGAGCTGGGCGGAGAAGCGGCCGGCCGTGGCCAGCCTCTCCTTGATCTCCAGCTCCTTCCGGGCCAGGCGAAGCGATTCCCTGGCCTTGCGGAGGCCGTTCGTCAGATGGTTGGCCAGGACGGCGATCAAAAAGAAAAGGCTCCAGGCCAGGAACATGGTGAAAAGGACGGCGCCGAGAGACCGTTCCTGGTACTGGTCGGGGCTGAAATAAGGGATGATCCCCAAATAGAGCCCATCGACAAGGAGCCCGAAGAGGATGGCCGACAGCCCGGCCGTGATGTAGGCGGCGCGGTTGGACAGGACGATGCTCGCCGCCACGATGGCGAAGATATAAAGAAGATAGAGAGTTCCCAGCAATCCGCCGGAGATATAGATCAGGGCGGTGATGAGAAGAAGGTCGACAACGATTTGGATATAGGCCTGAGCGGCGTATTCTCTCCACCAGAGGTAAAGCCCCACATAGACAGCCGAGAGGAGGTAGGCGAGAAGGACGATGAAATAGAAGGGAACAACGGGGATGAAATCGGCGGTCGAGGACTGGATGATCACGACCGCCACCAGAATGGAGGTGACGACGATCGCCCGGATGAGGATGAACCAGAAAATATGCCGCCTCTGGGTTGTCATTCGACCTCAGAATTGCTGCATCAGGCTGAAGATCGGCAGATACATGGAGATGACCAGCGACCCGACCATCCCGCCGACGGCGATGAGGAGGATCGGCTCCATGATGGACAGGAGCGAGGCGACCGAGGCATCGACCTCCTCGTCGTAAAAATCAGCCAGCTTGGTCAGCATCTCGTCCAGGGTGCCGGTGGCCTCGCCGACACTGACCATCTGGGTCAGCATGAACGGAAAGTGCCCTGTTTCCTTCAGGGAGTCGGTCAGGCTCTGGCCTTCGGACACCTTCTGTCTCGCGTCCAGCATAGCCGTTTCCAGGAGCACGTTGTTGGCGGTGGAGGAGGTGATCTTGAGGCTCTCCAGCATCGGGACGCCCCCGGAGACGAGCGTGCTCAGGGTCCGGGTGATCCGGGAGATGGCGACCTTCCTCAGCAGTTCTCCGAAGAGGGGGATCTTGAGGATCCAGCGGTCGGTCATCCAGCGCCCCTGCTTCGTCCTCCGGAAATAGCGGAACCCGACGACAAGAGCGATGAGCCCGATGAAGATGACGAGGATGTAGCTTTCCACGAAGCGGCTAAGGGCGACGATGAAGGCGGTCAGGGCGGGAAGCTGCGCCCCCAGTTCCGTGAAGATGGAAGCGAAAACGGGGATGACCTTCCAGAGCAGGAAGATAGCGACCAGCACGGCGAAGACGACGATGGCGACGGGATAGATCATCGCCTGCTTGACCTTGGACCGCAGCCGGACGACCTTTTCGATATACTCGGCCAGGCGCCGCAGCATGATGTCCAGGGAGCCGCTCTGCTCGCCCGAGGAGACGAGGTTGCAGTAGAGGTCGTCGAAGGCCTTGGGGAATTTCCGCATGGCCTGGTGGAGCGTCGAGCCGGCCTCGACGTCCTCCCGGACGGTGACGATGACCCGCTTGAAATACTTGTTCTTGGTCTGTTCGGCCAGGATGGTCAGGCTCTGGATAAGCGGCAGTTCGGCGTCGATCAGCACGGAGAGCTGCCGGCTGAAGACGGCCATCTCCTTGAGCTTGACCTTCTCCCGTTTGAGGAACGGGATTTCCAGCTCGCGCCTCTTGGGAGCGACGTTGATGACCTGGATCTGCTCTCTCTGCAGAAGCCGGGTCACCTCATCGACGGATCCCGCGACCCGTTCTCCGCCCACCATGTCGCCATAACGGTTTTTCCCTTTCCAAACATAGGTCGCCATTCTTCACCCCCTACTTTCGGTTATTGCTCTGGGAGACGCTGACGGATTTCGTCCTAAGGCCTTCCTTTCTCTGGATGATGTCCGTCAGTTCCTCCGGAAAGGAAGTGACACTCATCGCCGTCTCCAGCGTGATCGCTTTCTTGAAATACAGGCTGGCCAGGGACTGGTTGAAGGTCAACATGCCGAACTTCTCCTGTCCCATCTGCATCGAGGAATAGATCTGATGGATCTTGTTCTCCCGGATCAGATTGCGGATGGCCGGGTTGGGGATGAGGATCTCCATGGCCAGCGCCCGGCCCTTCCCGTCGGCCCGCGGCAGGAGGGCCTGGGTCAGAATACCCTCGATGGACATCGACAGCATGATCCGGATCTGGGACTGGTACTGGGAGGGGAAGATGTCGATGATGCGGGAGATGGATTCGGCCGCCGAATTGGTGTGCAGCGTGGAAAAGGTGAGATGCCCGGTCTCGGCCACGCGCAGACAGGCCTCCACCGTCTCGTAGTCGCGCATCTCGCCGACGAAGACGACGTCGGGGTCTTCCCGCAGGACCGACCGGAGGGCGTTGGCGTAGGACAGGGTGTCCACGAACAACTCCCGCTGGTTGATGATCGACCTCTTGGGCACGAAGTAGTATTCGATCGGGTCTTCGATGGTGACGATATGGACGCCCCGCTCGTGGTTGATATGGTCGATCATGCAGGCGATGGACGTCGATTTTCCGCAGCCCGTGGGGCCGGTGAAGAGGACCAGCCCGCGGGGCAGGTAGCAGAGCTGGGCGATGCGCTGGGGGATGCCGAGCTGGGCGAAACTCCACATCGTCGGCAGGAAGCGCCGGAAGGCCCCGGCCACCGCGCCCTTCTGCATGAAGACGTTGGCCCGGAAGCGGCCCAGGTCCTTGAGTCCAAAGGAGAAGTCGAGCTCGAGCTTTTCTTCGAAGATCCTCTTCTGACGGTCGTTGAGCACGCTGTAGATGACCTGCTTTGTTTCCGACGGCGTCATTGCCGGGTGGTCGATCGATTTCAAAACGCCGTGGACGCGGATCCGCGGCGGAATATAGGTCGTGATGTGCAGATCGCTGGCGTCTTCCTTGACGGCGATCTCCAGGAGCTCCTGGATGGTTTTGGCCATGAGTTATCTCCTTATCCGTATAGGTCTAGTCTTTGACACTTTCGCGGAGCACTTCTTCGACCGAAGTGACCCCGTTCATGATCTTGATCAGCCCGCTCCGGCGGAGCGTGATCATGCCCTTTTCAAGCGCCCTCTTCTTGATCTCCCGCGACTGGGCCCGCATCAAGATCTGCTCCCGGGTCTCGTCGTCGATCGGCAAGACCTCGAAGAGGGCGACCCGGCCCTTGTAGCCGGTGTTGTTGCAATAGTCGCAGCCCCCCGCCTTCCAAACCTGGACTGATTTGGCTTCCTCGGCCGTGAAACCGAAATCGATCAATGCTTTCTCCGGCAGCCGGTGCGGAACCTTGCACTTCTGGCAGAGCCGGCGGACCAGCCTCTGGGCCACGATCAGGATCACCGAATCGGCGATCAGGAACGGCTCGACGTTCATGTTGACCATCCGGACGACGGCGCTGGCCGCGTCATTGGTGTGGATGGTGGAGAAGACCAGGTGGCCGGTCAGGGCGGCCTTGATGGCGATGTCCGTCGTCTCGAAATCGCGCATCTCTCCGATCAGCATGATGTCGGGGTCCTGCCGGAGGAACGACCGCAGGACCCGGGGAAAATCCAGTCCGATCTCGTCCTTGATCTGAACCTGGTTCAGGCCGGAGATGTTGAACTCGACCGGGTCTTCGGCCGTCATGATGTTTTTCTCCAGGGAGTTCAACGTGGACACGGCGGAATAGAGGGTGTTGGTCTTGCCGCTTCCGGTCGGCCCGGTGACCAGGATGATCCCCCAGGGCCGGCGGATGGCTTCCTGGAAGATCTCCAGCGGCGACTCCTCGAACCCGAGTTCGGTCAAGTCGAGCTTGAGCATCTGGCGGTCGAGGATACGGGAGACGATCTTCTCGCCGAAGATGGTCGGCAGGGCCGAGATGCGCATGTCCACTTCCTTGCGGCCGCCGTTCTCCAGTCTGACCTTCATCTTGATCCGGCCATCCTGGGGGAGCCGTTTCTCGGCGATGTCCATGTTGGACAGGATCTTGACGCGGGAAAGGACCGGGCTTTTGAACTTGAGGGGCAGGTTCATCTGCTCGTGGAGGATGCCGTCCATCCGGAAGCGGACGCGGAAAGCCTTCTCGTAGGGCTCGAAATGGACATCGCTCGCGCCTTTCTTGATGGCGTCGACGAAGATCTCGTTGACCAGCTTGATGATGGGGGCCTCTTCGG
>JBAUIH010000100.1:0-1526 GCA_049682755.1 Candidatus Aminicenantales bacterium | reverse complement strand
GGTGTGGCCCGGCAGCGTGCGCACGAGTGCGCCCGTCACGGGGTCCCACAGTTTGACCGTGCGGTTGTTGCTGCCGGTGGCCAGCAGCTTGCCGTCGGGGCTGAATTCAACCGCGAGAAATTTGCCGCTGGGGTCGTAAAGGTTGAGCACAACCTCTCCGGACCAAGTCCCGGCGCTCTCGTCGTGGGTCAGGCGCCAGATCTTCACCGTGTGGTCTGCCAGGCCGGCCGAGGCCAGGTATTGCCCGCAGCGTGCTGGTGGGTTGCCGCAGTCCGGGCTGAAGGACAAGTCGCGGACTTCGCCTGTGTGATCGGTCAGAGTGAGCAGCAAGGCTCCGGTGGTCGTGTTCCACAGCTTGACGGTGTGATCGGCGCTGGCCGTGGCGATGCGTGCGCCATCCGGGCTAAAAGCCACGGCGTGAATCTCGGCCGTGTGGCCGGTCATCGTCAACAACGGCGCGCCCGTGTTCGCGTCCCAGATGATGACCGTGCGGTCGGAACCGGCTGTGGCCAGGCGCAGGCCATCCGGGCTGTAATCCAGGCCAGTGAGGCCGCCTTTATGACCGGCCAAATCGAACAACTTACTGCCAGTCGCCGCGTCCCAGATCCGCGCCATGCCATCAAAACCGGCCGTGGCCAGCTGTGTGCCGTCCGGACTGAACGCGACCCGATAAGCCACAATCTGGTGAGCCGCGATCGTCAACCATTCGCGGCTGGGCATGAGGCCCCAGATGCGGGCAGTACCATCGAGGCCGGCGGTGGCCACGAACGTTCCGCGCGGGCCGAACGCGGCCGCGCGCAATTCGTTGGTATGGCCGGACAAGGTGGACTGTTCTTGCACGGCGAGTGCTTCGCCGCCGGACGCGCCGAAGTCGAGCCGCCACACTTTGGCGGCGCCATCGAGGCCGGCCGAAATCAGGCGCAACCAGCATTGGGTGGGTGGGCCATCGCACTCAGTGCTGAACGCCACGGCCCACACCTGGTTGGCGTGGCCGGTCAGCGTGAGCAACTCTTGAGCCGACAATGTGGTGCGCGCGGCCGGCGTGCGGCTTTCCGCCAACCGCCACAATTTGATCGTGTTATCCCGGCTGGCCGTCGCCAAATATTGGCCGTCAGGGCTGAACGCGACGGCGGTAACCCCGAGCCGGTGGCTCGTCAGCGCCAGCACCGCCTCGCCGGACCAGGCGTTCCAGATCCTCGCCGTGTTGTCCTCGCCTGCCGTCGCCAGCCAGGATCCGTTCGGGCTGAACACGACGCCCTGCACCACGCCCGTGTGGCCGGTGAGCGTGAGCATGCGCCTGGCAGACGCCAGGTCCCAGATAGCGGCCGTGTGGTCGGCGCCGGCGGTCGCCAGGCGTGTGCCACAGGCCGCGGGCGGGCTGCCGCACTCCGGGCTGAAGGTCACGTCCCATACGGCGGCGGTGTGGCCGGTGAGAGCCAGCAGTTCCTGGCCGGAGGTCGCATCCCACACACGCGCGGTCATGTCTTCGCCGGCGGTCGTGAGGCGCGCGCCATCCGGGCTAAAGG
>JBAUIH010000099.1:0-16209 GCA_049682755.1 Candidatus Aminicenantales bacterium | reverse complement strand
CTGGAGATCAAAGGCCTTCCCGATAGCAACGACCGCTAGGAAGCCCGGCCGGGTTATTTCACCCGGCGCGATTTCCGGTAGTACTGCTGGTGGTAGTCCTCGGCCTCGTAGAACTCCGCGGCGGGGAGGACCTGGGTGGCGATGGGCCGGTCATATTTCCCCGATTGATTCAGCCGCTCGATGGTTTTCAGGGCCGCTTCTTTCTGGGATTCGTCATGGTAGAAAATCGCCGACCGGTATTGTGTCCCGATGTCCGGGCCCTGCCGGTTCACCTGGGTCGGGTCATGGAGCCCGAAGAATTGGCCGAGTAACTCCTCGTAGCTCACGACCGCGGGGTCGAAAATGATTTCGATCGATTCGGCGTGTCCGGTCGTGTCCGAACAGACCTCACGGTAGGTGGGATTTTTGGTCTGTCCGCCCGTATAGCCGACGCGCGTTGAGACCACACCCCTGACCTTGCGAAATCTTTCCTCGACGCCCCAGAAGCAGCCAGCGGCGAAAGTGGCCGTCTCCGTCACGGCTTTGTTTTTTTCCCCCTCCGGCAAGGCCGGCTTAAAATCCAGGGCGATCGAGTTGATACAGAAATGTTTTCCGGTCGGAGGCGGGCCGTCATCGAAGACATGGCCGAGATGGGAGCCGCAGACGGCGCAGCGGACTTCGGTCCGGACCATGCCGCGGGAGCGGTCCTCACGGTATTCGATGTGACTCTCAGCGACGGGGGCCGTATAGCTCGGCCAGCCGGAACCATGGTCGTATTTTGTCTGCGAGGAGAAGAGCGGAGTTCCGCAGGCGCCGCAGACATAAATCCCTTCCTCATCATGATCATTGTACTTGCCAGTAAACGGCCGCTCCGTGCCGGACCGGCAGAGGACCGTGTATTGTTCCGGCGTCAGGATCGCCTTCCATTCTTCATCGGATTTTTCGATCTTTTTCACCATCTTTTTCTCCTGCCCGGTGAAATGCAGCCGGGTGTTCGTCGCGACCCAGACGCGCGGCGCCTCCGGCCAAAGAAACCAAAGCCCGGCGATCAGGGCGAAAACAGCCGTTGTCAATATCCGTTTTCTGTTCATATCTATCCTCTATTCCTATTATTTTTATAGTTACAGTATACATTTTTCCGAAGAAAAGCGGAAGGGGACCGCGGTCAGCCGCCAAGGGCCGCAGCGACCATAGAGGGCTCAGCCTTGGCGAGACGCTCTTCGAGACCACCCGCTTCGCTTTTGTTAAGCGAGGCGCAGGATTTGGGTAAGGAAGTCCGTCGACGACTGAGCGGGCATCGCGAGGCGTTGAAGACGCCGTGGCGATCTCATGGAGATTGCTTCGTCACTTCGTTCCTCGCAATGACAGCTGCCTCGCCGGGGGAAGGCTTGATTGGGAAGGGCTAAAGGGCTATAAAGGGAGGGCGACCGGTTCAAAAGGAGTTCCTCATGCCTCAGCCGTCCTTCTCTTATCCCACTTACCTGGGAGGCTTCTTCTGGCCTCTCCTTTTCATCGTCGCCCTATCTCTCTTCTCCATGTCTCCACCCAGTGAGGAGCCCCAGCCCGATGATTGGGAAAATCCTCTCGTCATCAGCCGCAATACCGAACCTCCTCATGCCACTCTCGTCCCTTATTCCAGCGCAGAGAAGGCCTCGGCTTGCGAGCGGTTCGCTTCCGAGTTCATGCACCTGCTCAACGGACAGTGGATGTTTCATTGGGTTTCCAAACCGGCCGACCGGCCCTTGGATTTTTTCAAGCCTGAGTACGACATTTCCGCCTGGAAGGGAATCGCCGTCCCCGGCAACTGGCAGCTCCAGGGATACGGGGTGCCGATTTACCTGAACCAGGATTATCCCTTCCCGGCCGAGCCGCCCCTCATCCCGCACGACCACAATCCCGTTGGCTCCTACCGCACCGAATTCACAGTCCCACCGGGCTGGGGGGGTCGCCAGGTTTTTCTCCATTTCGACGGCGTGGACTCGGCCTTCTATGTCTGGGTGAACGGCGTTCCGGCCGGCTACAGCCAGGACAGCCGGACGCCGGCGGAGTTCAACATCACGCGGCACCTCCGGCCGGGCCGGAATATCCTCGCCGCCGAGGTTTACCGCTTCTCGGACGGCTCCTACCTCGAATGCCAGGACTTCTGGCGTTTGAGCGGTATTTATCGCAATGTTTACTTGTTCTCGGCCCCGCCCATCCATATCCGCGATTTCGAGCTCAAAGGGGACCTGGACGGCGATTACCGGAACGCCATCTTCCAGGTCAAGGCCTGGGTCAGGAACTTCGGGGATGAGGCCGCCCGCGATCATTCCCTCGAGGTCGGCCTTTTCGATCGCGACGGCCGCCCGGTCGGCGGAGACGCTGTTGCCAAAGGCTCAAGCGTTCATATCACTCCCGGCGCCGAGAGCATTTTCCTGCTCAAAGCCGGTCTTTCCAACCCGCGCCAGTGGTCTGCCGAGGAGCCAAACCTCTACACCGTCATCCTCACTTTGCGGAATTCACGAGGCGAGGTCGTCGAGATCGAGAGCGCCAGGTTCGGCTTTCGCAAGGTCGAAATCAAGGACCGTCAGCTTCTTCTCAACGGCCGGCCCATCCTCATCAAAGGTGTCAACCGCCACGAGCACGACCCCGTCACCGGCCATTATGTGAGTCGCCAATCCATGGTCGAGGACATCCTGCTGATGAAGCGGAACAACATCAACGCGGTCCGGACCTGCCATTACCCTGACGATCCACAGTGGTACGAATTGTGCGACCTATACGGCATTTATCTCATCGACGAAGCGAACATCGAGTCGCACGGAATGGGCTACGAACCCGAAGTCACCCTGGCCAACCGTCCGGAATGGAAGAAGGCCCACCTTGACCGGATCATCCGGATGGTCGAGCGGGACAAGAACCATCCGTCGGTCATCATCTGGTCGCTCGGAAACGAGGCCGGCGACGGCACGAACTTCGAGGCCGCGAGCGAATGGATCCACCGGCGCGACCCCTCGCGTCCCGTCCACTATGAGCGGGCCGGGCTGCGGCCGCACACCGACATCTACTGCCCGATGTACCCCAGCGTCGACCAGATCGTCGCCTACGCCGAGAAAAAGCCGGTGCGGCCGCTGATCATGTGCGAGTACGAGCACGCTATGGGCAATTCCTGCGGCAACTTCCAGGATTATTGGGATGCCATTGAGCAGTACCCGCAGCTCCAGGGCGGGTTCGTCTGGGACTGGGTGGACCAGGGGATCTCCAAGACGACGGCGGACGGCCGGACATATTTCGGCTACGGCGGGGATTTCGGAGACTCGCCCTCGGACGGCAATTTTTGCTGCAACGGCCTGGTGCTTCCCGACCGGGCCGTCACCCCGAAGACAATCGAGGCCAAGAAGATCTACCAGAACGTCGGTTTCAAGCCCGTGGATCTGGAGGTGGGCAAAGTGGAGATCGTCAACAAGTTCTTCTTCACCGATCTTGTCGACTTTGAGGTGCTCTGGTCGATCGCCGAGGACGGGACCGAAATCGGGTCGGGAGACCTGGGCCGGCTGGATGTCAGGCCGCAGCGAACGCGGGTCCTGGCCGTGCCTTTCCAAAAACCGCAGCCTTTACCCGGAGCGGAATACTGGCTCCGACTCAGTGTCCGGCTGAGGGCTGATCTTTTCTGGGCGGAAAAAGGCCACGAGATCGCCGGCGAACAGTTCAGGCTGCCTTTTTACGTTGCGGCCCCCGCGGTTGATTCGAGAGGCCTTCCGCCGCTCCGGAAGACCGAAACCGAAAAAGAGGTCGTCCTGTCCGGCCGGGACTTCGCAGCGTGCTTCGATAAGTCGGCCGGGATCCTGGCTTCCTATCGATACAAAGGAGAGGAGCTTTTGGCCAAGGGACCCGAGCCCAATTATTGGCGTGCTCCCACGGACAATGATTTCGGGAACGGGATGGAGAAACGTTGCGCCGTCTGGAAGGAGGCGAGCGGCCACCGGACCCTCGAGAGTTTCACTGCGGAGCCGTCCGACGAAGGATCCGTTCGGTTGGTCGCTTCGTTCAACCTGCCGGACGTCGAATCGAGACATCGGGTGAGCTATCTCGTTCTCGGCAGCGGCGACATAATCGTCGAAAGCCAAATCCGGATCGGGAAGAAAGACCTCCCGGAGCTTCCCCGGTTCGGGATGCGGCTGCGGGTGCCCGATCGTTTCGAACGGGTCGAATGGTACGGGAGAGGGCCGCACGAGAATTATTGGGACAGGGCGGCGAGCGCCTTCATTGGTCACTACAAGAGCACGGTCCGCGAGCAGTTCGTCCCCTACGTCAGCCCGCAGGAAAACGGGTACAAGACCGACGTGCGCTGGGTGGCGGTGCGGGACGAAGAAGGGAGAGGGTTGGTCTTCTTCGGGATGGACCTTCTCAGCTTTTCCGCCCTCCGCTATGCCATTGAGGATCTGACGCAGAAGAGCCGCGGAACGATGCACCCGACCGACCTCGTCGAGCGGGACTATGTCGAACTCAACATCGACTACAAGCAGACAGGCGTGGGGGGCGAGGATTCCTGGGGTGCGCGGACGTATGCCCAGTACACGCTCATCCCGGAAGACTATGTTTACCGCTTCCGCATCCGCCCGCTCGATCCCGGCGACGACCCGATGAGCTTGGGCCGGCAGCGCTTCGTCCCGGAATGATTCCGCAGGGTAGGCCTCGCTTTTCGTGACAGAGCCTTAGGCAGTGTTGACTTCATTCGCCGGCGGGGACTATTCTGAACGGGCGAAACCCTTAAATATGTCAACGCCATGGAATTGATTGACCGCATTCCGGTGAGCCTCGAAGCCGGCGAAATCACCCGGCGCCTGCGCATCCGCCCCGACCGGTCCGGATCCGTCCAACCGCAGGAACTCATCGCTCTGGCCAAGGCAAAGATCAATCTGCGGGCCGTGTACAATATCTCCTATGTCGAGACCAAGGATGATGAGAGCGTCGAAGTGGCGGGTGTCGTCTTCCGGAGCCGGATCCTCCGGCACAACCTGGACCGTACCCAGAAGGTCTTCCCTTACATCATGACGATCGGACCGGAGCTCGAAAAGACGGCCGCCTCACTCGGCGACCTGCTCAAACAATACTATCTCGAGGAGATCGCCAACATCGTCCTCGAGCAGGGCGTCGCCTGGTTGAGCGAGAGACTTGGGGGCCGCTGGGGATTTCCCGGCCTCTCCAACATGAGCCCCGGCTCTCTCGAGGACTGGCCCATCACCGAACAGCGTCCGCTGTTTTCGCTCTTTGGCGAAACGGAAAAAGTCATCGGCGTTATCTTGACGGATCATTTCCTCATGCTTCCCCGGAAATCCATTTCGGGCATTCTTTTCCCTTCCGAAGAGGGGTTCACGGCCTGCCGGCTCTGTCCCCGCGAAACCTGCCCTTCGCGAAGGGCCCAATTTGATGAAGCCCTCGCCGCGGAGTATCAAAAAAAGACAGACGATTCTCCTATTTTGCGGCCTTGATTTCGTCCCAGACCTTGATGTAGCGAGCGTTTGCTTCTCCGAGATCGGCGATCGTCTCGCTCCTGGCGTTGATCTCCGGCTCCAGGAATACGGCGGGATTTGTCCGCAGGCTTTCCGGCAGCAGGGGATAAGCATCCTTATTGGGACAAAGATACATCAGGAAAGTCGTGTTCTCAGCTGCTACCGCCGGGTCGTGCAGGAAGTCGATGAAGGCGTGGGCCAGTTGGACCTGGTTGGCACCCCGCGGGATGACCAGGTCGTCCACGGAGATAACCGTGCCCTCGCGGGGGACGGCCAGGCGGACATCCGGGTTTTCCCTCTGGACCTGGAGGATATCTCCGCTGTATCCGTGGACAACCAGAAATTCCCCCGAGGCGACGCCGGTCTTATACTGTTCATTCTCATACTTGGCGATGTTTTTCTTCCAGCGGATGAGGACCTCTTTGGCCGAATCGAGCTCCTCGAGGTCGGTCGTGTTGATGCTGTAGCCCAGAAATTTGAGCCCGGCGCCGATCGTTTCCCGCATGTCGTTGAGCATAGTCATCCGGCCCTTCAGGTCGGGCCGGTCGAAAATCGCCCAGGAGGGCTCGAAATCCTCGACCCGGCTCCCGAGCCAGGCGATGACCGTGTTGACGACCATGTAGGGGACGGAATAATCCATAGTATGATCGATCGCCAGGTCCAGGTATCCGGGGTCGACATGGACCAGATTGGGCAGCCGGCTGTGGTCAAGATCATTGAGCATATCCTGCGAATGCATCAGGCCGACCATGTAACTCGTCGGCGTCAGCAGGTCATACCCGCCGGCTCCGGCCTTGATCTTGGCGTACATCGTCTCGTTGGAATCATAGGTGTCGAAGACGATCCGGCAGCGATTCTCTTTTTCGAAGCGGGCGACAAGCGCCGGCTTGAAGTAGTCGGCCCAGGTATAGATATGCAGGACGGCCGGCGACTTGCCGCAAGAGCAGAGAAGGACGGCGGCAGCCAGAGCAAGGCTGATCCCGGTGACCAGGGCGTTTCGGTATTTTTGACTTTTCTCCCTTTTCATTTCGACTCCTTAACTTTGTGAACGGGACAGCCTCTGACTCACCGCCACAGCCGCAAAGGTGATGACGAGAAGGATCGTCGACAGCGCGTTGATCAACGGCGGGGACCCGAATTTGATCATGCTGTAAACCCGGATGGGCAGGGTCGTCGAGCCCGGCCCGGCGACAAAAAAGGTGATCACGAAATCGTCGATCGAGAGGGTGAAGGCTAGTAACCCTCCGGCGACGAGGCCGGGCAGGAGCAACGGGAGCAGGATTCTCCGGGTTGTCGCCCACCAGCCGGCGCCGAGGTCCCGGGCGGCTTCGATGACAGATGGGTCGAAGTCTTGCAGCCGGGCCAGGACGGTCAGGGCCACAAAGCTGATGCAGAAGGTCACATGGGCCAGAAAAATGGTGAACAGGCCCAACTTGATGCCGGCGCCCACGAAGACCATGAGCAGGCTGATTCCCATCAGGATCTCCGGGACGACGAGCGGCGTGTAAACAAGGCCGAAATGAAAACCCTGCAGCCGGCTCCGGGCGAAGCGGTGCAGGGCGATGGCGGCGGTCGTCCCGATGACGAGTGACAAGGCCGTGGCGCCGGCGGCAATGATCAGGGAGTTCTTGGCAGCCCGCCAGATCTCCGGCTCGCGGAAGAGCCGCTCGTACCAGATCAGGGAGAATCCCTGCCAGCCGGTTTCGAAGCGCGAGGCATTGAAGGAATTGACGATCAGGATGATGATCGGCAGGTAAAAAAAGAAGAGCACGGCCATGGTCACGAGGAAGGGCCAACGGCTGCGCCTCATCGTCTCACCTAAAGAAGGGAAGCGGGTTTCTCCCGCCTTCGCTGCAGGACCAGGACAGCCACCAGGGGCGCCAGGACCGAGAGGATGAGGATAACGGAGAGGGCCCCGGCCTGGGGCAGGTTGCGGTCGACGAAGACCCGCTGCGCGATTTTGTTTCCGAGCATCTCGCCGCCCGGCCCGCCGACGATGTCGGGGATGACGTAAGAACCGAGCGCCGGGATGAAAACGAAGAGCACGGCGGTGATGAGCCCTCCACGGATTCCGGGAAGAAAAACCCTGGCGAAAGCCTGAAGACGTCTGGCCCCCAGATCCCGGGCCGCCTCGAGGAGCTGGAAATCGAACTTTTCGGCGGCGGCATAGAGCGGCAGGATGGTGAACGGCAGGAACGTGTACACGGTGATCAGGACGACGGCCCCGGCGTTATAGAGGAGCGACGCCTGGGGGCTGACGAGACCCGAAAAAGCGAGGATCTTTTTGATCGCCCCCTCGGGGTGAAGAAGGACTTTCCAGGCGAAGACCCGGATCAGGAAATTCGTCCAGAAGGGGACAATGATCAGCATCAGAAAGACGCTTTTCCATTTCGCGGACACCCGGGCCAGGTAGTAGCCGATGGGAACAGCCAGCACGACGCAGATGGCCGTGGACAGGACGCTGATCCAGACCGTTCGCCAGGCGACGGCGAGATAGTTCGGGTTGGCCAGGGAACGCATGTTGGCCCAGGTCCAGCCGGGAGCGATCCCCCCATAGGAATTGGCCGGCCTCAGGGCAACGGCGAAGACGAAAAGCGTGGGGATGACGAAAAACAAAGAGAGCCAAAAGAGAGAGGGGAAGGATAGAAGCGCTTCCTGGATCTTCCGGGGCCGCTTGTTTCTCATCGATCGCTGTCTCCAGACGGGCCGTCGTCTTCGGATTCGCCCACGTTTTGCGGCGGCAGGGAGATAAGGTGCTCGTCCCCGGCACGATAGCGGTCGAGCATGAACCCGTCATCTCCGTGCCACCAGATCCAGACGTCATCGTTCCAGCGGATGGGCTTCTCATCCAGAAAGAAGCGAAAGTGCTGGCGGAGCACTTGGATTCTGAGGCCGTGAGTTTTCACCCAGTACTTGGTCGTCGATCCCAGATAGATCATGTCCTCGACGACGGCCGGGAGGACGTTCCGCTGCCGGGAATCCTCGGGCCGGTCGCGCGAGATATGGATCTTCTCCGGACGGATACTCAGATAGACGGGCTTTCCCGGCTTCATCGTCTTGTCGTTGAAACAGACGACACCAGGGATGTCCATGATCCGGACCTGACAGTATTCGCCGTCGAGGAGGGAGGTGACCTCGCCCTCAAAGAAATTGGTGTCTCCGATGAAGGCGGCGACAAAGCTTGTCCGCGGCGCCTCGTAGATCTCGGCCGGGGAACCGACCTGCTCGATCCGGCCGGAATCCATGACGGCGATGCGGTCGCTGAGGCTCATTGCTTCTCCTTGGTCGTGGGTGACATAAAGAAAGGTGATCCCGACCTGGTCGTGGATCATGTCGAGCTCGATCAGCATTCGCTGCCGGAGTTTGAGGTCGAGGGCGGCCAGAGGCTCGTCGAGAAGGAGGACCTGTGGCTTGTTGATGAGGGCCCGGGCGATGGCCACCCGCTGTTTCTGGCCGCCCGAGAGCTGTCCCGGCTTTTTGTCTGCCTGGTCCTCCATTCGGATCAGACGCAGCATGCTTTCGACCTCATTCTGGATATCGCCCTTCGGCCGCTTGGCGACCTGGAGGCCGAAGGCGATGTTCTGCCGGACCGTCAGGTGAGGGAAAAGGGCGTAGCTCTGAAAGATCGTGTTGACCTGGCGTTTGTTCGGCGGGAGGCCAGTGATATCCCGGCCGTCCAAAACGACGCGGCCCTGGTCTGGATGTTCAAATCCGGCGGCGAGGCGGAGCATGGTGGTCTTGCCGCAGCCGCTCGGCCCGAGGAGCGAAAAGAATTCCCCTTTTTTTATCCCCAGGGAGACGCCGTCGACGGCCTGGATGGTCCCGAAGCGCTTGGAGATATTTTGGAATTCCAGGAATTCACTCAACCACGTCCGCTCCTCATTCCAGGGCCTTATCCACCGCCGCGCGGGCGTGGATAGTGGTCGTATCAAAGAGTGGAATGTCGTAATCCTTTTGACTCACCAGCAGGGGAATTTCGGTGCAGCCCAGGACAATCCCCTGGGCGCCCCGGGAGACGAGCCCGGCGATGATCTTTTGAAAAACGCCCTTGGACGCGTCTTTGATTTCTCCTAGGCAGAGCTCGTTGTAAAGGATGCCGTGGATGAGCTCTCTTTCTTTCTCATCGGGGATGATGACCTCGGGTCCGTGATCCCGGCTCAACCTTTGCTTATAGAAATCCTGCTCCATGGTGAACCGCGTTCCCAACAGCCCCACCTTGCGGATGGAGCGGCTCTTGATCTCCGCGGCCGTGACGTCGACGATGTGGAGAAGGGGAATCCGGATGCTTTGCTGGACTTCGTCGGCCATCTTGTGCATCGTGTTGGTGCAGATGACCAGAAGGTCCGCCCCGGCCCGCTCGACCCTTTGGGCGGCGTCGATCATCAGGCCCGTCAGTTCCTTCCATTTTCCCAGATGCTGCCAGCTCTCCACCTCCTGGAAATCCACGGAATAGAGGACGATCTTGGCCGAGTGGAAGCCGCCCAGTCTCTCTTTCATCCGCTGGTTGATGATGCGGTAATACTCGAGTGTGGATTCCCAGCTCATCCCGCCGACGAGACCGATGGTTTTCATCTTTTCCTCCAAGTGTGACCTATTCTCTCTCCGCGCACGATTATAGAATATCTGAAGCAAATAGATAACCCATTTTGCGTTTTTGTCCAAGTGATTTCAGTTGATTTTTTTTTGAGATTTGTTCTAGAATGGGCTGAGCACAATGAGCCGAAGACGTCCCGGCCTGATCTTTCTGGCCGTTTTCTCCAGTTTCCTCCTGGCCACTCTGCTTGTCCATTTTTTTCACACCGAAAAGGGGATTCTTCCGGATGGGACCTGTCCGGCCTGCCATTTTCAAACGAGTTCCCTGGCCGTCGGTATGAGCCCGGCCATCATCCTGCCCCAGCTCTTGCTCATCGAGGTTCTGCCCTTCTGCGAATCCGACGTCGAAAGCCCGGCCCTTTTCTTTGACCTTGTCTCTCGCGCTCCTCCCTTCGCCTAGCGCCTCCCTCACCCAGTCTTTGTCTTCAAGAGAAATTTTCCTCGACTCTTCTGAGGAGGTGATGCCAGCCATGATGAGTTTGGCCCTTTGTTTCTTCTGGATGTCTTGCACCTGGACGGCTGCACAGGCCCCTTCGCCTCCGGCTCCTGAGACGCTCACGTTGGAGCAGTGCATTGATCTTGCTCTCGAGCAAAATCCGCTCGTTCTTTCTTTTCTCAACCAGTACCAGGCCTCCCTGGCTCGAGTCCATCAGGCCAAAGCGTGGTCCCAGCCCGCCTTAGATTACGATTCCGACCTGCAGCCTGGACTCTTCGATTTCAGGGGCTCCGGAGAATCCTATTTCGGAGTCAGCCAGACGGTCGAATTTCCGGGCAAGATCGGGCTCCGCGGAAAGATCGCCGGCAAAGAGTCGGAGGAGATCCTGGCGGATATCGATCTCCTCAAGCTCGATCTCACCTTCCAGGTGAAACAGGCCTTTTTCGGGCTTCTCGTGGCGCAGGAAAAGCTAAAGTACGCCGAGCAGGATCTCGAGCTGAGTCAGGATTTCCTGAACAAAGCGGAGGTCAAACATGCGGCCGGGGATGTCGCTCAAGTGGAGGTTCTGAGGGCCCGTGTGGAAGCCTCCAAGGCGGCCAATGCCGTGCGGGTGGCCGGCAATGAAGTGCGTCTGGCGAAGGCCCTGCTGAACTTCCTTTTGGCGCGTAAGAAATACGAGCCACTGCAGGTCGAGGGAGATATCAGGAGGCCGATCGTTTCTCTCGACATCGAACAGCTCAAAGAAAGGGCCTTATCTTTCCGCCCCGAGATCAGGAGGATCGGGTTCTCGCTGGAGAAAGAGATGTTGCGAAAAAAGCAGGCCGCCTTTAACTATTTTCCCGATTTCGACCTCGGCGTTTCCCAGCATCGCCTCACGGGAGAGAAAACCACTTGGGATTTCACTCTTTCCTTTCCCATCCCCCTCTTTTTCTGGCAGCCGAAGAGAGGCGAGATCGCCGAAGCGGAAGCCCTTATGAAGTCTCTCCAGAGTGAAGCCCAATATCTCCGCAACGCCATTTCCCTAGAGGTCGAGGAAGCCTCCATGAACGCCCTGACCGCGGGCGAGCAGATCACCCTTTTCGAAGAGCAGATTCTGACCCAGGCGGAGGAGGTTTATAAAATGTTCCTCTTCAGCTTCCAAGAGGGCGAGATCGGTGGCATCGAGCTCATCGAGGCCCGTCGCACCCTCATCGAGGCCAGAAAATCCTATGCCGACGCTCTTTTCAACTATGATATCACCTTGGCGGCTCTCGAAAAATCCGTCGGCCAGTCCTTGGAGGGAGAACAGAAGTGAACAGAAAATCTGTTGTTATTTTGGCGGCCCTGGTTTTTGCCCTCTTTTCCGGATGTTGCAGGAAGTCCAGCCGCCACGAGCAAGCTGCGGCTGAAGATGTTGTCTCCGCCCAGCCCGATGAACAGGGTAGGCCTGGAACTCCGCCCGGGAGGGGCCGGTTCCGTAGGCAGAGTCCCCCAGGTGCTGGACTGGGGCTGGGAAGACAGGGGGCCGGCAGTGGTTATGGAAGAGGCTTGGCGATCTCAGCACCCATCGAGCTTTCTGATGATGAGATAGACGCCATTAAGATCGAGACCGTCGTGGCCGCCTATCAGTCCATCGCGTCTCAGCTCCAGGCCATGGGAAAGGTCCTCGCGCATCCCCTCAGACAAGCCATCGTCAGCTACGCCTTCCCCGCCCGAATCGCCCGGATCCATGTCCGGCCGGGAGATTGGGTCAAGCAGGGCCAGGAATTAGTTACCCTTCAGAGCGAGGAAGTCGGGGAGGCAAAATCCGCCTACTACAAGGCGATTGCCGATCATGAATTGGCTAGGCAGAATCACGAACGGGAAAAGAGGCTTTTTGACGGCGGCGTCGGAGCCCAGAAAAATATGCTGACCACCGAGGCCGAGCTCAAGGTGGCCGAGGCCAGCCTCGACGCCGCCGAGAAGAAGCTCCATGTCCTGGGGTTCACGGAAGCCCAGGTCAAAGCCATCACTGAGACTCATCAAGTCAACCCCGTCATCGCCCTTTTTTCCCCGATCAGCGGCAAGGTCATCCAGTATAACGTCGTTTTGGGCGGCATGATCGATCAAGCCTCCGAAATCCTGACAATCATGGATCCCAGCCTTCTCTGCGTGGACGCTGAAGTCTATGAACGGGACATCGCCAAGATGAGGAACGGCCAAAATGTCGATGTTTCCGTCCCGGCCTATCCGGACGAGAAATTCCAGGGAAAAATTTGTTATATCGGCGATGTCCTGAAAGAGGAAACCCGAACGATCACCGTCCGGACCGAGGTCGAAAACAGGGGCAACAAGCTCAAGCCAGGCATGTTCGCCAACGTCATTATTTTTCTCAACCATCAGACCCGGGCTTTGGTCCTGCCCCAACAGGCTGTCCTCGACGACAAAGACAATAAGATCGTCTTTATCAAACGCGGGGATCAGTTCTTCGCTGCGCGGGTTGAGATAGGGTCAAAACAGAATGGCCTTGTCGAGATCACCGGGGGTCTGGAAGAAGGCGATGAAATCGTGACCAACGGGAATTATCAGCTCAAGTCAAAACTCTATGATGATATCCTGAAAGCAAGCGTCCATTGAGAACGGGATGCCGGTTCTTGTCCATGCGCATTCGATCGGAAAATTTGAACACAGGAGAGGCCGATGATCGATAAGCTCATCGATTTTGCCCTCGATCATAAATGGCTCATCATCTTTCTTGTTGCCCTCGCTGCCATCTGGGGAGTGATCGGTTATGTCCGGATGCCCAAAGACATCTATCCGGACCTGAATGCCCCCCTGGTGAAAATCATCACCGACAATCCCGGGATGGCCTCGGAGGATGTCGAAAGGCTCATCTCTTTTCCCCTGGAAAGCCTGCTCTCAGGGGCTCCCGGGGTGACCAGGGTCAGGTCAGAATCCACGACCGGGGATTCCGTCGTGACGGTCGAGTTCGACTGGGGGACGGATATCTATAAGGCCCGTCAGATCGTCTCGAGCAAGCTCGAGCTCATCGCCGGCCGGCTTCCCATCGGCACCTCCCCGCCGATCCTGGGACCGGTTTCGTCAAGGATGGGCGAGGTGTTTGAATTCGCCGTTATCGGCGAAGAGGAGGTAGACCCCATGGAACTCCGGTCGGTTGCCGACTGGAGCATCCGCTACCGGCTGCAAGGCGTGCCGGGGGTGGCTTTCATCATCAACCTCGGCGGTTTTATCAAGCAGTTTCAAGTCCATCTCAAGCCCGAAATGCTCAAGAACTATGACATCACCATCCGCGACATCAAGGAAGCCATCGAAAACAGCAACCGGAATTTTTCCGGAGGCATCATCCTCAAGGGAACCCAGGAGACATTGATCAAAGGGGTGGGGCGGCTGGAGACGCTGGACCATATCAAGAATACGGTCATCACCTCGCGCAACAACATTCCTGTCTTCGTCAGGGATGTGGCCGAGGTCAAGGTGGGAGCAAAGTTCCGGAGAGAATCCGGCGGCCACAACGGGCAAGAAGCGGTGTATGTCACGCTCGAAAAGCAGTACGGAGGCGATACCCTGACGAGCATCGACAACGTCAAGAAAACGCTCGCCAGTATCGCCAGAGACCTCCCTCCGAATATCCGCATCAAGCCTTTCTATGACCAGTCCGTCCTCATCCGGAAATCCCTCAGACACGTGGAAATCTCGATCCTGGAGGGCGCCTTCCTTATTGTTCTGGTGATGATATTCTTCATGTGGAACCTCAATGCCGCCCTGAACGCCTCCTTGACCATCCCCTTTTCAATCCTGATCGCCCTCATCCTGATGAATATTTTCGGGATCCCCTTGACCGTCATGTCCATCGGCGGGTTGGCCATCGGCATCGGTAAGATGGCTAACGGATCGATCATCATGGTCGAGAACATAGACCGCGTGATGCGCGAAAAAAAGGGCACGGCTTCGACCCGGATCCTGACCTCAGAAGCCGCCCGTGACGTTGGGCGATACCTTTTTTCGGCCAATCTCATCATCATCCTCGTTTTTCTGCCATTGATGACTCTGAGCGGCATCGAAGGAGCGATGTTTATCCCCACGGTTTTCGCCGTCGCCGCCGCTCTGTTCGGCGCCATGCTCCTCAACCTCACACTCCATCCCGTTTTGGGCATGATGCTGACGACGGAAAAACAGCTCAGAGAGAGGAGGAATCCCGTCAATGAATTTTTGACCCGGAAGTACCGCTTGCTGCTTAACAAAGCACTCGACCGCAAGAAGGAAATATTGGTTTTTTTCGTCATTCTGATCGTCATCAGCGCTGTCTGCTACACTTTTCTGGGCAAAGAATTCGTTCCGCCGCTGGATGAAGGTGCCATCATGCTTTCGACGGTCATGCTTCCCGAGACTTCTCTCGAAGAATCGGTCAGAATCGGCAAAGAAATCGAAAAGACTTTCCTTGTTTACCCGGAGGTCATCTCCGTCTCCAGGACGACCGGGACGGCGGAAGCTTCGGAACATCTTCATCCGGTCAATCACAGCCATTACCTCATTGAACTTAAGCCGCTGGAGGAGAGGAAAAGGGGATTCAGGGAGATCACCCAGGCCATGCGCCAGGAGCTGGACAAGATGCCCGGAAGCGCCTATATTTTCGAGCAGCCTATCGCCAACAAGCTGGCCGAAATGATGACCGGCACGGAAGGGGAGCTCTCGGTCAAGCTCTTCGGCCCCGACCTGGATATTCTCAACGAGAAGATCAAGGAAGTGAGGAATGTCCTGGCGGGCGTCAGGGGGGCGACCGATCTGCAGATCGAGCAAACCACCGGCATCCCCCAGCTGGTGATCAGGCTGCGGAGGGAGAAGCTGGCCCGGTTCGGTCTCCAGGTGGCCGAGGTCGCCGATATCATTGAGACGGCCCTGAACGGGATCGAGGCCACGGACGTCTACGAAGTCGACCGGGTAACCTCGGTCCTCATCCGGCTTCCCGAGGAATACCGGAATGACGAGGAAGCAATCAGGAATCTCTTGATCAACGCGCCGAACGGCGAGAGGATCCCGCTTTCCGAGTTGGCGGATATCTCCTGGGATGAGGGCCCGCAGACCATTTTCAGGGAGAATCTTTCACGGCGGAAGATTGTGCTCGGGAACGTGACCAAGCGCGACATCGGCGGTTTTGTCGCCGAGGCCCAGAGGAAAATTAACGAAAGCGTTTCTCTTCCTCCGGGATATTATGTGACATTTGGGGGACAATTCGAAAGCCAGCAGAGAGCCTTGAAACACCTCTCCCAGCTCATGCTCCTGGTCATCCTGATGATCTTCGTCATCCTCTTTTCCTCCTTTGGATCGATCAGGCAGGCGCTGCTCATCATCCTGAATATTCCGACGACCCTCGCTGGCGGCATCCTGGCTCTCCTGATCGCCGGCCAGTCGCTCAACGTCTCTTCAACCATCGGGTTGATCGCCCTTTTCGGGATCTGCGCCCAGAACGATATCATCCTTGTGGCCAAGATCAACGACTTCAGGAGCAAGGGATTGCCCCTACGAGATGCGGTCATCCAGGGCGCTCTGACGAAGTTGCGACCGATCATCATGACCGACCTGGTCATGATCGCTGCGGTTCTTCCTCTCGCTTTGATCGTTACGACGGGAGCCGAGCTCCACCGGCCGCTGGCCATGGTCTATGTCGGTGGTTTTTTCTTCGCCATAATTATCCGTTTGATCGTTGTCCCGGTGCTCTATGAAACCATGGCC
>JBAUIH010000098.1:0-2608 GCA_049682755.1 Candidatus Aminicenantales bacterium | reverse complement strand
GGGAAGGGCATTAGCGCGGCCCTGCTCATGGCTTCTCTCCGGGCAGCCCTCATCGCCGAGGTCGGGCCGCAGTTCCGGCTGGAAAACGTCGCCGGCAAGCTCAACGATTTCGTTTATGGGAGCTCGGCATCCAACCGTTTCATCAGCTGTTTTGTCTGCGATCTGGACATGACGACAGGGGAGCTCCGCTATGTCAATGCCGGGCATAACCCGCCGATCATCTTCGCCAAGGACGGCAAGGTGCGGCGGCTCGAGCCCACGGGCTTCTGTCTGGGGATGTTTCCCTCAGTTTCCTACGAGGTCAACCAGATCACGGTGGACAAAGGCGAAACAATCGTCTTGTATACCGATGGGATTACGGATACCCGCAATAGCTCCAACCAGGAATTCGGCGAGGACAAGCTCATTGCCTTGCTCAAGAAAAACACCAAGAAACCGGCGGAGGAGATCATTTCCAAGGTGAACGCCGAGCTGTGCGCTTTCTCCAAAGGCGTCGATCCCTTCGACGACATGACCCTGATCGTCTTCAAGCGGACCGGCTGACCCCTTTTCAATATGTCCGAAGCGGACCCTGGCCCGGAGATTATTCCTCAAGAGATGGAGATTTATCGAAAGATGAAGAGCAAAATAAGGATTGAATCATGAAACACCGCCTGCCCTCACTTTGGTCAGCGATTGTTCTCATCGGGCTCTCTCCCTCTCTCATTGGCTCTGTCTTCGGCTGCCGCGGCGAATACAAGAAACCCGTAGCTGCCGCCGGCCGTGTCCGGCTCGGCATCGAGGTTTTGGTGGAGCGTCGGCTCGATCTGATCAGGGGGAAGAAGGTTGGTCTCATCACCAATCCCACGGGAGTGGACGCCCTTCTGCGCAGCGACGTCGAGCTCCTCGGCCGGTCGGATGAAGTCGATCTCGTCGCCCTTTACGGGCCCGAACACGGCATTCGGGGAAACGCTCAGGCCGGCGAGTACGTCCCGTTTTATTTCGATGACAAATTCAAAACCAGGGCCCATGAGATTCCTGTCTTCAGCCTCTACGGGCAGTCCTTGAAGCCGGATGCGGGGATGTTCAAGAAGATCGATGAATACATGCGCTCGTTCGATACAACGGGGACGGGCAAGATCCCCGAGAGCGCGATGATCGAGGATGTCGAAGTCCTGATCTACGACATCCAGGATGTCGGAACGCGGGTTTACACCTATGTGGCGACGATGGCCTACGCCATGCAGGCCGCCGCCGAGAGCGGAATTCCGTTCATCGTGCTCGACCGTCCAAATCCAATCAATGGCCTGGACATGGAAGGCCCGGTGCTGGAATATCCGGAGTTCAGCTCCTTCATCGGGCTTTACCCGGTGCCGGAAAGGCATGGTATGACTGTGGGAGAGCTCGCCCGGTTGATCAATGACCGGTTCCTGGAGAAAAAGGCCGACCTGACGGTCGTGCCGATGGAGGGCTGGCGGCGGGAGATGTGGTTCGACGAGACGGGCCTGCCCTGGGTCATCCCCTCGCCGAACATACCCACACCGGACACCGCGGCCGTCTATCCCGGCCAGGTCTGCTTGGAGGGGACGAACGTCTCCGAGGGGAGGGGAACGACAAAACCGTTCGAGCTCTTCGGCGCTCCCTGGATCGATGGTATTGAACTCACCCGGAAGCTCAACGCCTTGGGCCTCTCCGGCGTCTTCTTCCGGGAGGCCTGGTTCACACCGACCTTCTCGAAATACAACGGCGAGCTGTGCAGCGGAGCCCAGGTTCACGTGACCGACCGGAAGGCCTATCGGCCCTATGAGACAGCCTTGCATGTCGTCAAGATGATCAGGGATATGCATCCGGAGAAGTTTCAATTTCATGCGGACTATTTCGACAAGGTTATGGGGACGTCAAAAGTCAGAGAGAGTTTGATAAGCGGCCGGAACGTTGCTGAAATCGTCAAAGATCATGAACCCGCATTGAAAGCCTTCGCCGAGCTCCGCCGGGCCTATCTTCTATACGAATAGGGAGTCCTATCAGGCCGTGGCCGGGTGCCCTGGTCAACGCCGGCGCGTCTTGCATTGAAAAGTTCACCCATATTCCGTAAAATAAGGATTTCGTTCCGACCCCTTATACCGGAGTGCCGAAGGGACAGGCCCATCAAATAGAAGGAGATTTTATCGTGCCCAAGAATTCTCTAATTTATGCCCTGGCCAATCCCCTTTCCATCATCCTCGATAAGGAGCCCGGGGATTTCAGCCGTTCTGACTTCTTCAAGGTGATCGACCAGAAACAGATCGAGCGAATCACCCTTCATTACACCGGCCTCGATGGCAAGCTCAAGGAACTGAAACTGCCCGTGGCCGATCCTGGACAGGCGGAGTCCATCCTGGCCGAGGGAGAGCGGGTGGACGGCTCATCCCTTTTCAAAGGGATGGTGGACGCCTCGCTTTCCGACCTCTACGTCGTGCCCGTCTACAGCACAGCGTTCCTCAATCCCGTGGACGAAGGGAGTCTCGACTTCGTCTGTCGTTACCTGACCAAAGACGGTGACATGGCTCCCTTTGCCCTGGACAGCATCCTGGCCAAGGCCTGTCAGGTGTTCCATCGGAATTCCGGGCTGGAGTTCCAGGCAATGGGT
>JBAUIH010000097.1:0-10180 GCA_049682755.1 Candidatus Aminicenantales bacterium | reverse complement strand
GGCTAACACGACCAGGGTTTTCAACGGGGACCCGGAAAAAGGGAACGCCGATCGCTAAAAAGTGACCGTAAAATTCTGTTTTTTTTTCGACCCTTTCGCCAGGAAAAAACCACCAAGGAGGTTGAATGAAACTCACTTCCCGAGCCCAAATCCAGGCCCTTGCCGGGTTTAAAAGCGAGAGTCTCTGGGCCACCTCTTTCTATCTGGACACGGACAAGAGCCGGAAGACCAGGAAAGAGGTCGCCGTCTCCTTCAAGAATCTTCTCAACGAAGGCCGGGCGAGGCTCGACTCGATGGACCTGAGCAGGATCAGGAAGGAATCGCTCCACCAGGATCTTGAAAAGATCGCCCGCTTCGGAACCCAAAGGCTTTCTTCCTTCAACGGAGCCGGACTGGCCATCTTCACCTGCCATGGCGCGAAACTCTGGCAGGACCTGACGCTCCCCCGTCCTCCCCGGAACCATCTTTTTTTCGACCGGAGTCTCCACGTCCGGCCGCTCTTGTCTATCCGGGACGAGTACCGCCGCATCTGCGCTCTTCTCCTCAGCCGTCAAGAAGCCCGCTGGTACGAGATCTTCATGGGGGAAATCGAGCTCATCGACAGCGTCCGGAGCGATGTCCCCAGCCGCGTGCGCGAGGGCGGCTGGAAGGGTTATGAATCGAAGCGCATCGAACGGCATATCGATGCCCACCTCCATGACCATTTCAAGAAGGCCGCGCGGAAGACCTTCGAACTGTTCAAGAAAAACCAGTTCGATTGGCTCTTCCTCGGCTGCAAGGAAGAGTGCCGCTCGGATTTCGAGCCGCTGCTCCATCCCTATCTTAAAGAACGGCTGAAAGGATGGTTAAAGACCAACTCCGCCGACCCCGAAGACAAGATCCTCAAACAGGCGATGGAGATCGAGAGGGCCCTCAAGGCGGAGGAAGAGGCCGATCTCGCTCAAGCCTTGATTTCCGAACTCGAAAAAGGGGGTCGGGCCGCATCGGGCCTAAAAAATGTGCTCAGCAAGCTGAACACCGCCGAAGTCCAAACACTGGTCCTGACGAGGAATTTCGCTAGGGAAGGGCGGATCTGCCCGAAGTGCCACTTTCTCTACCTGGATTCCCTCCGCTGCCCGGTTTGCCAGGTCAAGACCGACAAAGTCCAGGATATCGTCCACGAGAGCGTCCATGCGGCTATGGACAGAAAAATCCCCGTTCGCTATGTAACCCCGCCCTCGAAGCTCGATCGCTATGGCAAGATCGGCGCCTTCCTCCGGTATTAGACGGCTTTCTCTTTCTTAAAGGACACTTTTTCGAACAGACTGTAAACGACCGGGATGATAAACAGCGTCAGGAAGGTGGTGGCCAACAGCCCGGAGAGAACGGTGATGGCCATCGGGGCCCGGAATTCCGAGCCCTCCGACCGGCTGAGGGCCATGGGCAGCATGCCGAGCATCGTCGTGAAGGCGGTCAGGAGAACGGCGCGCATCCGGGTGACCGCGCCCGTGACGATGGCCTCCCGCTTGTCCAGCCCGCCCCGCCACAGCCGATTGACGTAATCGATCATGACGATACCGTTGTTGACGGCGACTCCGGCCAGGAGGATAAACCCGATGAGCACCGGGAGGCTGACCGATTTCCCGGCGACCAGAAGACCCAGAACAACGCCGATCAAGCCAAGCGGAATGGCGAACATGATGACCAAGGGATGGCGGAACGACTCGAACTGTGAAGCCATGACCATGTAGACGAGCAGGGACGCCAGCAGGAAGGCGGCGGCCAGGGTTTTGAAGGCATCGCTCATCTGTTCATAGGAGCCGCCGAACTCCAGGAAATAACCCGCCGGCAGCTGCTTTTCGATCGGCCCCAGCCGTCCCCGGATGTCCCGGACAATGCTTCCCAGGTCGCGCCCGGCGATGTTGGCCGTGACGGTCACCCGGCGGGCCTGGTTTTCGCGAACGATCTGGATGGGCCCCTCGCCTTTCTCGATCGTCGCCACCTGCCCGACGTAGACCACTTTGTTCAAGGGAGTCACGATCGGGATATTCTCGATCTCCTTGATATCGTCCCTGAACTTCTCCTGGAAGCGAACCCGGATGTCGATTTCCTCGCTTTCTTCCCGGTACCGGGTGGCCACCCGGCCCAAGGTCGCCGTTTGAACGGTGTTGGCGACCTGGCTGACCATCAGGCCGAGCTTGGCTGCCCGCTGTCTGTCTACCTGGATCTGATACTCGGGCTTGCCTTGACTCATGGAATGGGTCAAGTCCCGGAGGCCCGGCATATCCTGGATCCGGCTGACGATGCCGTCGGCAATCTCCTTGAGCCGGTCGAGGTCTTTCCCAAAAACCTTGATCTCCACCGGGGCGCTCGCTCCGCTGAACATGATCTGGCTCATGTCGACGGCCTCGAACTTGACGTTCTCCAGCCGGGGAAGTTTTCCCCGGATCATTTCCAGGACTTGAACATCGCTGGACTTCCTCCGGCTCTGTTTGATCAGCCCGACCCAGAGGAGGCCTTCATGGGGCCCGGCATTGCTCAGCGTGCTCCCGGCATCGCTGGCGTCCTCTTCGGCAGCCGACCCGGCCTGGGCCGTGATGATGTCGATCTCGGGCTGCTGGGACATGATACTTTCGACCATGGAAACGACCCGGTTCGTCTCTTCGAGGGCCGTCCCTACCGGCATCTTCACTTTGAGGATGATCATGTTCCGGTCCTGGGCGGGCATGAATTCCGTACCCAAAAAGGGAACAATGGCCAGAGATAATACGAAAATACCGATGGCCCCAAAGATCATCAGGCGGCGATGATGGAGTGCCCAGGTCAGCCATCCGCGGTAAAGCTGACGCACTTTTTGGAACTGGGGCTCTTTTCTCTTTCGCGCCGGCAGAGAAGCCTCCCCGTTGGCCGGCCCCCTGCCGAACAGAGTATAGGACAGCATGGGGACAACCGTTAAGGCGATAAACAAGGAAGAGATGAGAGAAAAGGTGATCGCCAGAGCCAGGCTGCGGGTCAGTTTTCCGGTGATGCCTTGAGCGAAAATCATCGGCAGGAAGACGACGATGGTCGTCATCGTGGAGGCGGTGATGGCCATGCCCACTTCCGAAGCGCCCAGGATGGAAGCCGTTTTGCGGTCCTTGCCCTCTTCTTTGTGCCGGAAGGTGTTCTCGATGACGACGATGGCGTTATCGACCAGCATCCCGATGCCCAGCGTCAAGCCTCCCAGGGTCAGCAGGTTGAGGGTGTAGCCGGCGGCGTAGAAGGCGATGAACGTCGTGATGACGGACAAGGGGATCGCTATGGCGATGGTCAGGGTCGGCCGCCAGTTGCGGAGGAAAAGAAAGATGACCAGGATGGCCAGGAGGCCACCCATCCAGGCATTATTCACCGTCTTGCTGGCGACCGTCTGGATCATGTCCGATTGATCCATGGCCATAAAGAACTGGATGTCCGAGGGAAGCGTCTCCCGGATTTCGGCCAACGCCTTTTTGACCTCGCTGCCCGTTGTCGCGGTGTTCGCTCCGGAGCGCTTGCTGACCATCAAGAAGACGCCGGATTGCTGTTGGATCCGGCCGACATAGCGCGATTCTTTCAAGGTGTCCTTGACTTCGGCGATATCGCCGAGATAAAGCGGCTCTCCGGCCGCCGTGGCGCCGATGACGACAAACCGGATATCGTCAAGGGTTTTGAATTCCCCCATGGTCCGTACCAGGAGATCCGAGTGCCGTTCGACGAGATATCCCGCCGGCAGGTTGATGTTTTCCACGGCCAGGGCCCCGATGACCCGGTCCAGAGAGAGGTTCCGGCTTTCCAGCGCCGTCTTGTCGATATCGACGAGGATCTCCCGGACCTCGGTTGAAAAAACGCGGGCGGCGGCGACACCGTCGATTCTCTCCAGGCGGGGCGAGACCTCGTCCTCAATGATCTTCTGGAGCTCCGAGGTCGGGCGGTTGCCGATGACTCCCCAGAAAACGATCGGCATCTGCCCCAGGTTGAATTTGAAGACCAACGGATCGGTCGCTTCCTCGGGCAAAAATTGCCGGTACAAGGCAATCTGGTCACGAACGTCCTGGGCGGCGAAATCCAAATTGGTGCCCCATTCGAACTCGACGGTGATGGCCGAGACGCCCTCCGAGGTGATCGAGGTGACTTTTTTCACCCGGCTGATCGAGCTGGCGATCTGCTCCAGAGGTTTGGTGACGGCCTTCTCGAGGTCCTCGGACGAAGCGCCCCGGTAGCTGGTCACGACCGAGACGGTGGGGAATTCGAGGTCGGGGAAAAAATCCAGCCCCAGCCTGGAGAACGAAACGAAGCCCACCACGACCAGGATCATGGCCAGCATGGTCGTGCTGACGCGCCGGTTGACGGAAAATTCGGGGATCTTCATTTCTGGACCTCACCGGTTATCTCGACGGGAGCGCTATCCTCCAGGCCGAAGTTGCCCTCGGCGATGACCGCGTCTCCCTCTTCGACGCCGCTCAAAATCTCGACCAATATCGAGTTCTGGAGACCCAAGGTGACAGCCCTCTTCACCGCCTTGCCATCCCGGGCAATGAATACGTGCGCATTCTCGAGGATGGCCTTCTGCGGAACGACCAGGGCGTTCTCATGAGTTTGAACCTCAAGGATGATCTGACCGAACGTCCCCGGCCGGAGGATCAGCTCCGGATTGTCCACCGCCACCTCGACCCCGAATTTCTTGGACTGCGAATCGGCGGCCAGGTTGACCACCTGGACGGTCCCCCTGAACTCCCGTCCGGGGATCGTCGGAACGCGCAGGATGGTCTCCTGTCCCTTCCGGATGAGGGGGATATCGGACCCTGAGACTTCCACCCGGATTTTGACCCGGGAAAAGTCCACCAGTGTGAGCACGCCTCCGCCGCTCCCCGGCGAAAAACCGCCCATCAGGGGATTGATGACATCCCCGACCTCGGCGTTCTTGGAGGCGATAATGCCGCCAAAGGGTGCTTTCATGATGGAGACATCCAGGCTGTGCTTGGCCAGGTTGACGGCCGCCTGGGCCTGGCTGAGCTGGGCTTCGGCGGAATCATATCCCAACTTGACCTGTTCATACTGCTGTTCGGAAACGGCCTTCTCTTTATAAAGCCGATCCATGCGTTCCCAATTCGTTTTAGCGTTGTTGAAATTGGCCTGGGCGACGGCCAGGGCGGCCTCGGTCTGCTCGAGCTGAAGCCGAATCGATTTGGTGTCCAGCTCGGCCAGGATTTGCCCTTTGGACACGCGGTCGCCTTCGTTGACGTTGATGCGCTCGATCTTTCCGCCGACATCGGGAGTGATGTTGATCTTCTGCCTGGCCTCGATCGTCCCCGTATAAAACAACTTCTCGGAGATCCGCTGTCTGACGACCTGGAAGACCTTGACCGGCGCCGCGCCGACGGCCTGGGCCTTTTCCTTGGATTCCGCCTTTTGCGGCGGTTTGCACGAAAGCAGCAGGGCCAGCGCGAGTCCCAGCGCTGTGAGCGCCCCAAAGCGTTTTGTTATCTCCATCGTTTTTCTCCTTTACATCGACGCAGACTCTTTCCAACCCAACCCCATGGCCTTCTCGAGCTGGGCCAGGGAGATGACATAATCATAGATCGCCCGGAGGTAATTGATCCTCGCCTCGCTGAGGGCGACCTGGGCTGCGCCCACATCCGTGATGGTAATCAATCCTTCCGTGTAGTTGAGCTCGGCCACTCGGACGCTCTCCTTGGCCGCATCGACGTTCTTCTCCTGGGAGAGGAGCGACTCTTTGGCCTGGTTGAGGTTCAGGTAGGCGGACTGGACCTCGAACTTGATGTTGTTGAGGAGCCCTCTTTCGGTGTGCTCGAGCTCCCGGATCAAGGCCTTCGACTGGGCCACCTTGGCCGGGATTTGCAGGCCGTTGAAAATCGGAATGTTCAGGACGAGATTGAACGCGTAGAAGTCTTGCCAGGTATTTTTTCTGAAATTGAACTGATCGGCCCAGGTGCTGTAGCTTCCGGAAATGGCGATGGTCGGCAGATAATCGGCCTTGGCGAGCTTGACCATTTCGCCGGCGATCTGTTTCTGGTAGAGCAGTTGATTGACCTCCGGCCGGTTGGCCAGCGACCGGGCGATGCTCTCCTCCAGGTCGACCTCGACCGGAGAGTAGGTCATGTCGCCGACGACTTCCATCGGCTGGTCCACGTCCAACCCGAGAAATGTCTTGAGGCTGAGTTCGGCCAGGGCGAGGTTGTTCCGGGCCTGGATCACCGGCGGCTTCAAATTGGCCATCCGGACTTCGGCCCGAAGAAGGTCCAGGCGGGAAGCCATCCCGACTTCATACATGTTCCTGACGTTTTGCAACAGCTTCTCGGCGAGTTCGAGGGCTTCTTCCGTGACCTGGACCAGCTGCTCGGCCAGGAGGCAATTGTAGAAGCCGCGTTTGACGTTGAAGACGGTTTCCTGGGTGGTCTGCCGGGCCGACTCCTGCGAGGAAAGATAGTTCAGCCTGGCCGATCTATAACCGGCGGTCAGACGGCCACCCGTGTACAGGGGAACAGAAAATGACAGAGAGAGCTGGTAGTCCCGGGTGAAATCGATGGCCACCCGCTGCGGACTTCCACCGGGAATCATGGAGGGGAATTCGAGGACGAACACCTTCTCGTCCAGGTTCTGGAGCCCCTGGGCGTTCAGGCTGGGGAAAAACTGGGCGGCAGCCTCTCTCACCTTGGCATGAGCCCCATCCACTCTCTCCTGGGAAGCCAGATAGAATGGATTCTGGGAAAGGGCCAGGTCGATGCTCTTCTCGAGCGTGAGCGTGATCTTTTCCTCGGCCGGGATGGCCCGGCCGCTTCCGGCGAGGAGCCACAGGGCCAGCATGGTGAGAACATATCTCTTCATCTTGACGCTCCTTTCACGAGGCCTTCTTTCTTTTTAATGCCTTGAAGCAAAAAACCATGGATGATCTCCGTGGCTTCAGGGACGCTGTAAGGATGTTCATGCCAATACCGGGCCTGGCAATATCCCTGGAGGACGGATTCCAGAAAGATGACGGCCGCCGGGATATCGATCTTGCGGAACTCGCCTGAGGCGACTCCCTCTTTCAGGAAGCCGGATACCCTGTCCAATATTTCTTTACGTTTGGCCTTCATCTTGGTTATGAAGCGCCTGTCCAGATCCGAGGCGGGCTTGCTCTCCGGGGTCACGAGAATTTTCATCCTCTCGACGAATGACCGGTCCGTGAGGAGCATCCGGGAGATGTTCTCCTTATCCAGATTGAACTGGAGATAGAACCGGATCGCTTTCTTCAGTTTTTCTGAGGCGCTCAGCGGCAACGAAGCGATCTTCCGCCCTCCCTCATCGACCTCCTCGAAAAAATGGCTGAGGATCTCGAGGGTGAGCTCTCTCTTGCTCCGGAAATAATTGTACAGGGTCGCCTTGGAGAGCTCCGCCTCCCGGGCGACGTCGTCCATGGTCACGAGGCTGTACCCTTTGCGGACGATGACCCGCTCGGCCGCCTCGATGATGGAGCGGCGGAACCGTTGTCGCCGCCAAGCCTCACGTTCTTGCTGGAGTTCTTTTCTTTTCATCTTTGGACTCTCGGGTTTAATCTGAGAACCGGATAGTTTAGAGACTAAACTAATAAGTTTAACCGCGCATGATAGCGGAACCGGCCGGGCTTGTCAAGGTCCGTCGGAAGGGATTAGAATAATGTTCTCCGGGCGAGCCGACCATGCGGGCAGGACAAACGCGTTCTTTGTTTTCGAGGAGGCTTGCCCTGCTTCTCCTGACCGTTCCGCTTCTCCAGGCCCGCCCGTCTCTCCCCTATGCGCAAGACTCCGGAGCCTCTCCCCGCAGGTGGGAGGTCAGCCTTCGATTGAAGGCGGACGGAGACTACAGGCTGGAGGAGGGAGGACCGTCGGCAGCCGGGTATTTCTCTTTTTCCGTCCAGTGGACCGGCTGGCTGGAAAAAGACGATCAGGATTACCTTCTCTACCGGCTTGACTGCCGGCTCGGCGACTGGGAGGCCAGGGAGATTCTTTCCCTTCCGGAAGGAACGAGAGTCTTGACCACGAACGACTTTCCTGAAAAGCCCGGCTTTAACCTCAAATACTTCATCCGGGTCGGGGGCAGCCTCCGCCTCGATTTTCTGGTGGACGGCCTGACGGTCCCGCTGGCCCAGGACGAGGATGCCTTCCCGCTCCTTCTTCCCTCCTCCGCACAGAACGGCCAGAAGAGCTCCCTGATCGATTACAATGACGGTATCTTCAAAGGTTCCAACAGGGTCGAGCTTCCGGAAGCCGAGATCTATTCCGGCCCCGTGAACAAAGCCTACTCCTGGGCCTGGAAGAACCAGCAATGGCTGCTCAAGCGGCAGCGGACCGTTTTCACCTCCCAGTCGCACCAGGTCAAGGTGAACATCAGCATCATTCCTCTTCGAGATCGCCCCCGCCAAGCGCGGTGACGGCCGCCCGACCGCTCAGGCCCGGGGGTGATATTTTTCGTAGACCTGGCGAAGCCGCTCCCGGCTGACGTGGGTGTAAATCTGGGTGGTCGTGATCTGGCTGTGCCCCAGCATGAGCTGCACCGAACGCAGGTCCGCTCCCCTTTCCAGAAGATGGGTGGCGAAAGAATGCCGGAGAACGTGGGGGCTGACCTTGGCTTCGAGCCCCGCCTTTCGGGCATACTCTCGAAGCATCTTCCAGATCCCCTGACGGGTGAAGGGAGAACCCAGACGGGTCAGAAACAGCGCCTCGACCGGCTTCTTCACCAGCCGAGGCCGGACGTCATCGACATATCTTCGGGTCAGGGCGGCGGCCGCTCTGCCCAGCGGGACAACCCTTTCCTTTCCGCCTTTTCCCCGGCAGATGACGTAGCCGTCATCCAGGTTGAGATTGCCGGGCCGGAGCTGGATGAGTTCGCTCACCCTGAGCCCGGTCGCATAGAGAACCTCGAGCATGGCCCGGTCGCGGAGTCCGTGGAGGTCCCGTTCATCCGGCTGAAGGACAAGATGGGCCGCCTCGTCGATGGTCAGGAACGTGGGCAAGGAAAGCCATGCTTTGGGGGAGGACAGGTTCGCCGCAGGGTTCTTGTCAACGAGCCCGTCCAGGAGGAGAAACCGGTAGAACGACTTCAGAGCCGAGATGAGCCGGGCCCGGGACCGGGCCCCGAGCCCCGCCTGGCTCTGCCGATGAACGAAGAGGGCCAAGGTGTTTTCATCGGCCCGGCCCCAGTCTTTTTTCTCCCTCTCGAGGAACAGGAAAAACTTGCGGAGATCGCGGCCATAGGAGACAACGGTGTTTTGCGAAAGCCCTTTTTCGACCGAGAGATAATCCAGGAAGAGCCGAAGGACGTCTTCAGCGGAGGAGCGCGGCGCGTTCATCCAAGAAAGGGATTGGACTCCTTCTCCTCGCCGACCGTAGTCCAGGGCCCGTGTCCGGGAAGGACGATCGTCTCTGGAGAAAGAGTCAGGATTCGTGTCCGGATGGAATTCTCCAGATCTCGCGTCGAACCTCCGGGGAGGTCGGTCCGGCCGACGCCGCCGTTGAAGAGCGTGTCGCCGGAGAAGAGAAACCCGTCGCCGAGGAAGCTGACGCTGCCCGGGGTATGCCCGGGCGTATGGATGACGCGCAGGCTCGACCTCCCGATGGAGATGGTGTCTCCGTCCTGGAGAAGGCGATCCGGAGGCGGCGATTCCTTGGCGCAGAGAAAGAAGCTCAACTCGGATTGCAGATCGCTCTCGAGAAGCGGCATATCGAGCCCGTGGATACAAAGGGGGATTCCGAACTTGTCCTTGATATCCCGGTTGGCGCCGATGTGGTCGAGGTGGCCGTGGGTGTTGAGGAGAATGGACGGCTCGAGCCCCAGCTCATAGATCAAAGGAAAGATCCGCTCCGCCTCGGCGCCGGGATCGATGATGGCGCAGTCGAGCGTTTCTCCACAGTAGACAAGGTAGCAATTCGTGTCCAGGGGACCGACGACGGCCAGCGCGTACTTGATCATTCCGCTCTTGCCGCCCATCATAATTCGAAGCTCCGGTCAAGTCAAGAAAAGACGAGGGGCAGTGGCATCGAAACCGCGCCCGTTTTCTCCCAGCGCGGAAAACGGGCTCGATTCGTCGTTCGCTCTTCTCTCCCTGCGGTCGAGAAACCGTGCCCGCTCTCTCCTCATACGGGTTTCTCACGCCACTGCCCCTCGCCTAGCCGAAATGAAGAGTGCCCACTCCATCGTCGATGGA
>JBAUIH010000096.1:0-9352 GCA_049682755.1 Candidatus Aminicenantales bacterium | reverse complement strand
ATCCCTGACGGCGCCCGGCTGACGATTGTTGCCAACGGCCCGGTCACTCCGCCGCCCACGCGCTAATCAGCTCAGCTTCAGGATGCCCTTTTCTACAGCCTCATCGACCGGTTCAAATCGGACCCCTTCGTGCAGGGTTTTTTCCAGGAATTCAAGGTTGAGAGGACCGAGCAATTGTCTCAGCAGCTTCGGGGGATCATCAGTCAGCGGAGATAAAAGAATTTACGAGGCCGGTCGATGCGGGGCCGGGCTTCGTTGACCGTCAGGGGACGGCCCTTGAGAATATCTACTGACGGCTAACGGTTTCCCCCTCCTCTTCCAGGACCCTGGCCCTGTCCACCGCCCCCGCCCTGGCCCCGGCCTTTTCCCTGGCCTTTTCCACCGCCGAGTCCACGTGCCTGGCCGCCTTGCCGGCAACCGCCGCGACCTTTACCTGTACCCGGCCCTTTCCCGGTCGGTCCGGTTCTATCTCCTCTCGGCATGTTGACCTCCTTTCGGTTTTTTTAAATGAGTATATGCTCCCAATGATAGGCCATTCATATCATAGGAATTTGGCTTTCCGCTCCGTTCAAGTTGGCTCCAGCCAGATGGCATTGGAAAAAGGCTATTTCACGACAACCTTGAGGTATGTATTTCTGGGAAGGGCATCATCGAGCTTCATCCCGTTGATGATCGCCAGAGCTTCCCCTTGATTTGCCGGCTCGCCGAATTTCTGGAGGGCCTGGCGTAAGCTCCCCTGGGTCGTGGTTCGTTTTACGTCCAGTCGTTCGGCTTTGACGTTGATTTTATTAGCGTCCGTTAGGTTCTTAAATCGACCCATCGTCTGTTCGAAAACGGAGGAATATCCATTAAACCGGGACTGCTCCGTATATCCAAGAAAAGCATAAACGGTCTGTCCCTTCTGGATGAAATAAGACATCACGCGAATGACACCTTGCTCTAATGTAACGTCGGAGATTAACCGATAAGCCTGCAATCCGTTGACTTGGGTCCTTTCTGATTTTACGACAACGGCTTGGCTTTCTTTGATGAACGCTTGCGCTGCAGCCGAGGAAGATTTTTCGGGTGCCATGGAGAAGAGAATAATCGCATTCTGTTGTTGATTGATCATCTGAACTTGAGATGCCGTGTTGTTGACTTTCCAACCCGCAGGGACCGGAAACTGAAATCTGAGTTGAGGGTGATAAAAAACATTGCCTTCAACATAACCCTGGCGCGGATCTTCGCCGAAGACAATTCCATCGATCTGCCTTAAATACTGATCGCGATTTACCGCAAATTTGGTTTGTTTAATTTTTTCCCGCCAGGCCAAAGTGTCTTGTTTGATGGCGGCGATTCTATCGGGCGGGTTGGGGTGAGTGGAGAACCAACCGGGAAGTCCGCCCTGAGACTCTCCCGGATTGAGCCGCTCTAATGAGACGAATAAATTCGCCATATGATTGGAGTCGTATCCGGCCTTGGAGGAATATTCGACTCCCAGGGCATCCGCTTGGCGTTCGTCATCTCTACTGAAGCTCAAAAATAGCATCCCGACTCCAAATTCGGCTACGCCGGCGTATTTGCGAAACGTTTTTGAAACCATGCTCCCCAGGCCCAATCCCAATTGGGCAAACTGGGCCTTGCTGTACTGTTGGGCGCTGTGACGCGCGGCAATGTGGCCGATTTCATGGCCCAAGACGCCGGCCAATTCGGCTTCGTCGTTGAGGTAGGCCAATATCCCTCGGGTCAGGTAAACATACCCGCCGGGCACGGCGAAAGCGTTGACGGCCGGGCTATCCAGCACCTGGATGGTATAGGTCAGATTCGGCTGGTGGCTTAAAGCGCCCAATTTTTTTCCGATGGCGCTGACGTAACGGGCCAGATCGGCATCCTCATATTTCCCGTAGGTCTGCAAAATTTGTGGATCCGTCTGCTGCCCCATCGCGACTTCGTCAGCTGAGGACAAGAGCATGAGCTCTCTTTTACCGGTGACCGGATTAATGGCGCAGGAAACGGCCCAAACCATAAGGGCGACGACGATGGCTTTGACAACGCTTTTTGAAACGATTGGTCCATCCATTTTACGACTCCCGGAATAATTCCCCATCAGGCGAATTGGGAATGTTGAGAATTCATATACATTTTGTCTAAGACAATTTTGAGATCTGTGAAATTACTGTTTACACGGCTTAAGAATCGCGGCAACAAGAGATGGGCAAGCTCGATCGTGCTCTTTTTTCGATCGGGGATAACAAGGACGACATAAATCTCAATGAACAACCGGCGGAGCCCCTGCATCTGCTGAAGCTCTTCTCGGTTCGAAGCTGAGAGAACTGCGATAGAATCCGGTTCTACCGGCCTCCGGAGTCTTTCCCTCAAGTCATCCAGTCTTTTGAAGAGTTCTATTTTACTTTCCGGGATCACCTTATGAACGGCCGCTTCAAGTCTCTTTTTATCTTGATCATCCCTACTTGAATAAAAAAGCAGCTGCATTTGTTTCTCTTTATGCCTACTGAATCATCGGCAAGAAACATGCCAAATCCATAAAACCAGACAATTAGTTTTTTAGGGGTGAGGAAATTGTATTAGCCGCTTTCCCCCCAGAATCGGCAGCAATTTGTTCTCTTAAACAGCACTTTTTCCAATAAATGAGTACTCATTTTCTGTCTTTTTAAACGCCGTGATCGGCATCATGCCGACCAACGTGCATCGGTTGGTCGGAATTTTCTGAGAAGAGTATAGAATCTGGAGCGAGACAAGCCGGAAATCCGGCAAGCTTTGTTGATATCTCCGCCCACAAAAGAGATCAGGTCCTTCAGATACTGTTGCTCGGCTTCAGAAACGGCTGCTTTCCGAATCTCTTTCAATTTGCTCGGCACTTTGGGAACGGTCGAGGGCATCTCTGCCTGGCCCTGGCCGGCCGGCTTCCTCGGGAAAGAGTTTCGGGCCACCTGAATACGAATATACGTCGGAAGGTGTTTGGGGAACAGCATGGGTTCATCTTTCGCCGAAAGCAAAGCTTTCTCCAGAGCCTGGATCAGCTCTCGCACATTGCCGGGCCATTTATATGCGCTCACGACCTCCCAGAATTCAGGAGAAGCTCCCTTTAGCACTATTCCAAACCGCTCGCACAAGGCGTTCATATAAAAGACCGTCAATTTTTTGATGTCTCCGAGAAGTTCTCTCAAGGGGGGTAATTCAATACTCAGAGTCCGAAGCCGATGGAACAGATCTTCTCGGAATCGTCCCTCCCGGACCATGCTTTCCAGGTTACGGTTTGTCGCCGCCACAAGCCTGAAATCGCTCTCGATTTCTTGACGTCCTCCGACAGGACGGAAGCGGTGCTCTTGAATCACCCGGAGGAATCGCTTTTGAATCAAAAACGGCAGCTCCCCGATCTCATCTAAAAAAAGAGTTCCTCCGTCGGCTTGCTTGATCAATCCCTCCTCGCTTCGATCGGCTCCGGTGAAAGCTCCCCGCGTATGCCCAAAAAGGACGCTTTCAACAAGCGTCTCGGGAAGCACCGTGCAGTCAACGACCACAAAATTTCTTTGGGCCCGGGAGCTGTTGGAATGAATAGCCTTTGCAAAAAGCTCTTTCCCGGTTCCGGTTTCGCCGGTGATGAGAACATTGACGTCGCTGCCGGCGGCCTGGGCCAGAAGTTCCAGACAAGAAGTGATCTTTGGCGAATCTCCGATAATGTCGTTTCTTTTCAAAACGGTCGATGGGTTCCTCGGTCTTCTTTCCGCTCGATATTCCAGAGCCCGGATAATGGGGAGTTTGAGGGTTTCGAACGAAGCCGGCTTTTCTATATAATCCCAGGCGCCGTTTTGGATGGCGATTTCGGCCTCGTCGGGATCGCCCAGCCCGGTGATCGCGATGATTTCCGGGGAAGATCGGATGGCTTTGAGCTTCGGCATGATCTCCAAGCCGCTTCCATCGGGCATCCGGACGTCCAGAAAAACAATGTCAAAATGATCGGATTGGACTTTCCTGAGTCCCTCCCGGAGCAGGTGCGTCGAGACAGGGCAATGCCCTAATTGGGTAACGACTTTCGCGATCCAGTCACAAATGAGTTCATCATCATCTATGATCAGAACCTTAGCCATTACACTTCACCCTGTTCTGGCTGTTAGGGAATTCTAGAAAAAGAAATGAGCTTTGTCAAGCCCGCCGGCGCGCCCGGAGGGAGTTAAGAGGCCTTCTTCTCAGAGGTCGAGGGAGACCTCCTCCCTGTAATCCACGGAGATTCTGGAGCCTGGCTTGGGCTTCAGTAGGTCGACAACTCTGAGGAACGTCCGGTTGCGTCTCGTCCACATCCGGTTGAGCTTCCGGGCGTAACGGGCGACGCCGACGCTGAGCCACTGGCCCACGAAAACTCCGTTATTTCTTTCTTCGGTCTGCAACGATCAAGGCGATACCCGCGACGAGCGCGACTCCTCCTACAATGGGAGGCAGCGGGATGGTTTTCTTCGTATCCGCCGAGAGCTTGATGGAACCGATACCAAGGATTTTCTCCTTGGTCGTATATTGGATACCCTGATAAACCAGAGCCAAGACTCCTAGAACGATGAAAATAATTCCCACAAGCTTCATGGAATTATACCTCCTCAGGCAGCGTCAGAATGGGCGTCCTCCCCTGTGAGAGGACGCCCTCTTCAGATCAGTCGGGAGAATGACTTCCCCTCAGATCTCCCGCAAGAAAGGTGCTGCCGGACGCGCTGAAGCTAAAGGGCGAGGACGCCCAGGGCGGCAAGCCCCACAATAACGAGGATGATGATGACGAGATCTCTTGTGGAGATATCGCCTCCCCCGGCATCGGAAGCCGTGATCACGTCTTGCGCATCGATCACGAGCTGATTCGTCGTCCCCGCCTCCTGAAGCGCCGGTTTCTGAACGGCAGCGGCAAAGGAAGAGACCATCACAATCATCAACAGGACACCCCAGATCTTAACCCGTCTTCTCATTTGACTTCTCCTTTTTTTGGAATGTTTTCAAGCCGGGCTCTTTCGATATAGAGAGCCCTGACCTGTAGATAATGCTTGCGGATAAACTCCTCACCCGGGGCAAGACGGAGAGCCTGACCGAGCGACTCTAAAGCCGGGACAAGCCTGCCTTGATTGGCGCAAGCCAGGCCCAGGACGTCGTGGGCGTAGGCGCTTTTTGCGTCCACACTGAGTGCTTTAAGGGCATAAGCCTCAGCCTCCTCGGCCTTGCCTTCTCTCAGGCTGAGCATGCCCAGGCTGTACAGGGGATAGGGATCCTCGCTGAGGGACTCTCTGGCTTTTTCCCACTGCTCCCTCGATTTCATGAATTCCGACCTCCGGTAATAGGCCGTAGCCAGATTGATGGACGTCAGAGGGTCGTTTTGCAGAGCGGGAAAAGGGAAAGGGCTTTGACCGGGGACCACGGCCATCATCCACCGGGACTCGTTGCGTCCCTTTCCCAGCTCCCAGACCTTCATGAAATCCTCGGACGTCATGGCAGTCCGGTCTCCAAAATAGGGGTCGTGGAAGATGACCTGGTCCTCGTCATCATCAAACCCGATGACCACCCGGTAGTGTCCTTTGGCTATCTGTTTTATGGCTTTAGTCAGAACGATCACCGGGATGCCTCTCCCAACCACATCCTTCAAGATCCGCAGGTTTCCCTGGAAAGAGTAACTCTCAAATCCTTTGGTTCGCGGATACAAGACCAGCTCGGAGTTATAGGTCACCTGGTTTTCGGAATCATAGATCTCATCCGTGATTTTCCGCTGGCTGAAGGATCGCGTTTCATCCCAATAGTTGAGGACCATAGCCAAGCAGGCCGGGCCGCAATAATTTCTTTCGAGCCATTTTTCGAAGGGAACCGTCTGGATCAAATATCCTTTTTCAGGCTTGGTTTTCTGGTATTTGAAAACCTGATCGGAAAAGAGACCGGGGGTAATCAGCCCCAGGCCGGCGAGGAGTCCCCATATCCGTCTTGAGGCCCGGACCTTCGGCCAAATCATTGAGGCGTTTTCCCGGCTAAAGAACTTTCCGTCCCTGCAACAGTCGGACGACCAGAACGATCACGGCGATGACCAGAAGAATGTGGATAAGGCCGCCGAAGGTGTGAGCCGTAACAAGACCCAGAAGCCACAGAACAAACAGGATGACTAAGATTGTCCAAAGCATATTGACCTCCTTTTTTTCTTTTGCCTCTCGCTGTCCCGCGCCCATCCGTTATTGGACGGTACGATGGACTGGGGAGAAGCTACCTGTCTAAATGCGGCTTTCATGCCAGAATCTTTCCGCGTTCTCAGAATGCCAGGAAATTGATTTCCTCTCTGGAAAAAGACGGAATTTCAGCTGACCGGCGATGCAAAGCCTCCGGTTTGACAAATTGAGCTGCTATCTTGCCTAAGAAATTGACCCATAAAACAGCACTTTTCTTGCTAAACAGCATATTTCCTGCCCGCCCGCTATTCACGCCGAAGCCGGACGAAGTCGATGAAGCCCCGTTCGACATTGATGTCAGTGATCTCGACGCGCACGCTGTCACCGACATCGAGGCCCTCGAAACCACGTACGACCCTCCCCTCGACCGCGGGCCGCAAGATCCGGACCCAGGTGCCCTTGTCGGAGGCGCCGGTCACGATGGCATCAAAGCGCTCGCCGATCCGGGATGCCAGAAGCAGCGCGGCCGCTGATTTCTCCACTTGTCGCTCGACCTTAGCCGCATTATCCTCCTGTTCGGTGCAGTGCCGACCCAATTCGTTCAACTCGTCGAGGCCGGCCGGCGAGCCACGCGGCGATGCCGTTATAGGCGAGCTTCGCGCGATTCATCACGACCGCCCGATAGACGTCGGACTCCGTGACCGTACCTCCGGCGGCGACCACCATCTCGATGACGATCGCCAAGCGCACTTGGCCCTCGTTGAGGGAGGTTAGGTCCGTCGACAGTCTCTCTGGAAGCATGGGGAAGATCCCGGCAGCCGTGTACACGGACGTCGCGATGTCGACTCCTTGACTCAGAAGATGTAGCGGAACCCGAGCAACAGCTTGTGGTGCTCATCGAAAGAACGATCGGAGGTAAGCACAGGAGCACGCAACTCAAAGAGGATCGAGCCGACCGAGGAGTTCATCTTGAAAAGGTCAACACCCACTTCGCCAACCAGGTCGATCCCGGCCTTCCGTGTCTCCTGCTCCTTGGTGCTGAAGCCCAAACCGCCGGCCACGAAGGCCGGACCGGCATGGACGTTCAGGAGGGAATTGCCCATCACGAACGAGGTCCACGGCTCGCCTTGCATCGGAACACCGCCGCCGACGGAAAGGATAAAGTCCAGCGTGTCGGGCACGATCTTATACAGCAAGCCGGCTCTGGCCCACAGCATGGCCGTGTAGGTGCCGTGCAGGAGTCCGGGACCGCCTTCAATCAAGAAGAACAGCCGTTTCTGAGTGACCTCGAGGACCACCCGGCAGGGCTCGGAAACGGCGCCGAAATCATCGGTAACGACGACCGTGATGGCATAGGTCCCCGGTTGGTCGAAGGTTTTATCCCAAACAAAGGGCGCCTCTCCGTCCATGAATTGATCGACCGGGTTGCCGGCCGCGTCGGTGATGGCAAAATCGGCCTTGGCGACCTGGCCATCGGGGTCGGACGAACCGGAGGCGTCGATGGTGATGGGCCTGCCGACATAATCTTTGCAGGGCAGGCAGGAGGTTGTGAGACCGCAGGTCGGCGGAGCGTTGACCATCAGTTTGGCTTCGCAGGAGTTGGTCGGTACCTTGTCCTGGGCGTTCGTGGCCCGGCCCTTGAAGGCATAGACCCCGGGTTTGTCGAAGCTCGTCTGCTTTCTTGCCGCTTCGGGCGTGAAGGAGTGGGTCGCGATCTTCTGGCCGTCCGGCCCGAAGACCTCCACTTCCATGGATTCGGCCTCCTGGGTGCCGCTCATATCTATGGTCACCGGGTCCTTGAGGTTGACCTTGGCCGGTGAAACGGTCAACGCACAGGTGGGTGGAGGAAGCTCGAGGTCCGTGACTCCGCGCAGGGAGATATTGCCGCACGGCCTGGGCATGACGAATTCATAGGCCTTGTAATCTTTTTCCACGGTGAAGGAGAAGACCTCAAGAGGCGCCTTGCCGGCCCACTCAATGTCCTGGGCCAATTTTACCTTCCCTTGCGAACGAAAGAGCATCCACTGGAGTTTGTCCCCCACAGGCAGCGCCTTCTCCTCAAAGGTCGCGCTCTTGAGTTGTTCCATGAAGGGAAGATAAAGATCGCCGGCCCCGGCCAGGTCAAAACCGTACTTGATATCCGCGGCGTAGCGGTCCACCAGCATCTTCATGACGTCCTGGGTCGGCACCTTTCCCCGAATCCGCACAAGGGTGTACTGCCCGATGCTCTTGAGCTTCGTGGTTTCGGCAAATGTGGTCAGAGAGAGGACAATCAGGAATCCGACGAGGAAAAATATCAGCCTTTTGTTTTTCATAAAACCTCCTTGCGGACGAAATGAAATGCTTTCCCGGCCATGGAATTGACCTATAAAACAGCATATTTCCTATAAAACAGCATATTTCCTGCTGCCATACTCTAAATTTTTTTCCTAATCAATCGGTATACGATTAGGTGGTAGCCGTAAGGACATCGCTAAGTGATTGACTCTCAAGCGATCGGATCAATGGCCTTTCCGACGAACGGAAATGGAAAAGTCTTGATAACCTTATTCTCGAACTTGACGAAGACTCGGCGATGGTACGTCGAGAGTGTGGCCACGATATACTGTCGTTCCAATCTGCGGAAGATAAAATACTCGGAGCCGTTGAATTCGATGCAACCGTGGGGGTCCACCTTGCGGACGAACGAAACCCGGCCCTTGGCGATCGGCAAAGCCAGGTGTCCTCGGTCATCAAGATAATGCTCGAGACTGAAGGCGGAGGGAAGATGACGGAGTGTCGGCCAGAGTTGATCGCGGAGTATTCCGGGGAACCGGGTCTCATGGTCGGCCCCGGTGAGGCTCCGGTTGGGCTTCCGGACGTGATAATACGCGAGGAATCGATCGCTCGTCCTACGCAAGGCCCGAAGATCCGGACAGGGATGACGAAGAACCCGCGCTTGCCAGACCGCATTGAAGCTTTCGATAGTGGCATTGCGGCCGGGATCCTTCGGAGGAATGAAGCGAAGATGGACGCCCAACAGGAGGTGAAGACGGATAAGCTGGGAGAGACTGTAGCGATACCGTCCTCCTCCTGTCGCGGCCATCTCGTTGTCCATCTGAGAGACTCGGGGAAGCCCCATAACTCGCCAGGAATCAACCAGATGACGACTAAGCGAGATCGTTCTCTTGTCACGGAACTGACTGGCCGCTGCGGTCTGGCCGGCGACATCAAGGGTGTGGATGGAGTAGAAG
>JBAUIH010000095.1:0-1818 GCA_049682755.1 Candidatus Aminicenantales bacterium | reverse complement strand
GTGACCAGTAATCAGTGACCAGTAATCAGTGACCAGTAATCAGTGACCAGTAATCAGTAATCAGTAATCAGTGACCAGTAATCAGTGACCAGTAATCAGTGACCAGTAATCAGTAACCAGTAATCAGTGACCAGTAATCAGTGTGTTAGGTCTAACTCAAGTTGCCACCCTATAACTCAAATCGGGGAGTAAGAAGTAAGAAGTAGGGATTAGGGGAAAAAACCCCTTACTCCTTACTCCCTACTTCCTACTTCCGGGATGATGGTTGACCAGGTAGCAACTTGAGTTAGGTCTAGTAAAATCGCACGGTGGTCAGTGGTAACTGCTCACTGGTTACTGCTCACTGCTCACTGATTACTGACCACTCAATGTCATTAAGTTAGCGCAAGGGTTTATAAGACATGGCAAACCGCCTGGGTTTGACCCGTTTTTTTCGCGGGAAGGAGCGGTTGGGCCGGACCGGTTCGAGGGTCCGGGTCATCTGCTGCCAGAGGTGCTGAAATAACGGTCCCGGATTGGCAGCCACAAACAACTGCACGACGGTGTCCTTGAGTTTGGAAAACAGGTTGGCCCAATTGATCTGGTAGGCATGCTGGCGGCTGGCACAGAGCTGCTCGACCACCGGTTGGACCGGTTGGGCCACGAGGGCCGCCAGATTTTTCGTAAAAACGGTGGCCTGAAAGTCCTGATAAATGGCCACGACGGTCAGACCGGTCCAGTTTTCCACCTCCAAACGGTGCTTGATGTGCCGGTAGTCGGTTTCGATGGGCCAGCGAGACAAGGACAGGTCTTGTAACTCGGCATAAGGAAACTGGTCAGTCTCCACCAACGAGGTGATCAGCACGATCGGCTCGGCTTGGCCCACCTCCAGCCGCAGCAGCCGGACAGGCAGGGCGTCGGTCGGCAACTGGCGTTGCTGGCACGCTTGGCGGGCGTGCCAACCCGGTTGGAGGTGGAGGAGTTGCTCAGTCTGACCGGAGGCCACAAAGTCAGCCACGACCTTCCATTGGGTCAAGCTCATGCGGGCACAAAAGTGGGCCTGCCGCGCCCGAATGGCCACAAACAGCCAGAAGGCTGGGTAGCCCCGATCCAGTAAGACCAGATCGGTGGCTGTCAGATGGTGACAATGCTGCTCGGCCAAGGCCCGCTCGCCTTGGGCTTTGGGAGCAATCAGGGCATCCAGAGTGATTTTATTGCTCACATCGAACAGTTGGGACAGCCGAGCTTTGGGACATTCCCCACCGCTGGCCGGTCGCCAGACCCCGAAATGTGCCCGCACCTCGGCCGTGTTGGGCAGGTCGGCCAGCGAGCCATCCATGGCCAGCAGCCGCAAGCCGTGCCAGCGGGCCGGTTCAAACTGGTCATAAAAGTAACTGACCTGGGCTTGGTTGAGTTCGACAAAGGCACTGGGCTTGAGTTTCTGGCGGGCTTGGCTGAAGGCACTTTTGGTCACCACCCGCTCAGCCCCCGGCCCGGGCTGGATAAGTTTGAAAAACTCATCTAATTCGTCTTGGAGAGCCCGTTTGATCAGATTGATCAGAAACAGGACCACCGTCATAAAACTGAGGCAGCGCTGGCGGGTGAAGTCTTGCTCCCGCTGCCGGTGGCGCTTGACAAATTCATCTGAACTGACGAGCTGGCGGAGGTGCGTTATTAACCCGGTATAGCGTTCAATCGTCTTTTCGTCCATCTTCTCCTCCTGGGGTTATATTTGTTTTAGGTTATTGTACCACACTTTCCGCTTAACTTAATGACATTGAGTGGTCAGTAATCAGTAATCAGTGGTCAGTGGTCAGTAATCAGTGGTCAGTTGAGCTG
>JBAUIH010000094.1:0-37142 GCA_049682755.1 Candidatus Aminicenantales bacterium | reverse complement strand
CCATCGAGTCCGAGCCGCGCCGGGGAACCCGCGTCCGGGCGGTCTTCGAGCTCGACCATATCGACCTCAAACCTCTCGGCGACATCCCGCAAACGCTGGCCATTCTCGTCATGGGCCACCCGGAGGTCGATGTTGTCTATGTCCACAAGACCGACCTTTCTCGATACGAGCTCGACACCCGCAAGATCAAGGCCGAACTGGACGGTGTTCCCATCCAATCGCCGGATGTGATCGCCATCATAAAAAAAGATATCAAGGACGGCTTAGACGAAATAAGGAGGCAAAATGAACCAAGAAAAGGTCACTGAGATCCTCACCAAGTACCAGGCCGATGGGAGCGCTCTCATCGCCATCCTGCAAGACCTCCAGGAGGAGTACAACTACCTGCCCAAAGACGTGCTCACCCAGATCTCCAAGGAGCTCAACGTCCCCCTGAGCCGTGTCCTCAGCCTGGCGACATTTTTCAAGGCCTTCAGCCTCAAGCCAAAAGGAAGACACTCGGTTCACGTCTGCCTGGGGACGGCCTGCCATGTCCGCGGCGCCCAGCGCGTCCTGGAGAAGTTCGAGCGGGATTTGGGGATCAAGTCCGGCGAGACCTCGGCCGACCTGGAGTTCAGCCTGGACGCCGTGCGCTGTGTCGGTTGCTGCGGCCTGGCGCCCGTCGTCATGGTCGGTGAAGACGTCCACGGGAAGATCACTCCGGGCAAGGCGGCCGCGGTGATCAAAAGATACAAGAAGTGAGGAGGTCAATATGCCCAAGCTCACCCTCGAAGAACTGGCCAAGATCCGGGAAAAGACAAAAAGGTTGACGACCCTGCGGGAGGGAGGCGAATACCGCGCCAAGGTCTGCGTCCACATGGGAACCTGCGGGATCGCCGCCGGCGCTCGCTCCGTCATGAGCGCCCTGATGAAAGAGCTCGAAGACCGGAAGATCAACGATGTGCTTCTGACCAACTCCGGCTGCGCCGGGCTGTGCAGCCGCGAGCCCATGGCCACGGTGGAGATCACCGGGCAAGCGCCGGTCAAATACGTCGACCTCAACGAGAAAAAGATCCGGGAGATCTTCGAAAAACACGTCCAGGGCGGTCAGATCGTCACCGCCTATGCCCTCGGCATCGGCAGCGAAAAGACCGATCTTTAAGGAGGCCCAAGCATGCCAGAAACAGCCAAAGAAAAGGCCTTTCGCGTCCATCTCATGGTCTGTGCAGGAACGGCCTGCGTCTCCAACCATGCCTTCGAGATCAAGGGCGCCCTGGAAAAGGAGATCCAGAGGCAGGGATTGGGAGATGAGGTCCTGGTCGTCACCACCGGCTGCAACGGTTTCTGTGAACGGGGCCCCCTGCTCGTCGTCCAGCCGGGAAACATCTTTTACCAGCAGCTCACGGTCAAGGACATCCCCCACCTGGTCGAGGAGCACCTCCTCAAGGGACGCCCGGTCAAGAAGCTCATGTACACTCCTCCCAAGGAGAAGTCACCCATCCCGATCCTGAGCGACATTGCTTTCTTCAAGAAACAGGTCTTGATCGCGCTGCGCAACCGCGGCCTCATCGACCCTGAAAAGATCGATGAATACATCGCCCGCGACGGCTATGTGGCCGTGGGCAAAGCCCTCACCCAGATGACGCCCGACCAGATCATCGCCGAGATCTCGAATGCGGGCCTGCGGGGACGGGGAGGCGCCGGCTTCCCCACCGGACTCAAGTGGGAGCTGGTCCGGAAGTCCGTCAGCGCCAACGGCGGGGAGAAATTCCTGATCTGCAACGGAGACGAGGGTGACCCGGGAGCCTTCATGGACAGGAGCATCCTCGAAGCCGACCCCCACTCGGTCATCGAGGGGATGGTCATCGGCGCCAGAGCCGTGGGGGCGACCCGGGGATTCATCTATGTACGAAACGAATACCCCCTGGCCATCAAGCGGATGACCATCGCCCTCCAGCAGGCGCGCGAATACGGCCTGTTGGGCCAGGACATCCTGGGCGCGGGGTTCGATTTTGACATGAAGATCGTCCGGGGCGCCGGGGCCTTCGTCTGCGGCGAGGAGACCGCCCTGCTCGCCTCGGTCGAGGGACGGCTGGGCGAGCCGAGGCCGCGGCCTCCCTATCCTGCCCAGAGCGGCCTCTGGGAAAAGCCGACCTGCATCAACAACGTCGAGACCTGGGCCAATGTTCCGGTCATCATCGACCGCGGCGCCAAGTGGTACTCCGCCATCGGAACGCCGACAAGCAAAGGGACCAAGGTCTTTTCGCTGGTCGGCAAGATCAACAACACCGGCCTCGTCGAAGTCCCCATGGGGATCAGCCTGCGCGAGATCATCTATGACATCGGCGGCGGTATCCCGGGAGACAAGGCCTTCAAGGCGGTCCAGACCGGCGGGCCTTCGGGAGGCTGCATTCCCAGAGAGCAGCTGGACCTGCCCATCGATTACGAAAGCCTGACCCAGGCCGGGTCGATGATGGGTTCGGGCGGCATGGTGGTCATGGACGAGGACACCTGCATGGTCGATGTCGCCCGTTACTTCCTGTCCTTCACCAAGGACGAATCCTGCGGAAAGTGCACACCGTGCCGGGAAGGAACGAAAGCCATGCTGGACATCCTGACCCGGATTACCGAGGGCCGGGGGACCGAGGAGGATCTCGATCTCCTTGCGGACATGGCCCTCGCCGTCAAAGATTCGGCGCTCTGCGGACTGGGCAAAACGGCGCCCAATCCCGTTCTCACGACATTGAAATATTTCCGCAATGAATACGAGACCCACATTCGGGACAAAAAGTGCCCGGCCCACGTCTGCCGCCAGCTCAACGTCTACACCATCGACGAAGAACGCTGTCTCAACAAAGGCAAGGGCTGTGACCTCTGTCGCCGCAACTGCGCTTCAGACGCCATCCGGGGCGCCAAGAACGAGGCCCACCGCATCGAGCAGGACAAGTGCATCAAGTGCGGCGTCTGTTTCGATGTCTGTAACTTCGGCGCCGTCAAGGTGGAGTAAGGAGAGAAGAGATGATCAACCTGACGATCGACGGAAAAAAAATCGAGATCGAGGAAGGCCGGACAATCCTCCAGGCCGCCACCAAGAACGACATCCGGATCCCGACCCTCTGCTACCATCCCGTCGTCGATCCCTACTCGGCCTGCCGCGTCTGTGTCGTCGAAGTCAACCTGCGGGGAAAGAGCGACCTGCTGACGGCCTGCAGCACCAAGGCCCAGGAAGGAATGGAGATCCAGACACAGTCGGAGCGCGCCCTCCGGGCCCGCCGGATGAACGTCGAGATGCTCATGGCCAGGGCACCGGCCGCCGAGCCCGTCCAGGCGTTGGCCAAAGAACTGGGAATCGAGAGGACGCGGTTCGAGATCAAGGACCCGGACGAAAAATGCATCCTCTGCGGTCTTTGCGTGCGGGCCTGCGAACAAATCGTCGGGGCCTCGGCCATCAGCTTCATCGATCGGGGCACCGACCGCAAGGTCACGCCACCCTTCGGTGAGCCCTCCGAGGCTTGCATCGGCTGCACCGCCTGCGCCTATTTTTGTCCCACCGGGGCCATCACCTTCGAGGATAAGTACGGGCGCAAGGTCATCCACGAGGAGCTCCACCTCGGCCCCTCCACGGCCATCCGCGTCCCCATCCGCCAGGCGGTGCCGATGGTGCCGTTCATCGACAGCGAGGCCTGCATCCACTTCAAGACGGGCGAATGCCAGGTCTGCGTCAAGGTCTGCGACCGGGAGGCCATCAACCACGACATGGAGGACCAGGTCATCGAGGTCGAGGCCGGGGCGATCATCCTCGCATCCGGCTTCAACTCCTTTGACGCCAAGAGGATCCCCGCCTACGGGTATGGACGCTTCCGGAATGTCATCACGGCCCTGGAATTCGAGCGGATGGTCAACGCCTCCGGCCCCACGGGGGGAAAAATCAAGCTGACCGACGGCAACGAACCCACATCCGTCGGCATCGTCCACTGCGTCGGCTCCCGCGATGAAAATTACAACGAATACTGTTCCCGCGTCTGTTGCATGTACTCCCTGAAGTTCGCCCACCTGATTCACGAAAAGACCAAGGCCGCTGTCTATGACTTCTACATCGACATGCGTTGTTTCGGCAAAGGCTACGAAGAATTTTATCACCGCCTGCTCAAGGAGGGCGCCAATTTCATCCGGGGCCGCGTTTCCGACATCACGGACATGGCCCTGACCAAGCAGGAGGAAGGGAAACTCATCATCCGGGTCGAGGACACCCTGATAGGTATGGTGCGCCGCATTCCCGTCGACATGGTCATTCTGGCCACGGGGCTCGAATCGGGGCTGGATCAGGTTCAACTGTCCAAGATTTTCAACATCTCTCGCAGCCAGGATTCGTTCTTCCTGGAGCGCCATCCTAAGCTCGCCCCGGTGTCCACTTTTTCCGACGGCATCTTCCTGGCCGGGGCCTGCCAGGCTCCCCGCGATATCCCGGACACGGTCGCCCAGGCTGGAGGTGCCGCGGCCGAGGCCCTGGCCTTAGCGGACAAGGGCACCTTCGCCCTTGAGCCGGTCACCGCCGAAATTGACGAGGCTATCTGCTCGGGATGCCAGATCTGCGTCGGGCTCTGCCCCTTCACGGCCATCACCTACGACATAGAAAAGGCGGTTTCGGTCGTCAATGAAGCCCTCTGCAAGGGCTGCGGCACCTGTGTGGCGGCCTGCCCGAGCGGCGCCGCACAGCAGAAACACTTCCGCGACACCCAGGTCTTCGCGGAAATCGAAGGGATCTTATTGGTCTAGATAGAGCCCGTGGTGTTGAATAACTCCAAAGGAGGCTGTCGATGAAAAATGTGACTTTCGAGCCCCAAATCGTCGGTTTCTTGTGCAACTGGTGCACATATGTGGCTGCAGACTTGGCCGGCGTGGCCCGCCTCCAGTATCCGCCCAATGTAAGAGCCATCCGGATGATGTGTTCAGGCGCCGTCAGTCCCCTCTACATCATTTCCGCGCTTAAAAAGGGGGCCGACGGAGTCTTCATAGGTGGATGTCACATCGGAGATTGCCATTATCAGAGAGGAAATCACTCGACCTTGAAGAGGGTCGCAATCGTCAAACACCTGCTCGAGGCGCTGGGAATCGACCCGCGCCGTCTTCGGCTGGAATGGATCTCAGCCTCGGAAGGGCCGCAATTTTCAAAAGTCCTGGCAGAATTCGTGAGCCAGATCAAGGAGCTGGGCCCGAATCCTTTGAAAGGAATGTGAAAATGGAAGACGAAATCCGCCTCCACTGCAAGGGCCTGTTAGCGGAGAAAAAAGTCGACATCGTCTGGGGTTTGAGAGAAAAGGACGGATTCATCGCCCCTTTCCTTTTCCAGAGTCCGGAGGAGCTTGATTTTCTCGTCCTCTCTCCCAAATCCCCCCTGTCCTTTACCTGCCGTCCGTCGAATGAGACGATTCTTTCCATCATCCAGAAGAAAAAACCGGGGTTGAGAATCGGCGTCGTCGCCCGGGGGTGTGATGAACGGGCGCTCATCGAGCTCGCGAAAGGCGAGCAGATCAACCTGGACCTGATAGAGGTCGTCGGTTTTTCCTGTGATCGGGCGCAGGCTGAAGAATGCGTCTGTTTCAGGCCCTTCCCTCAGAAGCTGATGTTTGGCGCCAAGGTCGAAGGGCTCTCCGAAGAAAAAGCCTTCCAAGATTTGATGGCCATTGAACTCAAAGAGCGGCTCAAATTTTGGCACGACCAGCTGAGCAAATGCATCAAGTGTTACGGATGCCGGAACGCTTGCCCGATGTGCTTCTGCAAGGACTGCCGGATGGAGCAGTCCGTCTACACGGAGACAGGCTGGCTCCCCCCCGAATTTCCCCTCTTCCACTTCGTGCGCTTTTACCACATGGCGGATCGGTGCATCGAATGCGGCGAGTGTGAACACGCCTGCCCGATGGACATCCCCCTCCGGAAAATTACCAAATACCTCCGGTCAAGGATGAAAGAGATTTTCGACTATCAGGCCGGCCTCGACGCCAAGGAAAAATCGCCGATCCTGACGACCCTCGACGAGGACCCGGTCAAGGAGTTTCAAGATGATGTACGATAACATTCCCACCGTCTGTCCTTACTGCGGCGCCGGTTGCCGTCTTTACCTTCAAGTCCTCGACCAGGAAATAATCGGCGTTTTGCCCGTCAAATCCCACGCCGTCAGCCAGGGCAAGCTCTGCATCAAAGGCTGGAATGCTCATGAGTTCGTCGCTCACAAGGACCGCCTCTTGAAGCCTCTGATCAAGAGCGACGGCCAATTCAAGGAGATCTCCTGGGACGAGGCCCTGGGAATCGTCGCCAAGAAACTCAAGGACTATCCTCCCGAAGCCGTCGCCGCTCTCTCCTCGGCAAAATGCACGAACGAAGAGAACTTCCTGATGCAAAAATTCGCCCGCGTCGTTCTCGGGACGAACAACGTGGACCATTGCGCCAGGCTCTGTCACGCCTCCACAGTTGTCGGGCTCGTGAAGTCTTTCGGAAGCGGCGCCATGACCAACTCGATCCCCGAGCTTGAAAACTCAGCCTGCATCCTGATCATCGGCTCCAACACAGCGGAACAGCATCCCCTGGTCGCCCGCTATATCATGAGAGCCAAAGAAAAAGGGGCTGTCCTGATCGTGGCCGACCCAAGGAAGATCACGCTGACTCATTTTGCCGACTTCCATCTTCCGCAAAGGCCCGGGACCGACGTCGCCCTCCTCAACGGATTGATGAATGTCATCATTTCCGAGGGGCTTGAGGACAAGACCTTCATCGCGGAGCGCACCGAAAATTTCGAGGCCCTCAACGAAATCGTCAATAAATTCACACCCGAAGTCGTCGAAAAAATAACGGGCGTCCCCAAGGACGATCTCGTCCAGGCGGCCCGCTCGTATGCCAAGTCTCCCGCCTCAGCAATCGTCTATTCCATGGGAATCACCCAGCATACGACCGGCGTGGACAATGTTGTTTCCTGCGCCAACCTGGCTATGTTGACGGGGAATATCGGAAAACCGGGGACAGGCGTTAATCCCCTGAGAGGACAAGTGAACGTCCAGGGCGCGTGCGATCTCGGCGCGCTGCCCAATGTCTATTCCGGATATCAGGCCGTCGCCGACGAGAACATCCGGAAGAAATTCGAGGACGCCTGGCACACCAAGCTCCCTCCCAAACCCGGCTTGACGGTCGTCGAGATGATGAAGGAAGCTGAAAAGGGAAACCTCAAAGCGCTCTACATCATGGGCGAGAACCCGATGGTCTCGGACCCGGACATCGGACATGTCAAGAAGGGTTTGGAGAACTTGGATTTTCTTGTCGTTCAGGATATATTCATGAGCGAGACGGCCGAGCTGGCGGATATCGTCCTCCCGGCCGCTTCCTATGCGGAAAGAGACGGCACGATGACTTCCACGGACCGCCGAGTCCAGCTCCTCATCAAAGCGCTCGAGCCGGCCGGAGAGAGCCGACCCGACTGGCAGATCATCTGTGAACTGGCAAAAAAGATGGGGTCCCGGGAGTTTGAATATTCCTCAGCCTCTGATATTATGGACGAGATGGCACGCTTGACTCCTCTCTACGGAGGGATATCCTATGAGCGCCTCCGCGTCCGGGAACTGCAGTGGCCCTGTCCGAACAAGGACCACCCGGGAACGCCGATCCTGCACAAAGAGAAATTCACCCGCGGCAAGGGCCAATTCCTTCCGATCGAGTTCAAGGAGCCGGCGGAGCTCCCTGACGAAGAATATCCGTTCATCCTGACGACGGGCCGGACCATTTTCCATTTCCATACGGGGACGATGTCGCGGCGCGTCGCCACTCTCAATCGTGAGGTCCCCACCGGGTATGTCGAAATCAGCTCCCAAGACGCCAAAAAGATCGGGACGAAAGACGGGGAATTGGTCGCCGTCACGACCCGGAGGGGGACCATCCGGATCAAAGCGAAGATTACACCAAGGGTCAATGATGGGGTCGTCTTTATCCCTTTCCACTTTGCCGAATGCGCGGCCAACATCTTAACCAATCCAGCCCTGGATCCGACTGCCAAGATCCCTGAATTCAAGGTCTGCGCATGCCGGGTGGAAAAGGAATAGTCCCTAAAAATCTAAACTATCACAAGGAGGATTTATGTCGAACAAACCCGTTGATTGTGTTCTGACTGCGTGCACAGCTGGAAAGTACAAAGCTGGGCTCTCCACTGGGAATTATTGGATCCGAGGCTTCATGGCAGGGCTTTTCATCGCCGTTGGGGCCGCCTTGGCAACGGTGTGCGGGACAGGGCTGGAAAGTGTTTCGCCCGGATTCAAGAGCCTCATCGCCGGCGCTGTCTTCCCTGTAGGACTGATTGCCATTGTGCTTACCGGCATGGAGCTCTTTACCGGAGACGCCATGTTGCTTCCCATGGCCGCCATGGATAAGAAGACAACTTGGGGCCGCGTTTTCAAGGTCTGGTTCTGGGTTTACATCGCCAATTTCGTCGGCTCCATTTTTTGGGCTTACTTAATGGTGGTCGGCCCGTTTAGCAAGGGCGGCACAGCGGAGCTGACGGCGTTCGGGCAGAATGCCGTCGCCATCGCCGAAGGCAAGACCCTCCCTTATATGGCTGCCGGCGCCGTCGGCCTTTGGTCCGCTTTCATGAAAGGAATCGCCTGCAACCTTCTGGTCAACCTGGCGATCCTTCTCTCTTTTACCTCGAAGGCGATGATCGGAAAGTTTTTCGGAATCTGGTTCCCCATCATGGCCTTCGTGTCCTCCGGGTTTGAACACAGTGTTGCCAATATGTACTTCATTCCTGCCGGGATCTTCGCCGGCGCAAACGTGACCTGGGGTCAGTTCTTCGTCTGGAACCTGATTCCGGTGACCATCGGCAACATCATCGGGGGTTTCGTCTTCATCGGCATGGTCTACTACTTTGCGTTCAAAAAGGAATTTCCCAAAGAGACTTGAGATGACCTCTAAAAAAGCACGGACGATCCTGGCTGTCGCCATCTTCCTTATCGGCTCTCTCCCGTCCCTTGCCGAAACGTTCGAAATCGGCAAAGGGACTCTCAAGCTGGGCCTCATTCTCCAGCCCACGGTCTCCTATACGCAAAGTGAGCTTTCCCCGACCACCTCCCTCACCATGAAACGGGCCCGGTTCCTTTTGTTCGGAGAGATCATCCCCGGGAAAGTCAAGTACTTCGTCCAGACGGAAGTTGTCGGCTCGCCGTCGCTGTTGGATATGAAACTCCAGTTCTATTACCTCCCCAAAACGGAGGTCGCCATCGGGAGATTTTTGCCGAGCTTCACTTATTACATGCCCATGTCCACAGCCAAACTGGACTTGATCAATTACCCTCTCATGGTTACGAAGTACGGGATGTGGCGCCAAGTCGGCATCCAGACCACGACGACGACCCAGTACGTAGACTTCAACGTCGGATTGTTCAACGGCTATCCCTCGAACAACTGGACCGATAACAATGATGCCAAGGACCTACTCTTAAGGGTCGCGGGCAAGCCCAGCAAGACCTTCGTTGTCTTCGGGAATGCCTGGCTTGGGAACGAGCTGGGGGACAAATCAGGGGTCTTGAGCAAAGACCTTTACGGCGGTGGCGTTTTATTCGACAAGGCCCTTTCCGAAAGCAGCCTGGCCATCAGTTTCAGGGGAGAGTGCCTCTGGGGAAAAGAAGATACGACGGAGGGGAAGGTCAACAGCCTGGGTCTCTATGCCAACGTCGGCCTCAAGATCAACCCTCAAGTCGAGTTCCTCGTCCGGTACGACCTTTTTGATCCCAACACGAAAACCGGCGACAACCGGCTGAACTGGATCACCGCCGGGGTGAACTATTATCTTCAGGGCCAGAACGTCATGTTCTATCTCAACTACATCAAGAAGATCAATCAAGTGGGGGCGGGGCTCAGCGACCCGAAGGACGATGAGATAGTTTTGCAGGCGCAAGTGTTTTTCTGATTGAAATCTAAAAAAAAGGTCCGCCTGACCAGGTTCTCCCCTCGGGGCCTGGTCAGGACGGACGATTTCGTCGCCGCCGAGGAGCCGCTGGTCATTTATATCAATGAGAAGCCTTTCGTATCGCTTTTTAGCACTCCGGATGCTCTTCAGGCTCTCGCCGTAGGTTTCCTCTACGCTTCAGGGATTCTGAGAGACAAGAACGATCTGGCCGCAGCCGAAATCGAAGTCAAGGACAAGGCCGTCCTGGTCAAAACGGACCGGCAATTCCCCAAAGAGCGACCGTTCGGAATCGGCTCAGGATGCGGGGGAAATCTTCTTTTCGGCCCGACCGGTCTGATCGCTCCCTTGAAGTCCGATTTGAGAGTTTCCCCCGAGATGATTTTTTCCCTGACCGAGGAATTCCAGAGCCGCGCCCTGATTTTCAAGGAAACGGGGGGGACTCATTGTGCCGCCGTATGCGGACCCGAAGAAATCCTTTTTTTCGCGGAAGACATCGGGAGGCACAACGCGGTCGACAAGGTGATCGGACAGGCGCTCCTCGCTGGAGTCCCGCTCGAAGATAAGCTGCTCCTTCTTTCCGGCCGGATCGCTTATGACATTTCGATCAAGGCGGCGCGCGGGGGGATCCCCATCTGCGTTTCCCGGGCCGCCCCCACCTCCGCCGCCCTCGAGTTCGGCGAGAGGATCGGCCTCACCATGATCGGGTTCGTCCGGGGAAAACGCCTGAACATCTACACTCACCCGGAGAGGATCCTCCTATGACCGCTGTCATTTTGGCGGGCGGCAGGAGTCGCCGCGTCGGAGAGAACAAGCTCTTCCTCAAATGGGGCCGTCACACTCTGATCGCCCATGCCGTGGCCTCGCTCTCCCCGCTCTTCGAGGACATGCTGATCGTGGCCAACCGGGAAAATGTCGGGGCCCTGCTGGAGTTATTCCCTTCATACCCGCGCATCGTCCACGACATCGTTGAAGGGAAAGGCCCTTTGGGAGGGATTCACGCCGGCCTGATTTCCGCCAAGTCACCGGCCGCCTTCGTCGTCGGCTGCGACATGCCCCTGCTGAACCCAAAGCTCGTCTCCTTCCTCAAGGGCTTGAGCGAGGGATATGACGCCGTGGTGCCCCGGACGCCGAAGGGCCTGGAGCCCCTGCACAGCATTTACACCAAAAATTGCCTTCCCGCTATCGTCCGCCAGCTGGGTGAATCCGACCTGAGACCGAATGCCGTTTTATCCCGCCTCAATGTTCGATACGTCGAACCAGAAGAAATGACGGCCTTCGATCCCGAGCTTCTTTCCTTCGCCAACATCAACACGCTTAAAGATTACCGGAACCTGGCCGGCCAGTTTGCTCCCGCAGATTGCCAGATCTATTCAGCCCGGTCGGGGCTGGACCCCGGCTGGAAATAATTCCAGTCCGTGCCGGGGCAAAAACTTCCGCCGAGATTCCCTCATTCTCGGGATTGAGGTGAAAACAGGACATATTCATGTTGCGTTGACAATTGGAAGGATAACCTTGACACCTCTTTAATTCTTGATTTATACTTCCTGCCCGTGATTGACGTGACCAACATAGGCAGCCTTGCTCACCCGCCCCACTGAGGCGACAAGCTGTTTATTGTCACTGATATTGCTTCGCAGTGGCGGATTCTCGCGCCAATATTTCTTTGAAGAGGAGGCCATCCATGGGCAATCATCAGGGCAACATATACAGCCCGCGTCCTGCTTCCATCGCCCGGACTTTGCCCCAGATCACCGATCACCGGTTGTTCCAATTGAAACTGGAGGACGGAACATCATGGGAAGATTTCGGTCATCAGCCGGGACAGTTTATCGAGATTTCCATATTCGGCAAAGGCGAAGCTCCCATCAGCATATGTTCACCACCGACGCGTTCCGAGTATCTTGAGATATGCGTCCGGCGCACCGGGTCACTGACCGACGCGCTTTTTGGACTGGCCAAGGGTTCCTTCCTTTCCGTAAGAGGTCCTTATGGAAGAGGCTTCCCTCTGGAAATCCTTAAAGGCCATAATCTCCTCCTGGTGGCCGGCGGTCTCGGCCTGGCTCCCCTTCGTTCTCTTTTGTTATATGCCCTGGACAGAAGAAGTGAATTTAAGAACATCATACTAATGTACGGGACAAACAGCCCCGACAATGTCCTTTTCAAGTATGAATTGCTGAGTTTCTTTGACCGGGATGACCTCAAGTATCTCTACAGCGTGGATCGGGACGAAGAGGGCATCTGGAAACAATATGTCGGCGTGGTCACAGGTTTGTTCGACCAGGCCGAGTTATCATCCGATGACACCTACGCCGTCCTTTGCGGACCCCCGATTATGTACCGGTTCGTCCTGCAGAAGCTTCTGAAGCTGGGATTCTCGAAAGACCGCATCTACATGTCCCTTGAAAGAATGATGAAATGCGGCGTGGGCAAATGCGGCCATTGCGCCATCGGCGATAAGTATTGCTGCGCGGAGGGCCCTGTTTTTCTCTACACCGAGATCGAAAATATCAAGGAGGCCATCTGACCATGGAAAAGACGCTTTCTATATGCCCCTTCTGCGGATGCGGCTGCAGCTTTTACCTGATCACCGAAGGAAAAAGAGTCATCGGAGTAGAACCCAGCCCCCTGCATCCGGTGAACAAGGGAATGCTGTGCATAAAGGGCTGGAACGTATATGAATTCATCAATTCTCCTCATCGGCTCACATCTCCGCTTGTGCGAAAAAACGGAAAGCTGGTCGAGACGGGTTGGGATGAGGCCCTGCAGACCGTATCGTCCAGGCTGAAAGAGATAAGGGATGCTTCCGGGCCGGGCTCTCTGTGTTTCTTGAGTTCCGCGAAGGTGACGAACGAAGAAAACTTTCTCATGATGAAATTGGCGCGGGCGGCATTCAAAACGAACAACGTCGATCACTGCGCCCGGCTCTGCCACGCCTCAACCGTGGCCGGCCTGGCCTTGACATTCGGCTCGGGAGCGATGACGAATTCCATCGGCGAGTTCGAGGACGCCGATCTTCTCTTCATAACGGGGACGAACACCACCGCCCAGCACCCCCTGATCGGGACCCGTATGATCAACGCCATAGAAAAGGGCGCCAAACTCATCGTCATGGATCCGCGCGAAATACCCCTCACCCAGTTCGCCACTCTTCATCTGCAGCAGAATGTCGGCACCGATGTCGCCGTGTTGAACGGAATCATGAATGTCATCATCGAAGAAGATCTGTATGATAAAGATTTCGTCGCTTCAAGGACGGAAGGGTTTGACCGGTTGAAGTCCGTCGTCAGCCGCTACACGCCGAGGGTCGTGGAAAACATCTCGGGAGTCCGTGCCGGGGCGTTGGAAGAGGCGGCCCGCATGTACGCCCGGGCCGACAAGGCCATGCTGGTTTATGCCATGGGCATCACCCAGCACACGACCGGCACGGACAATGTGAAAACCTGCGCGAACCTGGCGATGCTCTGCGGGAATATCGGTAAGCCCTCGACGGGAGTCAACCCCCTGAGAGGCCAGAACAACGTGCAGGGGGCATGTGATATGGGCGCCCTTCCCAATGTCTACAGCGCCTACCAGAGCGTCGCGAATGAGGAGATACGGAAAAAATTCGAGGACGCCTGGAAGGTAAAGAATCTCGACGGAAAAGTCGGCCTGACCATCATCGAGATGATGATGGCGGCGCAAAAGGGAAATATCAAAGCCATGTATATCATGGGAGAAAACCCGATCCTGAGCGACCCCGATTCCTCCCACGTCGAACTGGCTCTTTCCAACCTGGATTTCCTAGTGGTGCAGGATATTTTCCTCTCGGAAACGGCGGCCCTGGCCGATGTTGTTCTTCCGGCCGCCTCCTTCGCCGAGAAAACGGGCACGTATACGAACACGGAGAGGCGCGTTCAGCTCTCCCATAAGGCCGTCGATCCTCTCGGCTCGGCCAAAGCGGACTGGGAGATCATCTGCGAGGTCAGCCGCCTGTCGGGCTATCCCATGCGCTACGATTCCCCGGCGGAAATCATGAGCGAGATCAACTCGCTGACGCCGTCCTACGGGGGAATCACTTATCCCAGGCTCGAAAAGGGGTTCGGCCTTCACTGGCCCTGCCCCAATGAGAATCATCCCGGCACGCCCATTCTTCACAAGGAGAAATTCACGAAGGGTTTGGGAACGTTCATGCCCTGCGAGTTTCAACCATTGGCTGAGGCGCCGGACGAGGAGTATGATTTCGTCCTGACAACCGGACGGATCTATTACCACTTTCATACCGGGACGATGACCAGGCGCATCAGTGTTCTGGAGAGAGAGGCCCCGCAGGCACTCATTGAAATCAATCCTGAAGACGCGAAGAAGCTGGGTATCCGGAACAACGACTTGGTGGAGGTGACATCGAGACGAGGAGCCATGACTGCGCGGGCGGAGGTCACCACCACCGTTCCGAGGAAAGTGATATTTTCGACCTTTCATTTCGCCGAATCCCCCATAAATGTCCTCACCAACCCGGCGTATGATCCCATTGCCAAGATACCCGAATTCAAGGGATGCGCGGTCAAGATCAGGAGGTGTGTATGAAATCGCTAAAAAAAGACCATCTTGTGTCGGTGCTCAATAGCTGGGCAAAACACTTCCGGCTTCTCGCCCCGGTCAAAGGAATAAACGGGGAGTGCATATTCAACACTTTTCAGGAGCAAGACTTCACTCTTGATTATAAGAAGCCGAGTCTTCCGCCGAAATCCGCCTTCATGCCGCAGAGCGAAATCCTTTTTGAGGTGGAGAATGACCGCTACCGCGAAGTCATAAACGCCCCCAAAGCGATGCTCTTCGGCATCCGGGCGTGTGACGCGGCGGGGCTACGGCAGTTCGCCGGTTTCATGAGCCGTGACCAAGAAGACGTCTATTACAGATCCAAGACAAATGAGACCGTCACGGTGGTGATGGCGTGCGACGGGCCTCAGACGGAGACATGTTTCTGCACAACGACAAAGAGCGGCCCCTATGCCAAGAAGGCCTTCGATCTCCAGTTCTATGATACGGGAGATGTTTTTCTGATCGAAGCGGGAAGCCCTCGGGGCGAGGCGTTGCTTTCGGACAAGGCTTTCTCTGACCTGGACAAGGCCAAAGCGGCGGAGCAGATCGAACGCTTCAAAGAGAAGGCGGTCCGGGCAATACCGGTCAGAGAGGCCGTGGAAAAAGCCATGGGATCTCTCAAAGAAGGCGCGGTCGGCGAGGATGTCTGGGAATACTTCGGCAAGAAATGCATCGCCTGCGGCGGATGCGTCTATGTCTGTCCCACCTGCACGTGCTTCAACGTCTATGATGAGGTTTCAGGGCCGGGTCGCGGAAAACGTGTGAGAGCCTGGGATACATGCCTCTTTGGAGGCTTCACCCGGGAGGCGTCCGGCCATAACCCACGCCCGGACCAGAAATCAAGACTGAAAAGACGGCACGAACACAAGCTGCTCTATTACAACACGCTTGATGTCGGGGATATGCTCTGCGGATGTGTCGGCTGCGGACGGTGTTCCGATTATTGCCCTGTACACATCGGCACACTGGAAGTGACAGAGGCCATTTCCGGATAAAAATCACAAAATATATCAGGAGGCGCACACATGCCGGAGACAAAAAATATTCTCATCGTGGATGATGATAAAGACTTCGCGGATGCCGTCAGAATCGTGCTGGAGAACAACGGCTATCGGGTGAAACATGCGTCCAGCGTCGGCGAAGGCCGCGAGGCGATCGTCCAAGAAAAACCCCACCTGGTCATTCTGGATGTGATGATGGACAAGCACACGGACGGTTTCGATTTCTGCCGCGACTTGAAAGAAGACGACCGCCTCAAGAGCATCCCGGTGCTGATGATAACGGCGGTGACCGAAAAAACAGGCTTCAAGTTCTCGCCCGAGACGGACGGCGATTATTGCCCGGCGGATGATTTTATATCGAAACCCGTGTCCGTGGGGACGCTTCTTTCAAGAGTCAACAAACTGCTCCAGGGCAGCAAGGCCTCATGAGGCGCCGGGCAGTATCCGGGGATCCGCTTTCTTGTTTTTTTAAATTCTCCGGTCTCCCCCCCGATTGCCACCCTCTGACAGCCTGATAGCAGCTGAACCGGACCGTCCGGAAAACGCCGTGAATATATCTGCTTTTCCTTCGGCCTGATCGCCGCGTCCCCGTCGGCGGCCCGCAAGGTCAGACAATTCAACGACTTCGGGTCCTATCGGCAATGTCGGGCCGCAAAAGATTGCTTGCCCGGATGGGCCCGGATTCAGTAAAATGGCCGAGGACGGTCCGGGCACGGCACGGCCTGTATTGACTCGAATGCGTTTCCGACAATTTTCCTTGCGGACAAAGCTTAGCCTCAGCTTTCTCGCCGTCGTTGCCGTCGGAGGACTGATCTCGCTCAGCGTCGGGCGCAGCCTGGTCCGGAATACCCTTATCAGCCAGGCCCAGGCAAAAGTCAATCACGATTTGGCCGCCGCCTGGATGGTCTTCAACGAAAAGCTCCATGACATCATGGATACGGTCAGCTTGACCGCCGCCAGGGAAAGCCTTCACGAAGCGATCAGGAATAACCGCACGGAAGTCCTCCTCCGGTACCTGAACCGGGTGAGAACTCAATACGGCCTCGATATCCTGACCCTGACCGACAGCCGGGGACGGGTGATCGTCCGGACCCGGAACCCCGGAGCCATCGGCGATGACCAGTCCAATGACGAGATCGTCCGCCGGGCCCTTCAGCCGAATGTCCTGGCCTCTCCCCAGATCGTCCCCCGGGAAGAGCTTCTCAAAGAGGGCCGGGACCTGGCGGAGCTGGCTTACCTGGAATTCATCCCTACTCCCAAGGCGGCGCCGAGGGCGGAAAATAAAGAGACAAGCGGAATGATGCTCAAAGCCGCCGCCACCGTCATCGACGAGTCTGACGAACCCCTGGGCGTGCTTTACGGAGGCATCCTTCTGAATCGGAAGTATGAGATCGTGGACCGGGTGAAAGAGATCGTCTTCAGGGAGGAGAAATACAAGGGGGTGGAAACCGGGACGGCCACCATCTTCCAGGCAGACCTCCGGATCTCGACGAACGCGACCGACCAGGAGGGAAGGCGGGCCATCGGCACGCGGCTTTCAGAAGAAGTCAAAAAGGCCGTGCTCGACAGGGGTTGGGCTTGGAACGACAGGGCTTTCGTTGTCAGGGACTGGTACATCACGGCCTATGAGCCGATCAGGAATATCGACGAAGAGATCATCGGGATTCTATACGTCGGCACGCTGGAAAAGCCCTATGTCGATACCGCCAACCGGTTGATGTTCACTTTTACGGTCATCGCCCTTCTGTGCGCCGTTTTCCTGCTGGTCATTCTGTATTTCGCGACCACCCGAATCATCAGGCCCCTCCAGAGCATGGTCCTCGCCACCCAGGAGATCGCCAAGGGAGGCCTGGATCACAGGGTTGAAGTCCATTCCCGGGATGAAATCGGGGACCTGGCCGTCTCCTTCAACCAGATGACCGAGCGGCTCAAAGCCGCCAACGAGAAGCTCGTCGAGTGGGGGACGACGCTGGAGAAAAAAGTCAAGGAGCGGACCCAAGAGCTTGAGGAGATGCAGGCCCATCTCATCCAGTCGGAGAAGCTGGCGGGCTTGGGGAAGCTGGCGGCCGGGATCGCCCATGAGATCAATAATCCGCTGGGCGGGATTCTCATCTACAGCCATCTCCTCCTCGAGGACGCCAAGAAAGACACCCCCCAGTATGAGAATCTGAAGAAGATCGTCAAGGAAACGGTCCGGTGCAAGAATATCGTCAAGGGACTCCTCGAGTTCGCCAGGCCCAAAGAGCCGGAGATGACGCCGACGGATATCAATGACGCCGTCAAGCGGGCCCTCTCTATCTTCGAGCGCCAGGCTCTCTTTCAAAACATAGACGTTCGCCTGGATTTTTCCGAATTGCCCAAGATCGTGAGCGACGCGGGCCAACTCCGGCAAGTCTTCACCAACATCATCGTCAACGCCGCCGAGGCCATGGACGGGAACGGCGTCCTGACCATCAAGACTTACTTGAACTGTGAGGCCGGGTGCATCCGGGTCGAATTCACCGACACCGGGCATGGGATCATGGTAGAGGATAGGTCGCGGCTGTTCGAGCCTTTTTTCACGACCAAAGAAGTCGGCAAGGGGACGGGGCTGGGGCTGGCCATCAGCTATGGAATCGTCCAGAAACACCAGGGGAGCATCGAAGTCCGGAGCGAAGTCGGCAAAGGTTCCACGTTCACAGTGATCCTTCCCTTGAAAAGGAAGGATGCCGATGAATGAACCGGCCGGAATCCTGGTCATCGACGACGAGGAATCCATCCGTGACTCGATGAGTCAGGTCCTGCGCAAAGAAGGCTACCGTGTCAAGACGGCCGTGGAGGGCCGGGAGGGGCTGGATATTTTCGGCAGGGAGACTTTTCAGGCCGTCTTTCTCGACCTCAAGCTGCCCGGGGTCAAGGGGATGGGCATCCTGTCCCGGATCAAAGAGTCCAGCCCCGAGACGCCCGTCATCATCATCACGGGATACACATCCATCGAGTCCGCCATCGAGGCGATGAAACGCGGCGCCTTCGATTACATGGCCAAACCGTTCACTCCGGAAGCGGTCCGGGTCGTCACCAAAAAGGCCCTGGAGAGCCGAAGGCTCCTCTGTGAAAACATCTATCTCAAGCGGGAACTGGAAGCCCGGACGGAGTTCGAGATGGTGGTGGGGAAGAGCAAGGCGATGCTCAGCGTTCTGGATATCGTCCGGCGGGTGAGCCCCACCGAGAGCACGGTCCTGATCAGCGGAGAGAGCGGCACCGGGAAGGAGGTCATCGCCCGGGAGATCCATCGCCACAGCCTCCGCAACGGCTCGCCGTTCGTCGCCGTCGACTGCGGCGCCCTGGTCGAGACTCTTTTCGAGAGCGAGCTCTTCGGCCACGTCAAAGGCTCCTTCACGGGCGCCCACGAAACCAAGAACGGCCGGTTCGAGGTGGCCAACGGAGGGACCATTTTCTTCGACGAGATCAGCAACATCGGGCTCAACATCCAGGCCAAGCTTCTGCGCGTCATCCAAGAAAGGGAGATCACCCGGATCGGAAGCTCCCGGCCGATCAAGGTGGACGTCCGGATCCTGGCAGCGACGAACGAGAACCTGACGAACGCAGTCCGGAAGGGGAAATTCCGGGAAGACCTGTTCTACCGGTTGGGTGTGGTCCTCATTCACCTGCCGGCGCTGCGCGAACGGAAGGAGGATATCCAGCCCCTGGCGCAGCATTTTCTACTGAAACACAACAAGAGAGCCAAGAAGAATATTGCCGGGATCTCGCCCCGGGCGGTCAATGCCCTGATGGAATACAGGTGGCCGGGGAATATCCGCGAGCTCGAAAACACCATCGAAAGGGCCGTGGTTCTGTCCAAAGGCGGCACGATCGACTTGGAAGACCTGATGTACCATGGGATCACGGCCGTCTCCCCGCTGCCAGGCCTCGGCAGCGGGAAATTCATGAGCTTGGAGGAAGTGGAAAAAGAATACATCGCGGCGGTTTTGCGTGCCCATTATGGAAACAAGAGCCGGGCGGCGGCCGTTCTGGGCATCGACCGCAAAACGCTCTGGGCGAAAATCAAGAAACACAAGATAGCGCTTTAAAGCCCCCCCGGGAAGGCGTCTTTCCAGCCGGAATCGCAAAATGTCCGGCAGGACGGACTTCCTGGGAATGGGGATATTTTCCTCTGTGTGCGGGGAAAATCGCCACGGCCGAAATTCAAGCCCTATCACCGCGTTGTCCGCGGGAGGAGACGGCTATATATAAGATATTTATTATCAATAACTTCAATATTCATGACGTGAGCCTTCACGGCCCTCGAAACGGCACGGAAATTGCACTCTTTTGAACGGGTATTTTTTTAACAAATTGGAAATTCAATCGCCCGGCGGGAATGAAGACGGAGTGATCCTTATCCGGCATCACTAATCCCGCCTTAATATCCTGCATCAATCAATCGTCCCGCCGGGGCGGTCTGGGGAACGGTTCCCTGAAGGAGTCGTTCCCCTTTTTTATCGGGGGAGAAGATGATCTGCGACATGGCTGCGCCCGAGTCATATCCGGGTCGATAAACCCCTATAAAAAGCCTTTGCCCCCAGGGATATAACATGATACAATTCGAACGGCTTTGACGCAAACGACGAGGAAACAAGTGAAAATGAACTCGGCCCTAAAAAACGTCTTCAAGCCCTAAAGGAGGGAGACAATGAATAAGAGCCCAAAAATTCTTGTCATCGACGACGACCCCGACTTCCGAGCTGCAGTGACACCCATCCTCAAATCGGCCCTTTATGATGTGGTCATGGCAGCCAATCCCCAGGAGGCCAAGGAAAAGATTTTTTCGGAAAAGCCTGACCTCATCCTGCTCGATATCATGATGGACAGCCTGTTCGACGGATTTTCCCTCTGCAATGCCATCAAGACCTCCAGCGATTTCGCGGAGTTCAAGAATACACCCGTCATCTTTGTTTCCGCTGTGAAGGAGGTCGCGGGAACGCGCTTCCAGTTCAAGGCCGATGAGGAAGGCATGGCCGGCCCTGATGACTACATCGACAAGCCAGTCAGGCCGGACGACCTGCTCGCCCGCATCAAGAGACTGCTCAAGAAATAGGATCCTTTAATCCGGCGGTTTTTTCTCCGAACTTCGGGGAGGAATTCTCGTGTCCCCTTGAAGATTCTCCCTAAGAACGGGAAAGGTAAGGCGCTTTGAATCAGAAGGGAATTTAGGATAGAATGCGGCGGGAGGAACTATCGTGATCGAGAACAAACCCACCATCCTGGTCGTCGATGACGAGGAAGCCATGAGGGACTCCTGCTCGATGATCCTGACCAAAGACGGATTTCGGACGGAAACGGCCGAAACCGGCCAGATTGGGCTGGACAAGGCCCGGGAGCTCAAGCCCGATCTCGTCCTCGTCGACCTCAAAATGCCCGGCATCAGCGGGTTCGAAGTCCTGGAGAAGATCAAAGACATCGATCCCCAGATCATTTCGATTGTCATAACCGGATACGCGACGGTGGAATCCGCGGTCGAGGCCATGAAAAAGGGGGCCTACGATTTCCTACCCAAGCCGTTCACCCCCGAGGAATTGCGCATCATCACCCGGCGGGCCCTGGAGAGGCGCAAGCTCGCCCTCGAGGCCGAGAGCCTGCGGCGGGAAAAGAAGATGCTCGAGGAAAATTTCATCACTATGGTTTCGCATCAACTCCGCAGCCCTCTCGTCGCCATCCAGCAGTATTTTGAAGTCATCCTGGCCGGCATGGCGGGCGAGGTCGAAACCTCTCAAAAAGAGATGATCATCCGGGCCCGCGAGCGGCTGGACAGCCTGCTCAATCTGATCAACGACTGGCTGGACCTGGCCAGGATCAGCCAAGGACAGATCGTCGACAAAATGAAGCCCGTCGCTCTGGAGAAACTCCTAGAAAAACAAATAGACCTCATGAAGCCGCTGGCCGATAAATTCAGCGTCAGGCTGGAACTTGGACGGGTGGACCTGCCGGCCTTGGTCTCGGGCGACGAGCAGACGCTCGAGCAGGTATTCGGAAACCTGATCAGCAACGCCATCAAGTTCAACAAAGCGGGCGGCCGGGCGACTCTTTCCATCAGCCGCGAGGGCGACTATGTGGTCACGAAAGTGAAAGACACGGGGATCGGCATTGCCAAGGAGCACCTGCCTTTTCTCTTCGATCAGTTCTTCCGGGTCAGCCGGAGGGAGGACCAAAAAGTCAAGGGGACCGGGCTGGGCCTGTCCATCGCCAAGAAGATCGTCGATCTCCATAACGGAAGCATCCAGGTGACGAGCGAGCCGGGCCAGGGAACGACCTTCACGGTCCGGCTGCCCAAGGCCGAACAACAAAAATAGTCAAAACCCCGGGGCAGACCGGCCGGAAACCGCCTCAACTGCGTTTCCGGAGGCGGGTGATTATGACCGGGCGATTGGCGCCCTCAATAATCTCGGCGTCAACGCCGTAGGTTCTCTTGATGCTGCCCGCGTTCAGCGTTTCCCGGACGCATCCGGCGGCCACAACCCTCCCCTTGAGCAGCATCACCACGGTGTCGGCCGAGGCTGAAGCGACGTTCGGATCGTGAGTGGTGAAGACGATCGTCTTTCCCTCGTCCCGAAGCGATTCGATCGTCCAGCAAATCCTCTGAGTATTGGCTAGGTCGAGATGGGACATGGGCTCGTCAAGCAGAAAAATCATGGGATCCTGGGCCAGCACCCTGGCGATGGCCGCGAGCTGCTTCTCCCCGGCGCTGAGCGTGAGCAGCGCCCGCCCCCTGAGCTTCCGGATGCCGGCTGCCTCGAGCGCTTTCTCGGCCGCGCGCCTGTCCTCCTCCCCCGGCGTCTCCAGAAAACCGAGATAGGGGGCGCGGCCGAGCAGGACATACTCCAGCACGCTGAGCTCGAACCCGGCGGGCTCTTCCTGGGGGACGAAGCCGATAACCCGGCTCATCTCCCGGCGCGAAAAGCCGGCGCCATCCCGGCCGTCGATCTCGATCCGGCCGGACAGAGGACGGAGCCAGCCCAGGATGAGGTTGAGCAGAGTCGTCTTCCCGGAACCGTTGGGGCCGAGCAGGGCGCAGATGTTGCCGGCGCCGATGTCGATCGAGATGTCGCGCAGGACTTCGGGCCCGGTTTCCGAGTAAGCGAAGGACAGGTCCCTGATCGAGATCATCCTGTCTTTGTTCATGACTTGAGCCTCAGCCTCCGCGTCGAAAGAAGAGCGATGAAAACTACGGTCCCGAAGAGAGAGGTCAAGATGCCGAGCGGGATTTCGCCGGACAAGGCAACCCGGGCCAGGTCGTCGCAGACGAGGACGAAGATTCCTCCGATAAAGATGGAAGCGGGGACCATCCGCCGAGCGTCTGAACCGACAAGGCGGCGGGCGATGTGGGGGACGATCAGGCCGACCCAGGTCACCTGTCCGGCCTTGCAGACGAGGACGGCGGTCGCGGCAACGGCGGCCGAGAGCAGGACCAGCCGCTCGCGCCCCGGCCGAAGGCCCAACGAAAAAGCGGTCTCGTCGCGCATGGCGAGAAGGTTCAGGCGCCAGCGCATAAGGAGCATGATCGCGAGTCCCAGCGCCGCGACCGGAAGGACCTGCCAGAGGTCGGGCCAGGTAGAAGACCACAACCCGCCCAACAGCCAGAAGGTGATGTCGGGGAGCTGCTTGTGGGGATCGGCCAGGTACTTGAGGACTCCGCTGCCCGCCGAGTAGAGGGCGCCGATCGAAATCCCGGCAAGGATGAGGCGAAAAACCCAATCCCCCCAACGAATGCGCCGGGCGATTGCATAGCTCGCGGCCAGTCCGAGGAAGGCGAAGGCGGCGGCCGTGGCTTGGACGCCCAAGGCCGTCCCCCCAAAGTAGACAATCCCGAGTGATGCTCCGAATGCCGCTCCCGGCGATACGCCCAAAAAGCCCGAGTCGACCAGGGGGTTTCGGAAGATCATCTGGAAAACGGCGCCCGAGGCCGAAAGCACCATGCCGAGCAGAAAGGCCATCAGGATGCGGGGAAGCCGGAGCTGGACGAGCAGGTTCCGGGCCAATTCATTGTCGGTCAGGGCAGAAAGCGGGGTCAGAAAAGGTCCGGGATAACGGCCGATGAGAGCCGAAAGGACAAGACAGACGACGACGGCCGCGGCGATCAACCACAGGCGACGCCCGGGGCGCTTCTCCGTCTCGATCTCTCCGTTCATCGCCTCAGCGGAAATCCGGCTTGATCAGCGGAAGGATTGTTGTCCGGATCGTCTCCCGGCTCAGGCCGTAGAGCTGTTCATAGAAGAGATAGACCTCATCCTTGAGATTGTAATCCTTGAGCCTTTCGGGGTGGAGAGTCGCCGCCATCCAGGTCAGCCCCAGGATCCAGCGGACATCGGGGGCATCCCAACCATAGAAGTCCGAGGGGAAGTAGCTGACCTTTCCGCCGGCCACGGCTCCGATTCTTTTCCACAGGGGATCCGCGCCCAGCCAATCCATGAAATCAGAGGAATTCGTCGCATGCCAGACGATGATGACCAGCCGGTCGGGATCCCAGGCGGCGATCTGCTCGAGGTTGACGACAGCCCAACCTCCGGCCTGTTCGGCGGCCTCGAGCCAGACGGGCCGGCCGCCCGCCGCCTTGACCTGGTAAGTCTGCATCCAGGCCAGCGCCGGGACGCGCACGGCGTACTTGCCGCTCCGGATATTCCCCATAACGACAAGGACGGAGGGTTTTTCTTCGCTGCGGAGCCCGTCCATGGCTTTCTCGACCAGGTGAACCCGGCTATTATAAAAAGAGATGATTTCCTCGGCCCGTTTCGAGTTTCCCAGAATCGCACCCAGGTTGGCGACGTCCCTGTTGTACTCTTCGGGTGTTTCCAGACTCAGATAGACGGTCGGGATGCCGACTTTGGTCAGGGCTTCATCCAGCGGGCCGGGCTGGGAGCCTTTCATCAGCACGAGGTCCGGATGGAGCCCGGCAATGGACTCGGGTCCCGGATTGGGGAGAAGGGTGAACTTGCCGTCGATGCCGGGAGCCACGGCCGAGAGAAAATCACTGGCAGTTCTACCTCGCTGCTCCATGCCGACCAGGCGGCCCGGTCCCTCGGGAAACATATAGAGGAGGTGAAGAAGGTACTGGGGGCCGCGGCCGATGACGGCCAGGCGCTCGGGGAGCTTGTCCAACTTAACAATTCTCCCGGCCGCATCCTTGATCTCGATCAAGGCCGGACCGGAGCATGCGTCCGAAGGGATCGAAACGAAACAAGGTGCCGCCGTCACCCAAACCGCGGCGATGATCGGAATGAGCGGGGTCCGCCTGAAAGGCATAACGGTGTCTCCTTTCCAAACACGGGGGGCCGAGGCGTTTCCGCCCCGACCGTGACCGGTCCGTGACCGGCGCTGCGACGGCTGGCCGTGGAAGGCGCGAGGCCCCATCTTTAGGCCGGGCCGTTCGGAGAACCGGGAAAGCCGCCTCGGGCGGCCTTCCCGGTTTCCCATTATAACACAGCCCGCTCTGTTGACAGAAATCCCTTCCACTGGTATAAGAAGTCGCCTGGGACTTAAAAAGGAGCGTCCATGGCGCTTAAAGACAAAAGAATATCCGAGAGCCGTGAAATCGAACCCGCTCTCGCTGAGGCGATCCGGGCTCGTTTGAAGCAAGGGAAGCTCGACTGTGCCGCGGCGTTCGACATCGCCCGGGAAAGGGGTGTCGCTCCGCTCTCTGTGGGGAAGGCGGCCGATTCTCTCGGCATTCACCTCAGCCATTGCCAACTGGGGCTTTTCGGATTTCCGGGACATGCCAAGGCTTGGGAAAGGCCGGGCTGGAAGGACGTCGATATTCCCATCGATCTCGAGCCGGCCGTTCGTTCCGCGCTCGATCCGGACGGCAGCCTTTCCTGTGCGGCTGCGTGGACCGTCGCCGATCGCTTTCGCGTCGGGAAGGCTCAGGTCGGCTTCCTCGCCAACCGCTGGAACATCAAAATCAAGAGGTGCCAGCTCGGCGCTTTCTGATCGTCGGGAAAGGGCTCTGCTCCCCGAAAAAGCGCCCTGCCTGCTGAAAACGAACCCGCCTTGGAGTACAATGGTTATGCTTATGGAGAGCTTCTATTGACCGGCGCGCGAGAGATGGAAAAAAAAGAACTCCTCGTTCAGCAGGACATCCTGGGCTCGAACAAAAAGGTCGCCGCCGAAATCCGGGAGAGGATGGAAAAGGCCGGAGTCCTGGTGGTGAACTTGCTCAGTTCGCCGGGATCGGGAAAGACGACCCTCCTCGAGAGGATCGTCGAAGCGCTCAAGCCAACGCATCCACTGGCCGTGATCGAAGGCGACATCGAAACCGAGAGGGACGCCGAGAGGATCCGGCGAAAAGGTGTCCCCGCGTGGCAGATCACGACGGGAGGGGCCTGTCATTTGGAAGCCAAGTTGATCGGCCGCCTCCTTCCCGAGGTCCCGGCCGAGACAAAATTCCTGTTTATTGAAAACGTCGGCAACCTGGTCTGCCCGGCCGGTTATGACCTGGGGGAAACCCTCCGCTGCGTCCTTCTCTCCACCCCCGAAGGAGACGATAAGCCCAAGAAATACCCCAAGGCTTTCGCCAGCGCCGACTGCCTGATCATCACCAAGTCGGACCTCATCCCCGTTCTGCCGTTCGACCTGGAGAAAGCGGGTGGCGAGGCCCTGGACATCAATCCCCGCCTCCGCATCTTCGTCACCTCCGCGATCAGGCATCGCGGGATCGCCGAACTGGCCCGCTACTTCATCGAAAGCCGGGTCAATATGATCCAGCGCCATGCATGAGCTTTCCATCATCTCCAGCCTGTTCGAGATCATGGAAGAAAAAGCCCGGGAGAACCAAGCGACCAAGATCGTGGGGGTGAGGCTGAAGGTGGGAAAACTGGCCGGAGTCGTGCCGGAGTTCCTCCGGACCGCTTTTGACAGCTACAAGCGGGATACGATCGCCGCCGGAGCGGTTCTGGAGATGACCTCGGTACCGCTTCGGGTCAAATGCCGCAAGTGCGGGGCGGTGGCCGAAAAAGACGATTTCGTCTTCAGCTGTCCTTCCTGCGGCGCGGCCGATCTCGAGATCCTGGAGGGCCTGGAGCTTCTCCTGGATAAAATCGACCTGGAAGTTTAAGCTGACCAGACTTTAAGACGCAGCCTGGGCAGCCGACTCATCATTAGTCTTATTTGCCCTTGAGAATCTTCTGAACCTCGTCTTTGTCCACGTCGGTGATGAAGGAGATTCCGCTGATATCCGCGGCTTCCTTGGTCAGGGCGGCAATGTCGTCCCGCCCGATATAGCCCAGAGAGAATTTCCGGTTGCCGGCCATGAGCTGCCGGACTCCCTGGCTCAGCCGCTTGAAATAGGTATAGAGACCAATCGCCCCCGTTGGTATCTCATTGAATTTTTCCTTGAATTGCTGCTTCAGCTCGGGCGCCGTGACGAATATTTCTTCTGTCGTGCTCCCGAACCGTTCGATATAGACGGGGACCTGGCCCTCAATGATTCGCTTGCCGATCGTTTTCCCCACCATTGTCGCTGCCATGGGACCCCTGGCCATTCCGACGGCCTTGACATAGGGAGCACCGAGGGCGAGCGCCTTAAAAATTTGGTCCTCAAAGGTGATGCCTCCGGCAAACACGATATCGGGAACGTATTCTCCCTGTTTGGCCAGGAGATCGGCGAAATTCCGGGTCAGCGACCAGATCTCCACGCTGGGGATCCCCCATTCGTTCATCATCCGCCAGGGGCTCATCCCCGTGCCTCCGCCGGCGCCATCGACGGTGAGGAGGTCGATCTTGGCTTTGGAGGCGTACTTGACGGCTCGGGCCAGATCAGCGGGCCGATAGGCTCCCGTCTTCAGAAAAACATACTTGGCCCCGGCCCGCCGGAGTTCTTCGACTCTCTTCATGAAGCTCTCTTCCTCCACCATACCCAGCCGGGAATGACGTTCGAACTCCTTGAAGCTGCCCTTCTCGAAAGCCTGGATGACGTTCGGATCTTCAGGGTCGGGGAGGACGATGTACCCTCTTCTTTTCAGTTCCTGGGCTTTGGAAAGAGATTTGATCTTGACCTCTCCGCCGATGTCCTTGGCGCCCTGTCCCCATTTCAGCTCGACCGCCTCGACGCCCAATTTGTTAATGGTGTATTCCTGGACACCCAGGCGAGTGTCTTCGACATTGGCCTGGACGACGACAGTCCCGTAGCCGTCCTCCTGCCATTTTCTGTAAAGCCCGACCCTGGTCTCCATATCCGGAGAACGGACAATTTTGCCGTTCTGGATGACCGATTCTTCATCCATGGCACACACATTCTCGCCGACCGTTAAGATCGTTCCGGAAAGAGCCGCGCCCCCGGCCAATCCTTCCCAATTCTGCTTGGCCACGTTCGTGGATCCCATGCCCCCGAGGACGAAGGGCACCCGCAGCTTGATCCCCTTATCCCGGCCGACCCGGGTTTCGATGGTGACCTTCTCAAAGGTCGCCTTATCGCTGTCCGCTTCAACGCCGTATGCCCCAACCGCTGTTCCCATGATGCTGAAGTGGGAGAGGTCGACCGGATATTCTTTTTCCGATGCGGCCGTGATGATGCCGAAGGGCTGAGGGTAAAGGACCTCGGCCCCCCGGTAGGCCGATTTGCCGATTTCGCACATCCCGATGCAACCATCGACGCAGGTGACACACATGCCGCTGAACGGGCTGATGGACCCTTCCGTCCTGTTCTTGGTGAGTGTGGCCGCGCTCCTGTTGAGTCTTGTATAGGCCATGATGAATACCTCCTCGTTTTCTCGGTATTAGCAAAAGGCGATCGTTTTCATTGGATCAGAGTTTCTTGGCTTTTTCTTCGGCGCCGGGGACCTCCCGGACGCAGGTCCCGCACCGTCCGGCGTCATACATCCAGCACTGGAGCTCGTCATAGACGTCGAGGCAGGTCGGATCCATGGTCAGGCAAGCGTTGCAGACCGCCGTCTCCGCCTCCGGCCCCTGGCACCGCAGCTGGCAGGCCGGGCAGATGTACATGCAGGCGCCGCAGAGCCGGCACACTTCGGAACGCCGGTCAAAGGGAGTCGATATCTTCCGCTTGAAGCCGCGGTTCTGGAAGCCGATGGCTCTGGCGTCCATCTGCTCGTTGCACATCCGCACGCAGAGGCCGCAGAGGATGCACTCCTCGTTGCGGACGTCGAAGCGCAGGCGTTTGACTCCGAATTGAGAGGCCAGGTCCTGGATTGTCTTGGAATTGGGAGCGACCGAAAGCATCAGCTCGATCATCATCCGGCGGGCTTCGATGACTCTTCGGGTATCGGTCCTGACTATGAGACCCTCCTCTGCCGGATAGGTGCAAGAAGAAACCAGCTTGGTTCTTGGCTCTTGCCCGATTTCCACTAGACAAAGACGGCACCCTCCGTAGGGGCTGAGTCCTTCGTTATAACAGAGGGTCGGGATCTCAAGGCCGTAGAATTTTGCGGTCTCCAAAATCGTCCAACCCTCTTCCGCTTGGACTTCAAGGCCGTTGAGTATCAGTTGAATCATGTTTCCCTTCCTATGGCTCTTTTCCCATCCTCGGTCTCCAGCTCGCAGCGGAGACAGCGCCGGGCCTCCCGGACCGCCATCTCTTTGGTGAAGCCGAGCTCGATTTCTTCGTGTATCGTCTTTCTCTTGCTCGGCGGGAGATGGGGCATCCTGGTTCGCTTCGCCTGCTGGAGCTCGTCCTCTTTGAGCTCAACCGGTTGCACATAAAGCGAGGGCCGGGTGAGCTGACGGGCCCGGACCAGGGGACGGCCTTCGAGGTAATGATCGATGGCCTCGGCGGCGGCTTTTCCCGCAGCGATGGCGTCTATAACACTGCTCGGCCCCGTGACCACGTCGCCTCCGGCGAAGACTCCCGGCCTGGTCGTAGCCATGGTCGCCGGGTCGACGATGATCGTTCCCCACTTGGGCGACAGGCTCAGACCGTCGCTGTCCTTGAGATAAGGAGTATAGGCCCTTTCGCTGAGGGCCAGAATCAGGGTGTCGGCATCAACGGAAAATTCAGAGCCTTCGATCGGCACAGGCTTGGGGCGTCCGCTCTCGTCCTTTTCGCCGAGTTTCATCCTCCGGCATTGGACGCCCGTGACGTTTCCGTTTTCCGTCCGGACCCAGGTCGGCGCCGTCAGGAATTCGATCTTCACGCCTTCCTCCAAGGCGGCCTCGACTTCTTCCGGATAGGCCGGCATCTCTTTCCCGGTGCGGCGATAGAGGATGGTGACTTTCTTGACGTTTTTGTTCCGGAGAGCCACCCGGGCGGCATCGACAGCCGAATTTCCGCCGCCGATCACAACGATCCGGGCGCCCAATTCGACCGGCCGTTTGAGATGCACATCTTTCAGGTATTCAAGGGCCTGAAGGACTCCTTCGGCTTCCTCCCCCGGGACTCCGATTTCGATCGGTTTATGGGCTCCGGTGGCAATGAAGACGGCTTTATATCCCTGGTTGTGGAGGTCGTCCAGGGTAAAATCTTTCCCGAGGGCCATGTGGGTTTTTATGGACACTCCGGATTTGATGAGATAATCGATATCTTCACTCAGAATGTCTTTGGGCAGCCTGTGCTCAGGTATAGTGACCGCAAGCATACCGCCCGGGACAGGAAGCGCTTCAAAGATCCTGACCGCATATCCCTTTCGCACCAAATAATAACCAGCCGTCAGCCCGGCCGGACCCGCGCCGATGATGGCCACTTTGTCAGCCTTGGTCACAGGGAATTTGACCGGCAAGTCCAGTCCTTTCGCCTTGGCCCAGTCCATCACGAACCTCTTCAGCCCCCGAATGGCGATCGGCTCGCCGATCTCCCCGGCCCGGCAGACAGTCTCGCAGGCCCGGCTGCAGACCCGTCCGCAGACCGAAGGGAGCGGGTTGTCCTTGCGGATGACGTGGTAGGCCTCTTCGAATTTCTTCTGGGCGATCAGAGCGATATAGGTGGAGGCCTCCTGGCCGATCGGGCAGATATATTGGCACGGCGAGGAGACAATCTCCTTGCAGACCATGGCCGGGCATCTCTTTTCGACCACATGTTTTTCATACTCGGACCGGAAGTATCTCAGGGTCGAAAGCACCGGGTTGGCGGCCGTCTGGCCCAGCCCGCAGAGCGAGGCGTCCTTGACTGCGCGCGCTAGCTCTTCGAGAACGGAGATGTCCTCCAAGATCGCTTTTCCGTCGGAGATCTTTTTGACGATCTCCCACATCCGCTGAGTGCCTTCCCGGCAGGAAATGCATTTCCCGCAGGACTCGTCGCGGAGGAAATTGAGATAGTACTTGGCGATATCCACCAGACAGGTTTTCTCGTCCATGACAATCATGCCGCCCGAGCCCATGATCGACCCGGCCTGAGCCAGGCTCTGGTAATCAATCGGCAGGTCGAGCATTTCCCTGGGCAGGCAACCGCCCGAGGGTCCGCCGGTCTGGACGGCTTTGAACGCCTTGTCTCCGGGGATGCCGCCTCCGATGTCGAAAATGATCTCCCGGAGAGTGATGCCCATGGGGACCTCGACGAGTCCGGTGTTGTTGATCTTGCCGACGAGGGAGAAAATCTTGGTTCCCTTGCTTCCGTCCGTTCCGATGCCGGCGAACCAGTCGGCTCCCTTATCGATGATCAGGGGAACATTCCCCCAGGTCTCAACATTGTTGATGCAGGTCGGCTTGCTAAAAAGACCGCGGACCGTCGGAAAGGGCGGGCGTTGCCGGGGTTCTCCGACCCGGCCTTCGATCGAAGCGATCAGGGCTGTCTCCTCGCCGCAGACAAAAGCGCCGGCGCCCTTGGCGATGCGGATGTCGAAATCGAATCCGGTCCCGAGAATGTCGGAACCGACGAGGCCGAGGCGGCGAAGTTCCTCAATTGCCAGAGTGACGTGCTTGACGGCCAGCGGGTACTCGTCCCGGACATAGATGTAGCCCTCCCGGGCGCCCATCGCGTAGGCACCGAGCAGCATGCCCTCGAGAACGCGGTGGGGATTCCCTTCCAGGAGACTGCGGTCCATGTAGGCCCCGGGGTCGCCCTCGTCGGCGTTGCAGATGACGTATTTCAAGTCGCCTTTCGACCGGCGGGCCGATTCCCACTTCAGACCGGTCGGGAACCCGGCCCCCCCGCGTCCGCGAAGGCCGGATTTTTTCAGTATCTCGATGACGTCTTCGGGCTTCAGATCCGTCAGCGCCTTAAGAAAAGAACCGTACCCGCCGATGGCCAAGTAATCGTTGATAGACGTGGGGTCGATCAGAGCGTTATCGCCCAGGACGATACGTTTCTGTTTCCGGTAGAAGCCGATGTCGCTTTCCTCAATGGCGGTTTCTGCGGTCTGCGGATCTCTGTAGAGAAGACCGGGAATGATTTTTTCCTTGAGGATGGTCTCGGTGATGATGTCGGTCCCGTTCTTGGGATCGACTTTCTGGTAGAAGATATTTTGGGGAAAGATGATGATGTTGGGTTCGGCCTCGCAGAAACCATGACACCCGGTGACCTTGACCTTAACCGTGTCCTCCAGCTTGCGTTCCCGAAGAGCCCGGTGGAGGGCCTTGATGACCTTGGCCGACCCCCTGGCCTGGCCGCAGGTCCCCGACGAGACGGTCAGCACAGGCCGCTTATCCGACCGGCGGAGTCTGATCTGTTCCCGGATGAGGGCCTTGAGTTCCCTGACCGTCTGGAGCTTTCCCATTGAGTTCATGGTCATCTCATCTCTGATACTTTCTCAAAATCGCGCCGACATTCCGGACCGTTGTATGGGCGTGATAGGTGCGGTCCACGACGACAACGGGCCCGATGGCGCAGCAGCCGAGGCAGGCCACGGTCTCCAGCGTGAATCGCCCGTCCTTGGTCGTCTGGCCCGCTTTGACCTTCAGCCGTCTTTCAAATTCATCGAGGATCCTGGGGCCTCCCCGGACGTGGCAGGCCGTCCCCTGGCAGACCGTGCAGACATGCTTTCCTCGGGGAGTCAGGCTGAAGGCGCGGTAGAACGTGGCCACCGCGACCACATCCGGGAGAGGGATATCCAGCGTTTTGGCGACGAATCTCAGGCATTCCTCAGGGAGATAACGATACTCGGACTGGATCTCTTGAAGAATGGCGATCAGGTTTTTCTTTTTCCCTTGGTGCTTATCGATAAATGACTGGATTTTTTCTTCTTTAAAGGCCACTGTTATTTCTCCGGTTGATGGGATGAGCGAGGCGGAAGATTTCCTCACCCACCCACTCTCCCAACGGTAAAGAGACATCCGCTCGGGAGGAAAGAGGCAGGCCTGGAAACAACGAAGAGGAGATCTTGATTGAAGGAAAAAAGAGATGCGGTCTTGAAATTATGATCTAAGACTCCTTACCTGAACCTACGATAAAAAACTCATTCCCATTATGAATAAGCGTCGTTTTATAACAGAATAAAATCGGGTTTGTCAAGCCGCGCCGTGATTTACCCCACTTCTATGACGCAGGCGCCTGAGGGACGTTAGCATCTCTTTCCGTGTGATGAACATTTTGGACAATAGAGCGTTTCAGTCCGCTGCCCGGCCGCCAAGGGTGAGTTCCTTGACGGCTTCCAGCGGCCGATCGACGATCGCGGCCGCAGCGCTCCTGTCGAGAATCTGATCGCCGCCGGCGAAACGGACATCCAGCAGGTTCTCGGTGCGGAGGCCCGTCTTCAGATGGTTCATTTCCGCCAGGGCCAGACTCCAGCCGCGGAGCCAGGTTTCAAGTTCCTGGCGCTGCCGGGGGCGGCCTTGGAAGTGCACGAGCAGGTGGATTTGGCTGTCCGGCCCGGCGGTGCCGCTGACCGCGCTTCCGAAAACAAACATGGCCTTGACCCCCCAACGTTTCGCCTCGCAGTGAAGCGCGACCTCCTCGGCCAGACGCAGGCGCCAGCAGGAATCTTCGTCCATCCCCGGCGGACAGGCCAACCTCGGTTCCGCCATGATCCTCGATGTGGCCCCGGGTTCGGAAAACAGGGCGACGGCCAGCCCGCGGTCGCCGTTCATAAGAACCTGAATGACCTTCCCTCCCGATGAGAGAGGGACATCGATGACGCGAATCGTCTGCGCCAGCTCCTTGTATACCGGAAGCAGCTGGGGAAGCCGGTTGGGGGCCGAACGCAGGAACTGGTCATTGAATTTCACGCCGGGGTCATCCGGATAGAGCGGCAGATAACGGATCCCCGACTCCACGAGATCCTGGAAAAAATGGGTCCCGAAGGACACATCGGGAACATAGTTGCCCTTCTTGCGGGCGACCTCGATGATCATAGCGGCGTTGTTGATATCCGAATACGTGACGCGCACCCCGAGCTTGATATCGCCGCGGCTGCCCCATCGCCCCGGCCCCATGAGAATGAATTTGCGCCGGGGCAGAAGCTGGTTCAGTTTCCCAACGGCCTCTCCAACTGCGATCAAGCCCGATAGATCGGCGATTTCTCCGTACCGGTCCGGCTCGACGTAAACGATATGGGTGATGTCTGTGACCCGGCCGTTGGGGATATATTTTTTGGCCGTGAAGAGGATGGATTTCTCGGGCACATCGGGAGGGATCTCCATGGCTGATTCCTCGGCTGAGTGGCTTTGGGGACGGCATTGGAGCAGGAAAAAATCGGTCCCATCGCTGGCGAATTCAACATCGACGGGAACGCCCAGCGCCGACTCCAGAGTTTTGAGGATGGCCCCGATCTGGTTCATGAATGGGGTCCTGGAGATCAAGCCGTCAAAGGTCACGACGACCTCGTTTTTCCCGAAGTCGGTGACGAGTCCCATGGGCGGCTGGAGAATTCCGTCGCGATAGACGGAAATGACCTTGCCCAGGGCGGGGTATTCCGATCCTATCTCGACCAGGATGTCCTTGATGTCCTTCGTCGCAAAGCAGTTCTTCTCGAGGTCAATAACATCTATCTTCCTGGGAGAATAACGGATCATTTCATCCAGAGAGACATTGACCCGGAGGTTCGGCTGGCCCGGCGCCACCAGGGTTGGGTAGTCGTCGCTCAGCCGGTCGACTGCCCTGGTGCCCAGGCCGGGTACCAGGCGCGCCAAACCGTCCTCCCGCCTGATCCGGGGTGACCAGCGAAATTCGTTCCGGGAGAAAGCGACTCCGGCAAATGCCGGGAAGAAATACTTGCCCGCCTTCTTGCCGACGACCGCCTGGATCATGATTCCCATCTCTTCGTTGAAGTCGAGCAGGCCCCGCTCGGCCCGGTATTGGATAGGATCGGGGCTGAAAATGGAGGCATAGACCTCGGCGATAGCCTCAAGAAGAGCCTCCAGGCGCTTCTGCTTGTCGCCCTGATTCGCCAGGAACAGACTCTTGTATTTTCCGGCGAAGGCCGTCCCGAGGCGGTCTTCGAGAAGGCTCGAACTCCTGACGATGAGGGGAACTCCTCCGAAATCATCCAGGGCCACGGACAATCCTTTGACGATTTCCGGAGGGAAGGTGCAATTCTTGAAGACCTGGACAAGATGGGGATACTCCTGACGGATCTCAGCGAGATCTTTGTATTTCTGCTCGGTGACCTCATCGAGGTTGTTGTATTGGATAAAGGCCATGATGCCGTCTGACGTGACATACCAGGTCTTGGGTTTCTTGACGGTTCCGATGGCCCTGACCCGCCGGGCCGCCTGCTTGAGAACCCGACTGGCGATAAAAAGCCCGGCGCTTTTGCCTCCCAATTTTCCATGGCTGTCGGGCGAAAAAACAATCCGCTCGATCAGGTCGAAGAAGTCCTCAAGATCCAGGTATTTTTTGGCGATATTGATGTATTCAAGCTGCTCGGTGAAGAAGCGGCGGATCAGGGACACCCGGACGCTGTCGGCCCTGGACCTCGGGAGCTGCACCCCTGCGGGCATGGCATGTTTATAACGGCGCATGGAGTTGAGGACGTCGCTGAGGGAGGCATAGACATCTTCCAGTGTTTTCACGGCCGCGCCGGACCGGTCCTCGTTGATCCACTTCTGGATCCGGCCGAGGATCTCTTCGTCGGTCAGGTTGGCTGAGGCGATTTTGAAAGTCTCCTCGCTCAGCCGGAAGGACCGTTCCAGGGATTCTTTTTCCTGGGGCCAATTGGTCTCGCCGAACAGCCCTTCACCCTCCCGGCCTTCCCCATGTTGCTGAATCAAGGCCCTCGCTTCGGTGACCCCGCGCCAACCCAGATAGTTCATCATTTGACGGGAGATGCGGAGGAAAAGAGCCTGATCGGTGTTGCGGAGGAGGTCGAGAGCGATCCGCCAGCTTTCTTTGACCTCGGCCGTGGAGTGGCGCTCCTCGCTCATCTCCTCATACATCTGGCGAAGCCGCTGATGAAGGATAAAATGCCCCAAACGCTCGCCGATCGTCTGGATCAGCTTGACCTCCCCCTTGAGAAAGGGGCCGCTGTCGGCCTCGGGTGCCGGATTTCTGTAGGACACAAATATCCGGCCCAGGACCGTGTCATGGACGCGGATATCAGCGCTTTGGAGGTGCGGTGTCTCTTCGAAGTCGGGGGAGGAATAGACGTCGGAGCCATAGAAGATTCGGACCTGGCAATTTTCCGGGAATTGCCATCCCGGCGGTATGACTTTGATAACCCGGCGAAAGACCTCTTCCAGGGAGAGGTTGAAATTGCTCAGGATTTCTTCAACAGTATAGAGACAGCTCAGTTCCTTGGCGCGCTCGTGGAGGGTCGAGAAAAGCGCCGTCGCCGACCCGGAGGATTCCCGGTCATTCATGACAGTGGACCATCTTTCTGCCGCTTCCGTGGCCGTCTCGCCGGAAGAACGGCGAGGCGATATCCCGGGCGGCTATTCCGCCTTGGTCTCTCCTAGACCCAGCCGCGGTCTTTGCAGGCGTTCGCCACCCGGCTGACAGCGATAACATAGGCGGCGTCACGCATGAACAGCTTCTTGGTTCTGGCCAGTTCGCTCACCGCCAGGAAGGCGGCCGTCATTTTCTCGTCGAGCTTGTTGAGGACTTCTTCCTTCGGCCAGAAATAGTTCTGGTTGCCTTGGACCTGCTCGAAGTAACTGCAGGTGACTCCGCCCGCGTTCGCCAGGAAGTCGGGGATCACGAAAATGCCGCGCTCTTTGATGACGGCGTCCGCGTCCGGTGTCGTCGGGCCGTTGGCGCCTTCCGCGATGATCTTGACCCGAGGCTTGATTTTTTTGACCGTCTCCGCATTGACCTGGTTCTCAAGGGCGGCCGGGATGAGGATGTCGACATCCTGTTCTATCCAGGCGTCGCCCGGAAGCCGTTCGTATTCGAGGGCTTCGGCCTTGACCTTGTCGATACCGCCGAACCGGTCTGTGATCGTGAGAAGCTCATCCAGGCTGATGCCGGTTTTTTTATGGTATGTGTAGGAAGTCCGGTCGCCCTGGTCCCAGCAAGAAACACAGATCACCTTTCCGCCGAGCCGGGTGATGAGCTGGATCGCATACTGGGCGACATTTCCGAACCCCTGCACGGCCGCTAGGGTATTATCGATCCGGATTCCCATCTCTCTCAGGGCCTCTCGGAGCGTGAAGACGAGTCCATATCCCGTCGCTTCGGTCCTTCCCAGAGAGCCGCCCATGCCCACGGGCTTGCCGGTGATAAACCCGGGGTACTTGGCGCCGGTGACGGCTTCAAATTCATCGAGCATCCAGAGCATGTGCTGGGGGCTCGTCATGACGTCGGGCGCCGGGACGTCCCGGAGGGGACCGACATCAGGAGCGATGGCCCGGAC
>JBAUIH010000093.1:0-5658 GCA_049682755.1 Candidatus Aminicenantales bacterium | reverse complement strand
GGTCAACCCGGAGGACGTCAAGCGGGGTCTGAAGAAGGAGACGGTCCTCGTGTCCGTCATCCTGGCCTCGAGCGAGGTGGGGACGATCGAGCCCCTGGCCGAGATCGCCCGGGTCTGTCGTTCGGCGGGTGTCCCGCTCCACACCGATGCCGTCGCTGCCGCCGGAAACATCCCGCTGGATGTCAAGGAACTGGGTATCGACGCCCTGAGCCTGGCCTCCGACCAGTTCTATGGGCCCAAGGGAAGCGGCGCTCTTTTTCTCAAGAATGGAACCCGGATCCTGCCTCTCATCGACGGCGGCATCCAGGAAGGCGGCCGCCGCAGCGGAACGGAGAATGTCGCCGGAATCATCGGGCTGGGCAAGGCGGCCGAACTCGCCCTGGCGAACCTGTCCGAGCGCGCCGACAGGATGAGATCGCTTCGCGACCGCCTGATCGAGCGGTTCCCTCAAAAGGTGGACCGCGTCTATCTGACCGGACACCGGGAAAAAAGGCTGCCTCATCACGCCAGCTTCTGTGTCGAGTTCATCGAGGGAGAGGCCATGCTCCTGAACCTGGACATGAAAGGGATCGCCGCTTCGAGCGGCTCGGCCTGCACCTCACGGGCGCTCAAGGCCTCGCATGTTCTCCTCGCCATGGGAATCGATCATGCTCTGGCCCAGGGATCGCTGGTCTTCAGCCTGATCGACAGGACCACGGCCGAGGAGATCGATTATCTCCTGGATGTCTTTCCGCCCATCATCGACCGGCTGAGGAGAATGTCGCCCCTCTACACCCAATTCTTGGAGGAGGAGAAAACATGATCTATACCGATAAAGTCATGGACCATTTCCAGAATCCCCGCAACGTCGGGTTGATCAAGGATGCCGACGGCATCGGCAAGGTCGGCAATCCGGTGTGCGGCGATATGATGACCTTCAGCATCAAGGTCAAGGATAACAAGCTGGAAGACGTCAAGTTCCAGACGTTCGGCTGCGGCGCGGCCATCGCCGTTTCCAGCATCGTCAGCGAGATGGCCATCGGCAAGACCTTGGAAGAAGCCATGAAGATCACCAACGAGATCGTGGCCAAGGAACTCGGCGGCCTGCCCAAGAACAAGCTGCACTGCTCGAACCTGGGAGCCGATGCCCTTCACGCCGCGATCGAGGACTATCGGAAAAAAATAAAGGGCGACGACACGTCGAGCCCGGAAAAAGAGACGGCGCCAGAGTCCAAGCGGAGGCACTGCCCCTATTGCGATGGTCCCATCGAGGGATTGGAGGCGATCTGTTCGAGCTGCCACGTCGAACTGGAGGAATGCCCGCACTGCGGCCACGCTACGAAAAAGGGCGGGGAGAAATGCGCCCATTGCGGGGCCGATCTCGAAACCAATTGAGCTTTCCCTTGAGCTGAACGGCGCCGACCGGCAAGCCTTCTTCTAAGAAGAACGAAGAAACAGCGTGACCAAGAACGAAGTCATCGAGCGGATCCAGAAGCTCCGCAAAGAGCGCCGAGCGGTCATCCTGGCCCACAACTACCAGGTCGGCGAAGTCCAGGACATCGCCGATTTCACCGGCGACTCCCTGGGGTTGAGCCAGGAAGCCGCCCGGTGCGACGCCGAGGTGATCGTCTTCTGCGGTGTCCATTTCATGGCCGAGACGGCGGCCATCCTCTCTCCCCGCAAAACCGTCCTTCTTCCCGATCCTCGGGCCGGCTGCCCGATGGCCGATATGATCACCGCCCGGGAACTGCGGAACTGGAAAGCCCAATACCCGGGGCTGCCGGTCGTCTGTTATGTCAACACAACCGCCGAGGTCAAGGCGGAATCCGACATCTGCTGCACCTCGTCGAACGCCGTCAAGGTGGCCCTTTCCCTCCCTGAGGAAGAGATTCTTTTCGTTCCCGACAAGAACTTGGCCGCATTTGTCGCCCGGCAGACTGGGAAGAAGATCATTGCCTGGGACGCCTATTGCTATGTCCATAATCAGATTCTGGCGCGGGACGTTCTGGCCGGGAAGAGGGTTCATCCGGAGGCCGAGGTCTGGGTCCATCCCGAGTGCCGGCCCGAGGTGATCGATTTGGCCGACCGGGTGATTTCCACGGGTTTCATGGTGACAGCGGCTCGGGAGACCGCGGCCGGAGAAGTCCTCGTCGGCACCGAGGTGGGGATCCTTCATCGACTGCGGAAAGAAAACACCCGGACGGCGTTTTTCCCAGTCAAAGAGCTGGCTCTCTGCTCGAACATGAAAAAGATCACCCTGATCAAGGTCCTGCGGGCCTTGGAAAAGATGACATACCGGATTGAAGTCCCCGTGGCTATCAGCCGGAGAGCGAGGGGGGCTATCGAGAAAATGGTTTCAATATAGGAGGTTTCTATGAATAAGAAGACCGAAGACAACCTGAAGGCGGCTTTCGCCGGCGAGAGCCAAGCCCACATGAAGTACAAGGCCTTCGCCGATGCGGCCGAAAATGAGAAACTTGCCAACGTAGCCCGCCTGTTCCGGGCCAACAGCTATGCCGAACAGGTGCATGCCACCAATGACCTCAAGGCCTTGTCCGGAATCCAGAAGACCGCCCAAAACCTGCAGGCGGCTGTGGAGGGCGAGGACTACGAAGTCAAGGACATGTACCCCGAATTCAAGGCCGTGGCCGAAAGCGAAGGGGAAAAGAACGCGTTGTTCTGGTTCAATGCCGCCTTCGAGGCCGAGAAAGTTCACGCCGGTCTTTACAAGCGGGCCAAAGAGGCCGTCGATAAGGGACAGGACCTGCCCTATTTTCCCATCCATGTCTGCAGCGTCTGCGGGTTCACGGTCGAGGGTGATGCCCCGGATAAATGCCCGGTCTGCGGCGCTCCCAAAGAGAAGTTCCTCAAGTACTGAGGACGGTTCCCGAGCGATAGAAAGGAGAACACAATGGCCTTGAATACGTCGCTGAAGCCGTATGAGGTCCTGGCGGTCGCCGTCCGGTCGGAGATCGAGGCGGCGGATTTTTATGCCAGGCTGCTGGCCCGGGTCAAGAACGTCCTCCTCCAGCAGAAGTTGAAGTTCCTCGTCCTGGAGGAGAAAAAACACCGCAAGATCCTGGAGAGGCTTCACGCCCAGCGCTTTCCCGATGTTCCGCTCAAGGTTCCTGAGGAAACGGTCCGGCCCCGGCCCAAAGCCGCCCTCGATGAGAAGAGCTCCATCCTCGGACTTTTCCAGGCGGCCCTGGAAGCGGAGAAAATGGCCGAAACGTATTACAAAGATGCCCAGGGGGTTGTCGAGGACGCCGGAAGCCGGAAAATGCTCGAATACCTGAGCCGGGTCGAGCGCAGCCATTACTTCCTGATCAAGTCGGAGATCGACCTGCTCAGCCGCTTCCCCGACTACTACGATGTCGAGGATTTCCACCTCGGCCAGGACCTCTTCCACATCGGTCCTTGAGGGAGTTGTCATCTTTTTAAGAAAGCCAATGGGCCCCGTCACGGCGCGTTTCCGTCCGTCCTTGCCCAAGACTTGCCCATCCGATGGAGGGGAATGATCGTGAAGCCCGCCAAAGAACGGATCGGCCCGATCATCCGGATCCTCCGCCGGGAGTATCCCCGGAGCCGGACGGCCCTCGAGTTCGAGACACCCCTCCAGATCCTGATCGCCACCATCCTGGCGGCCCAGTGCACGGATCAGAGGGTCAACCAGATCACCCCGGCCCTCTTCCGGAAGTACCCGGATGCGGCGGCCCTGGCCGCTGCTGACCGGCAGGAACTGGAGGCGGAGATCCGGCCGACGGGATTTTTCCGCAACAAGGCCAAGAGCATCATCGGCGCCGCCCGGAAGATCGTCGAGGATTATGGAGGAAAGGTGCCCGTGAGCATGGCCGACCTCATCACTCTCCCCGGCGTCGCCCGGAAAACGGCCAACATCGTTCTCTCCTCCGGCTACGGCATCGCCGAAGGGATCGCCGTCGACACCCACGTCAAGCGGCTCTCCGGCCGTCTTGGATTGAGCCGGCAGCGTGACCCTGACAAAATCGAACGCGACCTGATGAAGCTCGTCCCCAAAAAGGATTGGCTCGATTTCAACTATATGCTGGTCAACCATGGCCGGAAGCTCTGCCAGGCCCGCAAGCCCCGCTGCCCGGAGTGTCCTCTTCGGACGCTCTGCCCTTCGGCGGTGAAACTCTTTCCGGAACTCAAACCCGGGCCGTAACCTTCCGATTCCCGGCAACGCGAGAGGGAAGAGCGGAGGCGTCTTTTGGATCTTGCCTTCAGATCCCTTTTCCCGAGATCCTTTCATCCAAAGTTTTGCGCAGGGCTTCTCTTTTGTCTTTTGTGTCCAGGTAGATCTGGAGGTTGAGAATTTCCTCGGCGATAGCGTTAGCCACTTGATTTATGGCGGCTGCGCCACCCTCTTTTTCAAAATCTTCACCCGTGATATCGTGCACAAAGAAAAGCAACTCGCGGTTGATCACGGGTCCAAGCATGCCTCCGGGATCAGGGACAATGACCAGCTTAGTCACGGCCAGGATGCGGCTGAGGCGCGCATTAAAAACGGGGTCGATTTCCCCCGCCTCCCGCGCCTTCCTGAGCTCTGAGGCTATCCTGAGAAGCGTCGGTTCCAGGTCCGCGGACCCCTTCGTCACCATATCCCTGAAGCCGGTGATGAACAGGTCGAGAAGGGCGTATCCGGCCTTCTCTTTGGGATTGGCGGGACTGTCCGCAGCCGCAAGATGAAGGGAAAAAAGAGCCAGAAATCCCAGGGTCAATAATCTTTTTGCCATCTCATACCTCCTTGGAATCGTTTTTGAATAATAGAAGCGCGCGCTCGATTGCTCTTTCTTTGAAAAGGATCTCCATTCTCTGATCGGGGCTCAAACGGGGTACTTCGCCTGTTCCCGCGGGAACAGAGACGCTTTGTTCCTTTTCCTGTTTTGTCTGTTCGGCCTTGACCAATACCTGCCGGACCGTTTCGGCCACCAGGAAACTCCCGGTTTTTTCGGGGGGGGGCGTCCTCTCCCGTCCCGGTGAAGGCGAGAAGCCGGGAAGTTGAGCGAGGGCGGAGGCCAGTGTTTTGAATTCCCGTGCCGGTTCGGCAACGGGATGCCTGGTCAACAAAAAATAGGTTCCGGCCACGATCGCGACCAGGACCGTTGCCAGGACGGGGACGGCCCAGGCCAGGGAGCGAGAAGGCCGCATGGCATTGCCGGCCGCCGGTTTGAGGCGGGACTCCAGCCTGCCCCGGAAGTTTCTGGTCCGGAAGAAGGCGAGAGCGGCTTCTTCCTCTTTCCTGATCAGGGCGGAGATGCCCTCGAACTCGTGATCCGATAACTCATCTTTCATTGTGACCCTCGTTCATGAAAGCCAGCACCGCCCTGCGGGCGCGGTTCAGGCGCGACATCACCGTCCCCGGCTTGACGCCCAGGGTTGTGGCCAGCTCCCCATAAGACAGATGGCCGTATTCACGCAGGACGAAGACTTCCCTTTGTTTGCCCGGGAGACGATGGACGGCCGCTTTCAGTTTGGCCAGGCGTTCTCGGGTCTGGGCGCATGATTGCTGATTGGGATCCTCCCGGGCGTTGTCCCGAGCTATGCTTCTCTTGAGCAGGCGGGAAAGCCGCCCTTTTTTTTGATGGTCGAGGCAGGTGTTCCGGGCGATCCTCAGGAGCCAGCCTCTCAAGGCGCCGGATTCCCGGACCGTCCCGATCC
>JBAUIH010000092.1:0-16493 GCA_049682755.1 Candidatus Aminicenantales bacterium | reverse complement strand
CATCAGGCTCATATCTTCGGCCTTGACCGACTTTTTCTGCCGGAAAACAAGCATGATGATGGCCAGGCCGACGGCCGCTTCGGCCGCGGCGACGGTGATGATGAAAAAGACGATGACCTGACCGGCGGCTGAGCCGGCCCCCTTGGCCAGGGCGATGAAGGCCAGGTTGGCGGCGTTGAGCATGATCTCGACGGCCATGAACATCGTGATGAGGTCGCGCTTGATGAAAAAGGCGATGATTCCGAGGACAAAGAGCAGGATGCTCAGGATGAAGAAATAGCTGACCGGGATCATTCGATCCCTTTCCGTTTGACCAGGACGATCGCGCCGACCAGGGCGGCGATGATGAGGATGGAGGTGATTTCAAAGGGATAGAGATAATCGGTGAAGAGCAGCCGGCCGAGTTCAGTCGGACTGCCGACGCTCTCGCCTCCGGTCGTCCCGAGATCAACCCATGCCCCCCGAATCGACAGGACGAGTTCGATGAGCAGGAAGACGGCCAGGACGCCGGCCAGCCCGAGCGTCCACTTCTTTCTCTCGGGAGCAATGCCCTGCTCGAGGTTGATCATCATGATCACGAAGATGAAGAGGACCATGATGGCCCCGGCATAGATGATGATCTGGACGGCGGCGATAAAAGGAGCGTCGAGGAGTCCGAAGAGCCCGCCCAGACAGGCAAAGGCGAGGACGAGAAAGAGCGCGTTATGCGCCTGGTTCCTGGAGAAAATCATGCCTAGAACCGAGCCGACACAGACGGTAGCGAGGAGGAAAAATAAAAAATAGCCCATGTTTCGGCCCTCTATTATATTGATGGGATTTTGCCGGGTCAAGAAAATTTTCGAGAATATTGGCCTCTTTTTTTGGCGGCTTTTCCAGCCACTTTATCTTTGACAAACGAGCCCATTCTGTTATAATGGCGTTGGTACCGCGGGGTAGAGCAGTCTGGTAGCTCGTCGGGCTCATAACCCGGAGGTCGTTGGTTCAAATCCAACCCCCGCTACCACCCTCCCCGAAAATTATTGACTTGGCATAAAACCCAAAGAACCGTCCTACAGAAGAGCGCGGCCGGTCGCAGCGAGATCAGAGAAGAAATCGGCCCAAGAAGAAGGGGATGAATATGGCCCGACGCTCAATTCCCGCCGGAGCCATCCTTTTAGGGAGGGGGATATTCTGCATTTTCTCATCCGGAGCGGCGGTTTCCGGCCAGACCGAGCGAATTATCGCTCTGCCGGAACTCGAACGCCCCCGCCAGATTGTCGCAGAGAAGGAGAGGGTCTACTTCGTCGATCGGCGCGATATCGTTGTCTATTATCTCTCGGATGGGCTCTTTCTCAAGAGAATCGGGAAGCTCGGGCAGGGACCCGGTGAGTTCGCCATGGGCCCGAGCCGCTTGACCGTCTTGGGTGATCGACTGATCGTCAAAGATCAGCGCAGTTTTGAATGCTTCAATTTGGAGGGTATCCGCATCGGCGGGAAAAATTACCCGGAGCCGATCGCCTTTTATCAACTTCTTCCCGTCGGCCGCAATTTCGTGGGATTCCCCATGCTCTTGAATGACGACGGCTCATTGACGCCGCCGACCGGCCGTATCTATGATTCCCATCTCAAGCTCAAACGGGAATTTTTCGGTGAGTTGCCGCCCTTTCCCCCAGCTCCCCCTCCGCCCGGACGCGGCGAACCGGCGGGGAAGAGCGACCGGCTCCTTATCCGGGACTTCGGGGACTATACGGTCTATGAAGACCGGATCTACGTCGCCGATTCCAGCCGGGGATTCTCGATCTCGGTGTTCGATGAAAACGGGATCCTCCTCCGGGAGATCACCCACACTCTCGACAAGGTCAAAGTGCCGAAGGACTTCGTCGCCGAGGTCATCAAGGGATGGAAGGCATCAAGGGACTGGCAGACCCATTATCGCCATCTCAATCCCATGGTCCCTGAATATTTTCCCCCGTTCGTTGATTTCAAGGTCGATAACGGACGCATCTACGCGCTTACGGCGGCCCAGAAGGACGGCTTATACGAAATCATCTCCATGGACCTCGAAGGCAGGATCCTGGGAAGAGAATTCCGGTTCCCGCTGCAGCCCAATTTTGAGGAGCCCTTCTTCAATGGTCTCAAGTACGACATCGAGGGGGACAAACTCGTCTGGTTTGAATACAACGGCGATAAGGGCACATACGAACTGCACATCCGCTGAAACGGTTCGCCTTCCCGCTGAGGGTCACGACATGAAGTAATGGCCGTTGTTTCATTTTGCCCCTGCCTTTTGAGACGGGGTGACGACAGGCCGCAGCAAGGAGATTTCATTACCCGATTTGAAATGGAGGATGCGTCGCCGGTCGTCCCTGTCCACCATCATGCGGGACGATAAACCTTCAAGAGAAAAGATGCGGGGACTGGGCGGGTACGGTTGAAAAAGTATTCCATTCAAGATATTAATGACTTGTGAATTCAGGCTCGAGGTGCCTAGCTCAATTTGGAGGCCATTATGAAACAAAAAACGAAATCTCGGCACGCGCTGCCGATCTTAGTGCTGCTGCTGGCTTTTTCCGGTTTATCGATTCCAATCGCCGCCCGCCAAAAAAAGGTCACGTCTCCCGAGGAGTTTTTCGGGTTCCGGTTGGGCAGCGACAGAAAGATCGCCCGCTGGGATAAGATCGTCGATTACTATAAGCTCCTGGAGAGCGAGAGCGGCCAGATCAAAGTGGTCAACATGGGCCCGTCCACAATGGGGAATCCTTTTCTCCTGGTCATCATCTCCTCCGAGGCGAATTTATCCAACCTTGACCGTCTCCAGACCGTCAACGCCAGGCTGAGCGACCCGCGAGGGATAGCGGAATCAGAAATCGAAGATTTGATCAAAGAGGGGAGGGCGGTCATCTGCCAGTCTATGAGCCTTCACGCCACCGAGATCGGCGGCACCCAGATGGCTCCAGAACTGACCTTTGATCTTCTGTCCAGGGATGACGAGGAAACGACCCGAATCCTGGAAAATGTCATTTTCTTCCTGATCCCGAGCTTCAACCCCGATGGCCAGATCATGGTCACCGACTGGTACAACAAGACCCTGGGCACTGAATATGAGGGCGCGGGTCTTCCCTGGCTCTATCATAAGTATGCCGGCCATGACAACAACCGCGACGGCGACTTCCTCAACCTGGTCGAATCGACATATGCCGCCAAGGTCATGTACAGGGACTGGATCCCTCAGGCCTATATCGACCATCATCACATGGGAAGCTATGGGGCCAGATTCTATATCCCGCCTTACTGCGATCCGATCCGCCCCTATGCCGACCCTCTCATCTGGCGGGAGATGAGCTGGTACGGAGCTCATATCGCCTATAAACTGGAGGAAAACGGCAAGACCGGCATCCTCAACGCCGCCCAATTCCCGGGCTGGGGCCATTTCGGCTGGCACTGGATAACACCGTTTCACAACATCGCGGGCATGCTGACGGAATCGGCCAGCGCCAATCTGGCCAGCCCGGTTTATATCCATCCTGAACAACTCGAAGGAAGATCCCGGCTGTTCCCGGAATACGAAGCCCAGACCACGTTCCCTCATCCCTGGCCCGGCGGATGGTGGAGGCTGCGGGATGTCGTCGAACAGAAAAAGATCTCGGCGTGGGCTCTTCTGGACCTCGCGGCCCGGAATAAGGAAACCGTCCTTCGGAACGCTTATTTAAAAGCCAAACGGCAGACCGAGCGCGGCTCGAAAGACAACCCCAAGGCTTACGTCATCCCGATCAACCAGCATGATCCCATGACCGTGATCAAGATGATCAACACGCTGCTCCTGTCCGGAATCGAGATCAAACAAGCCAAGAAGGACATTGTTATCGGCAACGCCTTCTACCCGAAGGGCTCTTTCGTCATCTCGCTGGCCCAGCCGAAGATGGGTTTGATCAGGAATTTGCTCGGAAAGACCATTTATCCTGACAACGACTGGACACGGGACAAGGAGGATGGCAATCCACTCCGGCCCTATGACCTGGCCACGCACACGATGAACGAGTTTATGGGCGTCCGGGTCGACCCGGTCGCTGAGACCATTGAAAGCGACTTCCAAATCCTTTCAGGCCAAATTCCGATGATAGGGGAGGTCGAAGCCGGCGGAGTCGCCTCTGTTCTGGACGGCCGTCTGAACGCCAGCTTCAAAGCCGTGAATTTGCTCCTTGAAAAGGGAACCAACGTCAAGCGAATAGACAAAGAGGCATCCGGCCTCCGTCCGGGGGACTTCATCGTTTCCGGCGGTTCAAAAGGGGTCCTCGAGGAAATAGCCGAAAAAGCCGGTGTCGACTTCAAGGCGTTGAAATCTGAGATCGACGCGGGAACACATGAGGTGAAGAAACCTCGCCTCGGGATGTATCAACGCTACTACGGGGGGAATATGGACGAGGGTTGGACGCGCCTTGTCCTCGAGATGTTCGCCTTCCCCTATACCTCCCTGATGGACGCCGAGATCAAAAAGGGAGACCTTCGGGCCCGGTATGACGTCATCATCCTCCCCGACGATTCACCCGGAATGATCCTGGGCGAAATCCCCGAAAGATACCGGCGCTTCATTTCCGCCGTTCCGCCCGAGTACCGGAGCGGCATCGGACAGGAAGGGATTGACGCCCTCAAGGATTTTGTCGAAGAGGGGGGAACGCTGATCACCCTCGGAGAAGCCTCCGGATTGGCCATCGACAAGTTTTCCCTGCGGGTGCGGAACGTCGTCGCGGATCTTCCCTCCAAAGAGTTTTTCTGTCCGGGTTCGACGCTCAAGGTGAATTTCGACAACACCCATCCTCTGGCCTACGGCATGCCTTCGGAGGGACTCGTCCTCTTCAACTCCAACCAGGCCTTTGACATCCAGCCCGGTCAAAAAAACGAAATGTACGAGACCGTCGTCCGCTATCAAGAAAGGGATCTCTTGCAGAGCGGCTGGCTCATCGGGGAAAAGCATTTGTCAGGCCAACCGGCCATGGTTCGGGCCGAAATGGGTAAAGGACAGATCATTCTCATCGGCTTCCGGCCCCAGCACCGCGGCCAGACCCACGGCACCTTCAAGTTATTCTTCAACGCGTTACTGCAATGACCATCTGCCATGGTGATTGACATCAGCGACGTCGATTTTGATAATGGACTCCAATGAATCCGAAGACGGGAAGGGAGAATGACGTGAGGATGAGCAACAGGACAAGCTTCAAATGGCCCTATGTGTTTCTTGCGCTGGCTTTATCCATCGGTCTTTTCGCTCTGTCGCCGCAGCGCAGCGCCCAATCCGATCCCTGGACCGAGCCCGAGGCCGGGTGCACGAGCATCATGGCCGCACGCCTGGCCACGACCGACGGGTCGGTGATCACCGCCCACACCTGCGACGGAAACTACCGGCAATGGGTCAATATCGTCCCCGCCGCCCAGCACTACGAGGGCGGGACGACAAAGGTCTACCGGGGCAAGATGCACACCGAGACTTCTACCGATCCCGTAGGAATCACGGAAAAAGGGGAGGTCCCCGATGTCAAGGAAACCTACGCTTTCCTGAACACGGCCTATCCCTGCCTGAACGAGCACCAGCTGGCCATCGGCGAGACCACGATCGGCGGCCGGCGGGAGCTCTTCAACAGCTCCGGGATGTTCATGATCGAGGAGATCGAAAGACTGATGCTCGAGCGCTGCACCACCGCCCGGGAAGCCATCCAACTGGCCGGCCGCCTGGTCAAAGAATACGGCTATGGCGACTATGGAGAATGCATCACCATCGCCGATAAAAAGGAGGTCTGGCATTTCGAGATCTTCGGCACCGGCCTCCGGGAAAAAAGCGCCATCTGGGCGGCCGTCCGCATCCCGGATGATCACATCGGCATCTCGGCCAACATCCCACGGATCGGCGAGCTCAAACTCGACGACCCCGATCATTACATGGCCTCGGACAATGTCATTTCGTTCGCCGTCGAGAAGGGCTGGTGGAACCCCAAGAGCGGCGAGCCGTTCAAGTTCTGGAAGGCCTACAGCGGGCAGAAGCCCTTTTCGACGCGCGAATACTATGTCCTCAGCCGTCTCGCTCCTTCCTTGAACCTGAGCATGGAGGCCGAGGAACTTCCTTTCTCGGTCAAACCGGACCAGAAGGTCTCAGTTCGGGACATCCTGAAAATGTACCGGGAGACATACGAGGGAACCGATCTTGATATGACCAAGAACCTGCTCGTCCCGGATCAGAGAAGCGGCGGGCAGGCCAAGAGCCCCCTGGCCAATCCCTGGATGTCGAGGGATATGTTCACGCTCCTCAACACGCTCAAGCCGGGGGCCGTTGAGCGTTCCCGGACAATCGCCATCTCCGGCTGTGCCTATGCCACCGTCCTCCAGTGTCGCGGCTGGCTGCCCGACCCGGTGGGCGGGCTCTGTTGGTTCGCCTTCGACAATCCCGCCCAGAGCGCCCGCATACCGATCTTCTCGGGAGTCACCGAGCTGCCGAAAAGCTTCGAGATGTGCGCCCAGCACCGCTTCCGGACAGATTCGGCGGCCTGGGCCTTCCGGCGGGCCAACCGGCTGGCCACGGTCCGCTGGGGCGCCGCCAAGGACATGATGGCTGCAGCCATCCAGGAATTTGAGGACAAAGCCTTCGAAGACCTGTCGTATTTGGAGAAGCGGACGGCCGAGCTCTATGGAAAAGGGGACAGTCCCGAGAACATCAAGAAAACGAAAGAATTCCTCACCAAATACACCAACGATTTCGCTCGGGCCGCCGTGAGCAAGTACTGGGAGCTCGGGGACACCTTCTGGACGATGTTCTCCCGGGGCTTCTGAGACGGGGGTCGAGGCTTTTTTTCCCGTCCCGGGAGTTCTCCGGCGACTAAATTCAGGGTCACGCGGTCAGCCGCGTTTCCTGGATTGAATTTTTCGACCGGAGGTTGCCAAACGGACTAGCCAATCGCCGCATCGAATCCAACAAGCCCACTGCCGGGAGCGACCAAAAAGCGAATATTGTCTAATTTTCAATTTTGATCTGTCCGCGGCGACTAAACAGGTGGAGAAAGAACCATGTGGCCAAGAATGACTTCGCCGATTAATCAGCAGGGACTGGCGTCCTATTCAGGCAACGGCTGGAGAATTCTGGTGGTCGAGGACGAGGCCATCATCGCCATGGACATCCAGAGCATCCTGAAGAAAATCGGCTACTCCAGCGCCGAGGTCGTTCACTCGGGCGAAGAGTCCATCCAGAAGGTGGCCGCCGGCCGGCCGCATCTCGTCCTCATGGACATCAAGTTGAAAGGAAACCTCGACGGCATCCAGGCCGCCCATCAGATTTATGACCAGTTTAGAGTTCCCGTGGTCTATATCACGGCCTACGGCGACGAAAACACCCTGAAGAGGGCTAACGGGACTGGCCGGTTCGGTTACATCACCAAGCCGTTTGAGGAAAACGAACTGCAAACGACCATCCAAGACGCCCTTCAGCAGGTGTATATCTAGCTCCCTTTCCTGGCTCTTCACCTGACTTCAGGGTCTCAATAAAACCCACTCACCTCAAGATGAAACCGTGACGGAGAGGGTCTGAAGGGTTGATCAGGAACTCGTTCCGGCCGGTGAGGAAAGCGCTGCCGGTCACCTCCGGGATCACAGCATCATAGGGGCCCAGCCTCGTCCTCGCCTCGATACAGCCCCTAAAGCAGGTACCGATAATGCTCTCCACTACGAAAGGGCGTCCTCTTTCGAGTTCTCCCCGGGCGGACAGCAGGGCCGCCCGGCCGCTAACCCCAGTGCCTGTGGGACTGCGGTCCACCTCGCCTTCTGCGAAAATACAGACATGACGGCTGTGGCGGGTCTTGACTTGAGGTTCGCCGACGAAAATGGTCCCGTAGAGAAATCCGAGGTCGGGTTCCAATGGATGCCGGATGGGAATCGAACCCTCGACGGCCCGCTTCACTTTCATCCCCAGGTCGATCAGGCTGCGGAACTCTTCGGGGACGAGGCCAAGGCCCAGGCTCTGGGCAGAGCAGAACGCATAAAAGGCACCCCCGAAGGCGATATCCACTTTGACTTGGCCGAACCCGGGGACGTCAACTGCCTTATCGAGAATATAGACAAAGGAAGGAACGTTGAGAAAGGAGACCTCGCTGACCCGGCCGTTCTCGACTTTGGCCCGAGCCGTCACCAGCCCGGCCGGGGTATCGATCCTGAGGACGGGTTCATCCTCTTGCCAAGCGATCATGCCCGTCTCGATGGCCGCCGTGACGAAGGCGATGATGCCGTGCCCGCACATGGTGCTGAAGCCCTCGTTATGGAGAAAAAGAATACCCAGGTGGCTTCCTGGAGAAACAGGTCCCGTCGGGATGCAGCCGTACATATCGGCATGACCCCTTGGCTCCCAGAGCAAGGCGGTGCGTAGATGGTCAAGATTCTTTTTGGCATATTGCCGCTTCGCCAGCATGCTCTTGCCGGGAATAGGGGGGAGGCCGGCCGTGACGACGCGAAGCGGTTCTCCGGCGGCGTGGACATCGATCGTCTTGATGACCGTCCATCCGGGGGGGAAATTCCAGTCCGGTTTCAGGTGTGCCCTCCGGGACAAATTTTAAGATAATTGGATGGCCGGTTCAACGAAAAAAAAGCTTGACAAAATATTGTAATATCTAATATATTACATATCAGGGCTCAAGATAATCTCATGGCAGATAAGCCGGCTATCACCATCAAATCCCTGAAGGAACAGGTCTATGAATACATCCGCGAGCAACTCCGCACCGGTAAGATCCTCCCCGGATCTGCCATCAACCTGGACGAGACCAGCCGAAAGCTCGGAGTCAGCCGCACGCCCCTCCGGGATGCCCTCTTGCAGTTGGAGATGGAAGGATTCGTCACTATCCACGCCCGCCGGGCTGTCGTCGTCAATAGTATCTCCCTCCGCGACATCAAGAACTGTTACGAAGTCATCGGCGCTCTGGAGAGCACGGCCCTTCGGCAGGCGTTCTCCAGGATCGGCGCTGCCGAGGTCAAGACCATGGAAGACCTGATCGAGGAGATGAAAAAAGCCATCCAGGCCGACGATTTTGATCTCTATTACGAAAAAAACCTGGCGCTTCATGATGTTTATTTGAGCCTGTGCGGTAACGAGCCGCTCGTCCGGGTCGTCACCACCATGAAGAAACGGCTGTACGATTTCCCCAGGCAGCGGGGTTTCGTCAAAGAATGGGAGCAGGCTTCTATCGTCGAGCATGCCGAGCTCCTCAACCTGATCAAGCAGAAGAAAGCCGTCGAGGCAGCCGCTTATATCCGGGATGTCCACTGGTCTTTCGAGGTCCAGAATAAATTCATCACGCTTTATTATGCGAACGCCGAGAACCCAGGGACGCGGCCAAAGGACTGGCGGACGTCATGAGTGAAGGACTGATCTTCGATATCAAGAGGTATTCGATCAACGACGGGCCGGGCATCCGGACGACCGTCTTTTTCAAGGGATGTCCCCTGGACTGTCGTTGGTGCCACAATCCCGAGGGCCGGTCATCGAGCCCGGAAATCATGGTCAGGCCGGCCCGCTGCCTGGAGGGGTGTTCGGAATGCCTGGCCGCCTGCCCGGAAAACGCGCTGAGCAAGCCCGGCATGAGCCCGGTCATCGACCGCGCTCGCTGCACCCCTTGCGGCCTATGCACTGAGATCTGCCCGACCCAAGCCCTCGAAATTGTCGGGCGTCGCCTCAGTGCCGTGGAACTCGTCCGGGAGATCGAGAAGGACCGCGTCTTTTTCGAGGAATCGGGCGGGGGAGCGACCTTTTCCGGAGGAGAGCCCCTCTCCCAGCCGGAATTCCTCTATGAAGTCCTCGGGAACTGCCGGAGAAAGAACATTCACAGCGCCATCGACACCTGCGGTTTCGCTCCGCCGGAGATCCTGGAGAGAATCGCCGCCCAGGCCGATCTTTTTCTCTTTGACCTCAAGGCCATGGATGAACAAAAACACATCGCTTTCACCGGCCAATCAAACCGGCTGATCCTGGAAAATCTCAAAAGGTTGGCGGGCGCGGGCAAAAGGATCATCGTCCGCATCCCGGTCGTGCCCGGCATCAACGATGACCCTGAAAACACGCGGCGCACCGCCTCGTTCCTTCGCCCGCTCGAGACTGTTTCCGAGATCAGCCTCCTTCCTTATCATAAATTGGGACGGGAGAAATCTCAGGGAATCGACAGAGAGAATTCCTGGCAGGAATTTGCCGCCCCGACCGAGGAAACCCTGGAAAAGATCAAGGCCGACCTGGAATCCGCCGGGTTCCGGGTGACCCGAGGAGAATGAACGATGAACGAGCGGATCCGGAGACTGCGCGAACAGAGCCTGCAGGCTCGCCCCACGATCACGGCCGAGCGGGCTCAGCTCATCACCGCGTTCTACAAGGAACAGGCATCTCCCACCCGGTCAGCAGCGATGAACCGGGCCCTGGCCTTCAAGCATCTGCTCACGAATAAGACGATCAGCGTCAACCCGGGAGAGTTAATAGTCGGAGAAAGAGGGCCCGCCCCGAAAGCCACGCCGACCTACCCCGAGATCACCGCCCACAGCCTCCAGGACCTCGACATCCTCGACAGCCGGCCCAAGACCTCTTTCCGGGTGGACCTCGAAACGCGGAAAATCTACGCTGAAGAGATCATCCCCTTTTGGCGCGGCCGGACCATCCGCGAAAAAATCTTCGCTGTGATGGATCCTGCCTGGCGCGATGCCTACGAGGCCGGGATCTTCACCGAGTTCATGGAACAGCGGGCGCCCGGCCATACCGTGCTCGACGACAAGATCTACAAGAAGGGGCTTGAGGATTTCCTGGAGGACATCGGCCGGGCGATCGCCGGACTGGACTTCGCCTCTGACCCCGAAGCGTTTTCCAAAAGGGAAGAACTCGAGGCCATGGCGGCGACGGCGGAGGCGCTCATCCTCTATGCCGAAAGGCACGGCGAGAAAGCCCGCGAACTGGCCCGTCAAGAAGTCGACCCGGAGAGGAAGAAAGAGTTGGAAAGAATCGCCGACATCTGCTTCCGCGTACCGCGCCGGGCGCCTCGCGATTTCTGGGAAGCCCTGCAGTCCTACTGGTTTGTCCACCTCGGCGTCATCACTGAACTCAACACCTGGGACTCCTTCAACCCCGGACGGCTCGACCTCCATCTCTATCCTTTCTACAAGAAAGGCCTGGAGGAGGGGACGCTGACCGAAGAGTCGGCCCGGGAATTGCTCCAGGCCTTCTGGATCAAGTTCAACAACCAGCCCGCCCCTCCCAAGGTGGGGGTAACCGCCGAGGAAAGCGGGACCTACACCGATTTCTGCCTAATCAACCTCGGCGGCGTCAAAAAGGACGGCACGGACGCCGTCAATGAGCTCTCCTTTCTCGTCCTCGACATCCTCCAAGAAATGCGGCTCCTCCAGCCGAGCTCCATGGTCCAGATCAGCAAGAAAACGCCGGCAAGTTTCCTTCACCGCGCTCTGGAGATTGTCAAAACCGGGTTCGGGCAGCCCTCCATCTTCAACACCGATGCCATCATCCAGGAGATGATCCGGCAAGGGAAGTCCCTGGAAGACGCCCGCTTAGGCGGAGCCAGCGGTTGCGTTGAAGCCGGGATCTTCGGCAAAGAAAATTACAACCTCACCGGCTATTTCAACCTCACCAAAGTCCTGGAAATCACCCTCAACAACGGACTCGACCCGAGGACGGGGAAAAAAATCGGCCTCGAGACCGGCGACCCGCGGGCTTTCGGCGGCTTCGAAGATTTACTGGCCGCTTTCCGCCGCCAAGTCGGCCATTTCATCGACATCAAGATCAAAGGCAACAGCATCATCGAGAGGATCTATGCCGAGTATATGCCCGCACCCTTCCTCTCGCTCCTCATCGACGACTGCATCGCCCGGGGCCGGGACTATCACGACGGCGGCGCCCGCTACAACACCTCCTATATCCAGGGTGTCGGCCTCGGCACGATCACCGACGCCCTGACCGCGATCAAATACAATGTCTACGACCGGAAGGATGTGACGATGGGCGAGCTCCTGGAGGCCTTGAGAACAGATTTCGAAGGGAAAGAAATCCTGCGCCGGCGGCTTGTCAATAAAACTCCCAAATACGGAAACGATGACGATTACGCCGACCGGGTCATGGTCTCGGTTTTCGAGATCTACTACGACGCCGTCAATGGAAGGCCCAACACGAAGGGCGGTACCTACCGGATCAACCTGCTGCCGACCACCGTCCACATCTATTTCGGGAAGGTCACCGGAGCGACCCCGGATGGCCGCAAAGCTCACGAACCCCTTTCCGAAGGCGTCTCTCCCGTCCAGGGAGCCGACAGGCACGGCCCGACGGCCGTGATCAAGTCCGTGTCCAAGATGGACCATCTCCGCACCGGAGGCACCCTCCTCAACCAGAAATTCACCCCCCAGCTCCTGGCCACCGAGGAGGGAATCGGCAAGCTGGCCCACCTCATCAGAGCCTACTTCAGGCTCGACGGCCATCACGTCCAGTTCAACGTGGTTACAGCCGAGACGCTGCGCGAGGCCCGGAAGCATCCGGAGCGGTACCGCGACCTGATCGTCCGGGTCGCCGGCTACAGCGACTATTTCGTCGATCTCGGCCCGGAACTCCAGGAAGAGATCATCCGTCGCACCGAGCACGCCTCTTTTTAAGAAGCGAATCCGGTCACCGTTTCAAATCGTCCTGGATGAATTCGCGGGCGAGCTCGGCGGAATCCCCGTAAATTCCCTGGAGTCTCAGGAGCTCCGCCGCCAATTCCCGGCGCGCCTTGAGGTACGCGGGATCTTCATAGACATTCTTGAGCTCCTCCGCATCCTTCTCCAGGTCGTACAGTTCCCAGGCGTCGATGTCATGGTAAAAATGGATGAGTTTGAACTGCCGGGTCCGGATTCCGTAGTGGCGCTTGACCATGTGAACGGCCGGGTATTCATAGTAGTGATAATAGACGGCTTTCCGCCATTCTTCGACCTTCTGGCCGAAAAGCAAGCCGGCGAATGAGCGTCCCTGCATCTCCGCAGGGACGGGGATTCCGGCCAGGTCCAGGAAGGTCGGCCCGAAATCCAGGTTCAGCACCAGCTCGTCATTCACCGAACCGGCGGGGATGGAGCCGGGAAGCTTGATGAGGAGCGGCATCCGAAGAGACTCCTCGTACATGAACCGCTTGTCGTACCAGCCGTGATCCCCCAGGAAGAATCCCTGGTCCGAGGTGTAAATGACGAGCGTGTTTCCGGAAGCTCCCGAACGCTCCAGGGCATCCAGGACTCTCCCGACGCTCTCGTCCACGGCGGCGATGCAGCCCAGGTAGTCCTCCATGTATCGACGGTATTTCCAGAGGACGAGATCTCGGCCTTCAGGACGCTTCTCCAAAAAAGCTGCCCTCTTCGGGCCGTAGGCTTTCTCCCAGATCTCCCTCTGCTCCCCGTTCAACCGCTCCGGCGAAGATCCCATCTTGAGGTCCGTCTCTTCTCTAAGATGGTCTCTGACCGACATCTCTTGTTCGAGCGCCGCCCTCGACCTCCCGGAATAGTCATCGAACAGCGTCTCCGGCATAGGGATATCCGCCTCATCAAAGAGATTCAGGTGGCGAGGGGCGGGTTGCCAGGCGCGGTGCGGGGCCTTGTGATGCAGCATCAGGAGGAACGGCCTGGATGGATCCCGGCTCCTCTCCAGAAAATCGACAGCCAGGTCGGCTAGGATGTCCGTCACGTAACCTTCGTGCCGCCTCTGTTCGCCCATCTCGATGAAATCGGGATTGTAGTATTCGCCCTGGCCGGGGAGGACGGTCCAATAATCGAATCCCGTCGGATCGCTTTTCAGATGCCACTTGCCGATGAGCGCGGTCTGATATCCTGCCTTTTGCAAGAGCTTCGGGAACGTCGTCTGGATTCCATCGAAGGCGACGGCGTTGTCCCGCACGCCGTTGAGATGGCTGTACCGGCCCGTCAGGATGGCGGCCCGGCTCGGCGCGCAGATGGCGTTGGTACAAAAGCAATTCGCAAAGAGCATCCCTTCCCGGGCTAGCCGATCGATCTGCGGCGTGGTGTTCAGCCGGCTTCCGTAGGCGCTGATGGCGTGGGCGGCGTGATCATCGGACATGATAACGAGAATATTGGGGCGAAGGGCGGTCCGGACGGCCGGCTTCTCCCGCCGGCAGGCCGGAAGTATCCACGCCGCCGCGGCCAGGACCAGGGCGAGCAAAAAAGTCAGTTTCTTCATCGGTCTATTCCTTTTCTGTCGATTGGCGTTGAGCATTCGTCCGCGCTCATTCATTATCATCGAGCCGGCGAAAAATCAATGCCTCTGGAACGCCCGGCCCGATATTGAATTCTCGGCCCTTTTCTGATATACGAATGAGGACATTTGGATTGCGTTCACATGAGGTGAAAACAATGTTTGAAAGCACTGTCTATATTCAAAGAAGGAAGCTCTTGAAAAACCGGATGAAAAGCGGCCTGCTCCTTTTCCTGGGAAACGAAGAAAGCCCGATGAACTACCCGGGCAACACCTATCCTTTCCGCCAGGATAGTTCTTTCCTCTATTTCTTCGGGCTCGACACGCCGGGATTGGCGGCGGTCATCGACGTCGACGCCCGAACCGAAACGATCTTCGGCGATGACATCACCCTCGAGGACGTCATCTGGATGGGGGAACTTCCGGCGATCAAGGAGAGAGCCGCCGCCGTCGGTATCAAGAGGACCTCACCACTCGCTCGATTGGACGAGACGGTCGCCCAGGCCCGTAAAAAGGGCCGGCCGGTCCATTTTCTTCCCGCTTACCGGCCGGAAACATGGGCCCGTCTATCGGATTTGCTCAACATCCGGCCCCACAGGATCAGACAACGCATCTCGGCCGAGCTGATCAAGGCCGCGGTGGCCCAGCGCTCCGTCAAGTCCGATGAAGAGGTCGCCGAGATCGAAAAATCCCTGGCCGTCAGCCGCGAGATGTACGCGGCGGCCCTGGCCAAGGTCCGGCCCGGACTCTACGAGCATGACATCGTCGGCGCGCTGGAAGGTCTCGCCCTGGCCCATGGCTGCCCGACGGCCTTCCCGACCATCCTGTCGATGAACGCGCATGTCTTTCATAACCATTTTCACGGCAGCAGGCTGGAAAAAGGACGACTGCTGGTCATCGACTCCGGGGTTTCCTCGGCCCTGGGGTACGCCTCCGACATCACCCGGACGCTCCCGGTCAGCGGGACCTTCTCCGAGAAGCAAAGGGAGATTTACGAGATCGTCCTCAAAGGACAACTTCAGGCCATCACGGCAATGAGGCCGGGCGCAAGATTCAGGGAAATCCATCTGGCCACAGCCAGAACCATGGCCCGGGGACTGAAAGACATCGGGTTGATGAAAGGGAATATCGACGAGGCCGTCGCGGCAGGCGCGCACGCGCTCTTTTTCCCCCATGGGCTCGGCCACATGATCGGGCTCGACGTTCACGACATGGAAGGGCTGGGTGAGGATTACGTCGGCTACGACGAGACCGAGAAAAGAAGCCGCCAGTTCGGCCTGGCTTACCTCAGGATGGCCAAAGAACTGAGGCCCGGGTTCGTCCTCACCGTCGAGCCCGGGATTTATTTCATCCCCGCGCTCATCGACCGCTGGAGGGCGGAAAAACGGTTTGCCCAGTTCATCGACTATCCCCGGGTCGAAAAATACAGGCATTTTACCGGAATCCGGATCGAGGACGATGTTCTTGTTACCACAAAAGGAAGCCGTGTCCTGGGCAAACCGATTCCCAAGAAAACCGGGGAAATTGAAAAAATCATGGTGGCTTCCAGGGCAAAAAAATGAACGTTGCCCTCGTCCAGCAGCACGCCTCCCCCGACCGCGAAGACAACATCCGCCGTGGAGTCGACGCTTTCAGGGAGGCCGCCCGAGCCGGCGCTTCGCTCGTCGCCTTCGCCGAGTTGTCCTTTCTCAGTTTTCTCCCTCAGTTTCCGGCGACTGCGGACACCCGGGCTCTGGCCGAGTCCATACCCGGGCCGACGACGGATGTCTTTTCGAAGCTGGCCCGTGAATATGGTGTTGTGACCGTCCTCAACGTCTTCGAGCGTGACGGCGAAAAAAACTTTGATTCCTCTCCGGTGATCGACAGCGACGGCCGCATCCTCAGTGTTGTGCGAATGATCCAGATCATGGAGGGCCCCGGCTTCCACGAACAGGGCTTCTATGCGCCCGGTGATAAGGACACTTTCGTCTTCAAAACCGGCATCGGCAAGGTCGGTGTGGCCATCTGTTACGACCGCCATTTCCCCGAGCACATGCGTCTCCTCGCCCTCCAGGGCGCCGAGCTCGTCGTTGTCCCGCAGGCGGGCGCGGTCGGGGAGTGGCCCCCGGGCCTTTTCGAGGCGGAGCTCCAGGTCGCCGCCTTCCAGAACGGCTATTTCGTCGCCCTGGTCAACCGGGTAGGAAAGGAGGAGGTCAACCATTTCGCCGGCGAGTCGTTTGTCGTCGATCCTGACGGCCGGGTGATCGCCCACGCTCCCCAGGCCGAAGATATTATACTC
>JBAUIH010000091.1:0-1626 GCA_049682755.1 Candidatus Aminicenantales bacterium | reverse complement strand
ATTGGTATGCCACCAGGCTGGGTGCGCCGCCACTGGGTGGTTCGTAAGCTTGTAATGCAGAGCGAACGATCGCTGTTTGAGGCTGATAAGCAACTAATTGATCCCCGCTACCAGCCTTGGAGTTGTCAAAGGCAACTAACTGATCGTATGTGTCGGGGGTTGGTGTGACTCCTTGAAGCTGTGGTGCGGCAGGTCCTTCAGCCGCAGGCTGATACACCACGAGAGAGTTTCTGTTATTTGCGCCCTGCGTAGTATCTGGACAAACGGTGATAGTGGTCAGCGTTCCTTCGACAGGATGTGGACCAGTGCATAACCAACGATCGGGAATACCAGATTCCACGCAGTTGAAATCGTATCCGCCAACGTTGACGGTGTTATCATCACCAATGGGGCCATCGATAGTAACGGTCACCTGGCCATTCGCATCTTTGCAACCAAATCCGGTCAGGTCGTAATCACCCGGTTCGCCGCCTTGCGTTGTTGGGGGGGTACAGTCTTCGCTGCCATCGCCACCATTGGGGTCACGGCACAGTTGAGTGTAGCTGGGTTGACAGAACGGCGCTGAGACGAGCGCCTGCGCCTGCTCTCCCATTGGTACACATCGGAAGCCCACGTTGTTGAACGCTTCGTTTGGATCCAGGCCCATGCGCGCTGAAGAACGCAAGTCTTCTAGACTTGAATCAAAGCTGCCACCGCGCACGGTTCGCAAGTCCCCGCTCTCTGGTCCGGCAGGATTCACTTCCGGCGAGTCTTGGTAATACTCCGGATTGTAGATATCTGCCGTCCATTCCCAAACGTTGCCGGCCATATCATCGGCTTCATAAAAACTTTCCCCCTCCGGATGCTGACCGATCTCGTCCGTATCCGGTGGGTCGGTGATACAGCCTTCCATATTATTGAGGTCGCAACTGGGTTCATCATCTCCCCAGGGATAGTAGTTGCCCAATTGTCCACGCGCAGCCTTCTCCCATTCCGCTTCGGTTGGAAGACGCGCTTCCGCCCAACCGCAGAATGTGCTGGCTTGCTCCCAGTTCACACCAACCACTGGATATTGGTCATAAGCCGGATCGACATAGTGTGTTGAAGGTGGTTCGTCGAACATCTGTGGTTCGGAGCAAACCCCCGCAGCCACACATTGCTTATAAAACCCGTTGCTGACTTCATTTCGATAAATGAAGTACCCCGGCAGCAGTATGTTGTGCAAGGGCAATTCATCTTCTTCAGCCAGCGGGTCGATCTCCGGATCGCTGCCCATATAAAAATGACCAGCCGGAACATAAACAGCCAGATTGCCAATAGGAACTTCTAGATTTGGAGTGGCCGTGGCGTCTGTTTCACCACCGTCAGAAATGGCCGGCGCGCAGGCTGCAAGCATGCTGCCAAGCAGCACTGCCAGCGCCACTACACTTATTAATCGAATAGTCACAAGTTTAAACATAAGACTCCTCCAAGGCGAAAAAAAAACGATCTACTGACTTCAACAGTTAGATGCAGGCAAGGTTAAAAAACTTCATCTTTAACCAAAGGATCAGGCGAATCCTTAACCTGGATGAGTATAAGATACGCCTATTATAAGAGTCTTGTCAATTCTGTTGGGAGTACTATTAGCTAACCAGGGCTTTGGAA
>JBAUIH010000090.1:0-1601 GCA_049682755.1 Candidatus Aminicenantales bacterium | reverse complement strand
ACCAGAAGCCCGACATTATCGAGATCGCCCAGGCCGAAATCGGAAACCTCGATGTTTTCTGCTTCACGGGGAGTGATGGCGATGTGCGCTTTCTTAAGGAGTCCGGCCGCCTTTTTCCTGGCCTTATCAACGTCTTCGAGTTTCATTGGGGGACGCTCCTTCAGGCTTCACCCCTCAGGACGCCATCAGGCGCTCGATATCTTTTCGAAAGGGGAGAGATGGTTGGGCGCCGAGCTTCGTCGTCGCAATGGCGGCGGCCGCGTTGCCGAACCGGGCGGCTTCAATGAGAGACCTGCCTTCGGCTAACGCTACGGCCAGGGCCCCGTTGAACGCGTCTCCGGCCGCGGTCGTATCCACCGGAGTGACCGGAAATGCCCGAACAACCTCCTTTCTCTCCGGAGTGGCGACATAGACACCCTTCGGTCCCAGGGTAATCAAGACCCCCTTCATCCCCTTGTCAAGTAACATGTCGGCGGTTTTATCGAGGTCCGCCTTAGCGATGAGCGTTATCCCCGTCATGATCTCGGCCTCGGTCTTGTTAGGTGTCAGATAACTCAGCCGCTTCAGGATGCTCTCGCCCAGCACCTGGGCAGGAGCGGGATTGAGGATGACTGGGACTCCGGCGGCGGAAGCGACCTCTGCCGCCTCTATGACGGTCTCAAAAGGTGATTCGAGCTGCATCAGGACGATGTCCGCCGAGGCGATAGCATCTTTAGCATGCTGAACATCCTCGACTCCCAGGTTGGCGTTTGCGCCTGAAGCCACTGCGATACTGTTCTCTCCATCAGGGGCGACAATAATCAGGGCGATCCCCGAGGAAGCACTCTTGTCCAAGATGATATGCTCGATGTGAATGCCGTCGCGCACGAAACCATCCAGGGAATGCCGGCCGAAAACGTCCTCGCCGACGCGGGCGATGAAATAGACATCCCCCCCGGCCCGGGCGGCCGCGACGGCTTGGTTGGCTCCTTTGCCGCCGGCGGCCATGAAGAATTCGCCGCCAATGATCGTCTCGCCGGGCCGCGGCAGCCGGGGCGTTTTGATCACCATGTCGGTGTTGGAACTCCCGACGACGACGATTTTTTTGGAAACGCCAAGGGTCTTGGCCATGGATTTTCTCCCTCTACGACCTTTTTCCTCGCCTTTAGCCTGATTATATTCCCGATCCGGTGGAATGGCAAGCGGCGATGGAACCATATATAGGTCTAGCTATTTAGACGTGCGTCTTTGATCCATTGAATTGTTGACATTTTTGGGGGGCCGTATAAAGATGACGGCCAGAAGGGCTCGGAGGGAGAGCAGCGATGAAAAAAATGGTTTTCACTTTCCCAATTCTGGTATTGATAGCCGCGGGCGCAGCGGCCATTTTTCCGGGAGCCAAACCGACAACGGAAGCCCAGCCGGCAAGCCGCTTGCCGTATTGGAATCCTAGTCTCCCCGGCGAAAAACGAGTTTTCGACCTTGTTTCCCGGATGACCTTGGAGGAGAAAATCTCCCAGATGCGCTACGATGCACCAGCCATCGAACGGCTCGGAATTCCCCAATACAACTGGTGGAACGAATGCCTCCACGGAGTCGCCCGGGCCGGCCTGGCCACGGTC
>JBAUIH010000089.1:0-12188 GCA_049682755.1 Candidatus Aminicenantales bacterium | reverse complement strand
CCTGCCCGCTCGCCTCCGGATGACCTTCTCGCCTATACCCCTCACCTCAGTCGATGCGGGTTGACTTTCCCGGATACTCCCGCTAGCATCGTTTCAGGGTGGATAGCTATCCGGCCGGAGAAGTGATGAAAACCAGCACCATCAAAATCGATCCCAGGTCGGTTAGACCCGCGACCATCCGCGATATCGCTCGGGTGCTCCGCAGAGACGGAGTGATCGTCTATCCGACGGATACTTTTTATGGGCTGGGCGGAAACTGCTCTTCTCAAAAAGCGCTGCAGAAAATATTCAAAATCAAAAGGAGGCCCGGCTTCAAAGGACTGCCGGTTTTGGTCTCAGATAAGGAGATGGCCGAAGCTCTGGCATCGGAGCGCCCGCCGATTTTTAACGCTCTAGCCGCCCGATTCTGGCCCGGACCTTTAACCATGGTCTTGAAGGCGGCGTCTCATCTGCCGGGGGATCTTATTGGACCGAAAAAGACGATCGGAATCCGGCTTCCTGACGTCCCTTGGCTGCAAGCGCTCATCCGGGAGACCGGAGTCCCACTCATCAGCACCAGCGCGAATATCTCCGGCCAAGGCGAGATCGCCTCTCCGGAAGAGGCGATCCGGCTCTTCCAAGGAAAGGTGGACCTCATCGTGGACGGCGGACCGACATTTGGCGGCAAGCCCTCTACGGTCATCGACCTAGCAAGGGAGAAGCCTGTTCTGATTCGAGAAGGTGTCATCGACCCTAAAGAGTTGGGACAATTCTTCTAGGGACGGACGACCAAGAATTGGGCCTGGTCGCTGCTCGCCTATAAAAACATTGACACATCCGAAGGTTTAGGGGAGTCCACAGGTTGAAAAAAGAACGAAGAAAAGATGCTCTCCATTCCACCGATAAAGGCATAAGGGGAGGAGAGCTTGACTTCGGCTCGCTCCACAATAGAATAAGGGCGTCCCGGCCGGGCGTGGGAAAGACCGAGTCAAGCGTCCGCTGCTTGTCGGGTTCAATCCCGATAATCCTCTTCGGGAGGTGAGGTCATGCCGAAAGTGAATCTGTTTGCCGACAGTCTGCGGGTTGTGCATAACGGAAAACCGGAGGATATCGACAAGAAGTATCTTCAACAAAAGAGCAGTTATATCCTGAAGGTGGGTTTGTATTCCCCCGGATACAATAGCAACAAAAATGTAGAGGGGGCCATCTCGTTTCTGGATATCGGTAAAGGAGAGGTGGATTTCAGTTCGTCTTTTGGCCTCGAAGATATCCACCTCTTGACCTGCAGTTTCGGCAGAAGGCTTGAGCTGAGGGCGCACATTTATTATGTGGAATATGAAGACTTTCTTGCGGCGGTCTTGAGGAGCGTGGCCGAGCGGTTAGCGGGCAAGTTCATCGACTATGCGAAAAAACTTGATCTCCATAGGATCGCCGCTATTCCGGCGGAGATCTTGCCCGTGTTTATTGATGTGATCAAAAACGGAGTGGAGAGGAAATCCAACATGTACGAAATCGGTTCGGGCACGTTGACGCGCCTGGAAATGGGGATCCAGGAAGTCGTTCTATCCGTCGATAAAGAGGTGAGAAGGGCCCTGGTTTTCTGGAAACCGGGAAGAGACGACTATGGCCGCGAAGAAGTCGTTCTGGTCCCCCGCGGCCCCAACGGCGGACTGAAAATGCTCGCCGAACCCGTGTAACTTATAGCTCTTTTAATCCCCTAGACCTCAACTATCCAAAGACCGGACGGGGAAGCATGGCGATGGGCAGGAAAGCCCTACTTGACCTTGGCCCCGGCGGGGACGTCGCGGTCGAAGAAGGGGATGATGGCTTTGCCGTCGCCCGTCTCGGCGGCCAGAAGCATCGCCTGCGATTCGATGCCGCGGATCACCGCCGGCTTCAAATTGACGATGACGACGAGCTTCTTGCCGACCATCTCTTCCGGCGCATAGACATCGGCGACGCCGGCGACCATCGTCCTTTTTTCTGTTCCCAGGCTGATCTCGATCTTGAGAAGCTTGTCCGTCCCCGGGACCTTCTCGGCGCTCAGGATCTCTCCCACCCGGAGGTCCATTTTCTTGAATTCTTCGAAACTGATAATGTCCATTGTCTCCTCCCTTTTCGGAGCGGCCGCCGCGGGGGCTTCTTCCTGGAGGAAGTCCTTGAGCGTGACCCTGGGGAAAAGCGGCAGCGGCCTCTGGATCCTGACACCCGTCTTCATATCCTCGAAGCGGCAGTCGGCAAAGCGTTCTTTGCCTATAGCCCTGGTTTCACCCAGCATGGTCCAGATCTTCTGGGCCGATTCGGGCATCACCGGATAAATGAGATAGCCGATCCCCCGGATGGCCGCCGCGGTCTGGTAGAGGATCCGGGCCAATCTTTGCTTATTTGTTTCGTCCGCGGCGAGTTTCCAGGGTTCGTTGTCGGCCAGGTATTTGTTGACGGTGTTGATATACTCCCAGATCTCCTCGAGGGCCTTGCTCAGGGCATAATCCTCGCAGAGCCCGGCCACCCGCTCCTTGAGCTTTTCGAAACTCCCCCGGATGTTCTTGTCCCTTTCCGTCTCTTCAGCACCCGGTTCGATGACGCCTTTCTGGTACCCTAGGATCATGGTCAGGGTGCGATGCACGAGGTTGCCCAGGTCGTTGGCTAGGTCGGAGTTGACGCGGCGGAGGAAGCCCTCGTGGGAGAAGTTGCCGTCGACACCGATCGGGATTTCGCGGAGCAAAAAATAGCGCAGCGGGTCGGGGCCGAAGGTCTTGAGGATGATCTGGGGATCGAGGACGTTGCCCTTGGATTTCGACATCTTGGCCTCGTCCTTGAGCCACCAGCCGTGGCTGTAAACCGTCCGGGGGAGGGAGAATCCGGCGGCCATCAGAAAGGCCGGCCAGAAAATAGCGTGGAAACGGAGGATGTCCTTGCCGATGAGATGGATATCGGCCGGCCAGAAATGTTCGAATTTCTTTATATCCCAGTCATATCCGGCGCCCGTGAGATAGTTGTGGAGCGCATCGAACCAAACGTAGATGGTGTGCCTGGGATCGTCAGGGACCGGGATTCCCCACTTGACCGTCGTCCGGGTGATGCTCAGGTCCTTGAGTCCCTGACGGACGAAGCTGACGACCTCGTTCATCCGCCCCGGCGGCCGGACGAAATCCGGATTGTCGGCATAATGCTTGAGAAGCGGTTCTTGATAAGCCGACAGCCGGAAGAAATAGCATTCCTCGGAGACGAGAGTGGCCCGCTTGCCGCAGTCGGGGCAGACCTTGTCGCCATCCGGCTCAAGGGGGACGTCTTCGGCCAGGAAATTTTCATCGGAGACGCAATACCATCCCTGGTATGTCCCCTTATAAATATCCCCCTTTTCTTTGAGCCGGAGGAAGATTTTTTGAACGCCATTCTCGTGAGAGGGCTCGGTCGTCCGGATGAAAAAATCGTTGGAGATGTGGAGAGTTTTCCAGAGGTCCTTGATCCGGCCGACCACCGTGTTCGCCAGGTCGAGCGGCGTCAGTCCCTTTTCCGCGGCCGCCTTCTCGATCTTCTGACCATGCTCGTCCGTCCCGGTGAGAAAGAAGACGTCCTTTCCCCGTAGCCGGTTGAAGCGCGCTAGGGCGTCGGCGATGATCGTCGTATAGGCGTGGCCGATATGCAGGATATCGTTCACATAATAGATGGGAGTCGATATATAGAAAGTCTCTCTAGACATCTTTAACACTCGTTGGTCCTCCTTTGATCAGCATCATGGCCTCGGCCCGCGTGGCGGTATTGGTGCGGAACGAGCCCCGGACCGCGGAGGTCACGGTCCACGACTTGGGCTTTTTCGGGCCGCGCATGGACATGCACATGTGCTCGGCCTCGATGATGACCATGACGCCGAGGGGCTTGAGGTGCCGGTCGAGGATGTCGGCGACCTGTTTGGTCAGGCGCTCCTGGATCTGGAGGCGGCGGGAAAAGACATCCACCACCCGGGCGATCTTGCTCAATCCGACGATGCGTCCGGCCTTGGGGATGTAAGCCACATGGGCGACGCCGGCGAAGGGGAGGAGATGGTGCTCGCACATGGAATAGAGCGGGATGTTCTTGATGATGACCATCTCATCGTGCTTCTCCTGGTGGATTGTCCGGAGGTGCCGGGCCGGGTCTTCGCCCATCCCGCCCAGGATCTCGGAGAACATCCGGGCGACCCGTTGGGGCGTCGCTTTGAGTCCCGGACGGCCGGGATCTTCATCGACTCCTTCGAGCAGGAGCCGGATGCCTTTTTCGATTTTTTTCAAGTCCATAACGGTGCTTTTATCTATCCCCGCCCGGCCGTCTTCCGCCTTTTAGAAAAGTGCTGCCCGAGCGCCAGCTGGTGGATGACCTTGACCGGGAGACCTTTTTTCCGGGCGACCCTCAGGCAATCGGAGAATTCCGGCTGGACGTTGACTTCACGCCCTCGAAGCCTCCCCGTCTTGATGTCGAGTTCCTCTCCCAGGACGAGAACCTTCCTGACGTCCCGCTCGAGAACAAACCTGGAAACGGGAAAATATCTGAGACCGATCGAGCTCGTCTCCCGGAAAACGGCCTCGACGAGCCTGTCCATTGTAGCAGCATCGGCCAGGAGCGTCAATTTTGCGCCCAGCCTGCCTTTTTTCATGATGACGGGCGTCTGGAAGGCGTCGAGCGCGCCGAGCTCGAGCGCTTTTTCTAAAAAATGGGCCAGCACCTGGGGATTGGCATCATCCAGGTTGGTCTCGATCTGATAGACCTGTTTTTCCGCCCGGAATTCTTTTTCTTTTCCGTAAAAAATCCGGAGGATATTGGGGAGGCGGCCGAGATCGCGGCTCCCCGCGCCGCAGCCTATCCGGGTGTAGCATATTTCCGGAAAGGGGATGAAAGCGTCCGCCCAGGTGGCCAGGATGGCCGCGCCCGTCGGGGTGACCAGCTCCTCTTCGGCCCAGGCCGAATAGACCGGCGCTTTCTTGAGGATCTCGGCTACGGCCGGTGGCGGCACCGGGAGGACCCCGTGGGAAGTCTTGACCCAGCCGCTGCCGACGTTCAGGGGAGAGCAGTAGACCTTGCCGACACCCAGAGTCTCGGCGAGATAGGCGCTTCCGAGGACGTCGATCAGGGCGTCGTCGGCGCCGGCCTCATGGAGATGGACCGAACCGAATTTTTCTCCGTGGACCCTGGCCTCGGCGGTGAAGAGTGTCTTGAAGACGGCGAGTGCCCGGGTCTTGACACCTTCTGAAAACGCGCTTTTCTTGATGACGGCCTCGATGTCGGTCCAGTGGCGCGGCCGGGATTCTTTCTTGACCTGGACGTCCACCTTGAGTCCTCTGAGCCCGGTCCTCTTGACGGACCGGATTCTGATGTCCACGGGAAGCCGGAGTCTGGACATCGCGTTAACAAACGCCGTCCGGGGAATTCCGAGGTCGAGGAGGGCGCCCAGGATCATATCGCCGCTCGCTCCGGCGCCGGCGTCGAAATAGAGGGTGTTCATTGGATTTTTTCCTTTTAGCCGCGGGCCGACCAGATGGCCAGACGCTCGTTGATGAGCGGGAGGATCTCGCCCGCCTTTCCCTGGAAAACGAAATCGGCGCTCGACGTCAGGGGCGTCGGCACGGGATTTACTTCGACGACCGGAACGCCCCTCTGGGCGGCCAGAAGCGGGAGCGAAGCGGCCGGCTGGACAAAGGCGGATGTCCCGATGACGAACATGAGATCGCAGCTGGCACTCGCGGCATAGGCCTCCTCGAGTGTCTCCGCAGGCAGGGACTCTCCGAACCAGACGACGTTAGGCCGCAGCATCGAGCCGCAGGCCGGGCAGAGCGGAGGAATGGATTTCAGGGGACTTTCATAGTTCTCGGCGATCGTCCCTTCCTTGGTACAGCGAACCTCCCAGATATTGCCGTGGAGTTCAAGCACGTCCTGCGAGCCGGCCCTACGGTGGAGGCCGTCGACATTCTGGGTGATCAGGACGAAATGAGGGAAATGATTTTCCCAGCGGGCGAGCGCCAGGTGGCCGGCGTTGGGCTCCTTCGAGGCGATGATGCCTCTCCGCCAATCGTACCATTGCCAAACGAGAGCGGGATCGCGGTAGAAGGCCTGGGGAGTGGCCAGTTCCTCGGCCCGGAACTTCTTCCAGAGGCCGTCCTCGCCCCTGAAAGTGGGGATCCCGGATTCCGCCGAAATACCGGCGCCGGTGAGGACGGCGATCTTCGGACTGCCGCGGAGGACTTTCTCCAACCCGGCCAGCTTCGTCTCGAATTCGCTCATTTTTCTCTGAACAGGATAACCTAAAGGGGAAGCGACTTCAAGGCGGCCGGACCATCCCGTCCCCATTTCCCCTTTTCTTGACTTGCCGGGGCATAAATTATATATCAATATCCTTCCCTGAGGAGGACCCATGGCGCAGAAAGACGATTCAGATCTTCCCCGGGCGGAAATCGGCATTCTCGGCGGCACGGGGCTCTACGAAATAGAGGGGATAGCGGATGTCCGGGAGCATCGCCTGGAAACACCCTTCGGACCTCCATCGGATGCCTACTTCATCGGAAAGCTTGAAGGGAAAAGGACGGCTTTTCTGAGCCGGCACGGCCGCGGCCACCGGTTGCTTCCGTCCGACATCAACTTTCGCGCCAATATCTACGGATTCAAGATGCTGGGCGTTGAACGGATCATCTCGGTCAACTCCTGCGGCTCTCTCAAAGAGGAGATCCGGCCCCGCGACATCGTCTTCTCGGACCAGTTCTTCGACCGCTCCCGGCGCTCGAACACCTTCTTCGGCGACGGATTGGCCGCCCACATCAGCTTCGCCCAACCGGTCTGCCCGGAGCTCGTCGACCTCCTCCATGCCGCCGGCCGGGCCCTCGGGCTGCGCATCCATAAGGGCGGAACATATATCTGTATCGAGGGGCCGGCCTTCTCGAGCCAGGCTGAGTCGAGAATTTACCGGCTCTGGGGCTGCGATGTCATCGGGATGACCGCGGCCACCGAGGCCAAGCTCTGCCGCGAGGCGGAGATATGTTATGCCAGCATGAACCTGGTGACCGACTACGACGTCTGGCACGCCGAGGAGGAGACCGTCTCGGTCGAGCTCATCCTGGAGAACCTCCGTCTGAACATCGAACACGCCAAGTCGATCATCAAAGCGGCGGTGGCGGCGCTTCCGGCGGAGAGAGGCGAGAGCTGCCAGTGTGGGCGCAGCCTTGAGAACTGCATCGTGACTCAGAGCGCTTTGATCCCGGCAGGGGTGAGGAAGCGGGTCCGTCACCTGATTGCCAAATACATTAAAGATTAGGACGTCATGAGCCTCGTCATCGTCGGTTCGGTGGCCTTCGACACGATCCAGACTCCCTGGGGAAAGCGGGACAAGATCGTCGGCGGCTCGGGAACCTACTTCAGTCTGGCGGCGAGCTTTTTCACCGGGCCGAAGATGGTCGCGGTCGTGGGTGAAGATTTCCCGCCTGAGGTCATCGACCTGTTCAAGGTTCGGGGCATCGACGTCACCGGACTGGAGGTCAGGCCCGGCCGGACGTTCCACTGGGAAGGTCATTACGGTTATGATCCCAACCAGCGAGAGACCATCAAGACCGAGCTCAACGTTTTCAAGGATTTCCGGCCCCTGCTTCCGGACTCCTACCGCGAGGCGGACATCGTTTTCCTGGCCAACATCGATCCCGATCTGCAGGACAGCGTGTTGGCGCAGGTGCGTCGGCCCGGGCTCGTGGCCATGGACACGATGAACCTGTGGATCGCCTCTAAGCCCGAGTCCACCTGGCGCGTGCTCAAGGAGGTGGATATTCTTTTCGCCAACGACGGGGAGATCAGGATGTTGACCCAGGAGACCAACCTGGTCAAGGCGGGCAGAAAGATCCTGGCCGCCGGCCCCCGGCTGGTGGTGACAAAGAAGGGCGAGCACGGCGCCCTTGTCTTCGGCCGGAAGTTCGTCTTCGGCGTCCTGGGGCATCCCTGCGAAGACGTGGTCGACCCGACCGGTGCCGGGGACAGCTTCGCCGGCGGCTTTCTCGGCTACCTCGATAAGGTGAAGAAGTTCACGCGTCCGGAAATCCGTCGGGCGGCCGTGTACGGCAGCGTCTTGGCCTCGTTCGCTATCGAGGATTTCGGGATCGAGCGGTTCAAGTCACTCCGGCCGGACGAGGTCGAATCCCGGTTCCGCCTGTTCCGCCGGTTGGTTTCTTTCTGATGGTCTAACGGAGGTGAATATGCCCGGAGCCAAGATGCCCGTCGAGCCCTACCGGATCAAAGTGATCGAACCCATCCGCCGGACGGGCCGGCGAGAACGGGAGGCCGTCCTGAAGCGGGCCGGCTTCAATGTCTTCAATATCCCGGCCGAAAAGATCTTCATCGACCTTCTGACCGACAGCGGCACCTCGGCCATGTCGGATAGCCAGTGGGCCGGGATCATGCTCGGCGATGAATCATACGCAGGGGGGCGCAATTATTTCCATCTCGAGGAGGCGGTCCGGACGATCTTCGGTTTTCGCCATGTTATCCCGACCCATCAAGGAAGGGCGGCGGAGCGTCTTCTCTTCGAGGCCATGGTCAAGAAGGGCGATCCCGTGCCCAACAATATCCATTTTGATACCACCCGGGCCAACATCGAGGTCCGGGGGGGCGTTCCCCTGGACCTGGCCATCGAGGAAGCGTACGACCCCCGGGCGGAGCTTCCCTTCAAGGGCAACATGGATGTGAAGAAGCTCGGCCGGTTCATCCAGCGGACCGGCCCCAAGAAAATCCCGCTGGTGATGATGACCGTCACCAACAACAGCGGCGGCGGCCAGCCGGCCTCGCTCCAGAACATCCGCCAGGTGAGCGAGGTCTGTCGCGGCCACGGCATCCCCTTCTTTTTAGACGCCTGCCGTTTCGCCGAGAACGCGTACTTCATCAAGAAAAGAGAGCCGGGATGCGCGCGCAGGACGATCCTAGAGATCGCCCGGGAAATGTTCGCCTGCGGGGACGGGGCTACGATGAGCGCCAAGAAGGACGCCCTGGTGAATATCGGTGGGTTCATCACCCTGGCCGACGACGACCTCGCCCAGCGGCTCAAGAACCTGCTCATCATCAGCGAAGGATTCCCGACCTACGGCGGCTTGGCCGGCCGTGACCTCGAGGGCATGGCCCGCGGCCTCCAGGAGGTCCTGGAGGAGGATTATCTCGAGCATCGGATCGGGCAGGTGGCCTATCTCGGCGGCCTCCTCGAGAAATCAGGGATCCCCATCTACAAGCCCATCGGTGGACATGCCGTCTATATCCTGGCCGACGAGTTCCTGCCCCACATCCCCAGGCACCAGTTTCCCGGGTGGGCGCTCACCGTCGCGCTCTACCGGGAGGCGGGAATCCGAGCGGTCGAGATCGGCGGTGTCATGTTCGCTAAGGACAAGGGTGCCCGGGGAAAGGCGATCTTCCCCAAGCTGGAGCTCGTGCGCCTCTCCATACCCCGCCGGGTTTATACGGTCTCCCACCTGAATTATGTCGCCGAAGCGCTGGCGGAGTTATCCAGGAATAGAAATACGGTCCGCGGCCTGAGGATTGTCGAACAGGCCCCCCACCTCAGGCACTTCACCGTGCGGATGGAAGAGATTTAACGGATCCGATAGAACCACATTAGGGGGATCCAGAGCTGGTGAGCGTAGGGAATCCGCTTGTGGTTGACCAGCACTTCCGTTGTATCCCATTCGTGGACGAGATTGAAGAGGGCGAAGAGGTCGTCGGCCAAGGCAGGAGTGAAGGTGGCCGAGTGGCGGATCCATTCCCCGCTTCCTTCTTCAGTGTAGGCGGAATTTTTTTTAGCCAGGTCGACCGCCTTCTGATAATCGGGCGAGATCCGGTATCCGAATTCCAGAGTGATTTTAAATTCTTTGGCCGTAGTGCCCGGATGGAGGATGTCGGCCAGCTTTTCTTCCGCGGCCTTGTCGTCGCGCATCGTCCCGATTTATAAGCTACGCAGGACAATTTGTCAAATGAGCCGAGAGAGCGAAGGATGTCCATCCATGAATTAAACAGACTGGATACCTTGGGAATGCCAACGCTCCCGCTCAGGTTTTTAACGCCGCTCCCTCATCATTTTTCTCGGCGGTGCGGAACTCCGCGTTCTAGATCCATTCCCTTATCCCTATTTTGGCTTCTTTTCTCCTCCGTATCCGTGTGATTGTCGCGTGCTCAGACAGTCCTCCCGGCTGCAAGAACAGCTTCCCTCGAAAAATGCCTCGGGAGGGCTAAACCTTCGAGGTCGCTTCTCCATTCCCAAGCTATCCATCACTGAAATGGACCTGCCTGCCCGCAGGCTCTTCGCTGTGGTCGCGGGATTTCTAATTGCGGGTCTTGACCAGCACGCGGTCGTAGATCGACAGCCCGACCATCGAGACGACCCCGATGCCGGCGATGATCAGCCACATGGCCAGCGGGTTGACGGCCTCGCCCGCCTGGGCGGGTTCGGAGATGAACCGTTCAAACAGCCGTCCTCCCAGGGGACCGCCGAAAAAACTCCCTATGGCGATCGGCAGGTTGGCGTATCCCCTTTCATCCTCTTCCATTAGTACACCAAGGCGAGGGTTTGGCGTTTGGAAGTCCCTCGACGACTGCACAATTCTTTTCCCCGAGCCTATATAATCAACATGCAGTCGCCGTAGCTGTAAAAACGGTATCTCTGGCGCGCGGCTTCCTCGTAAGCCCTCAGGACGAGCTCCCGGCCGGCGAACGCGGACACCAGTATCAGGAGGGTAGAGCGGGGGAGATGGAAATTGGTCAGCAGGCGGTCCACCACTCTGAACTCGAACCCGGGACGGATGAAAAGGTCGGTCGAGCGCGTCCCCGCAAGGAGGTGGCCATCCCGCCAGGCGCTCTCCAATGCCCGGACGACCGTCGTCCCCACCGCGAAGACCGGCCGGTCGTCTTCCTTGGCGGCGCCGACCATTCGGGCTGTTTTTGGACCGATCGTGTACCGCTCCGAAAGCATCCGGTGGTTTTCAAGGCGGTCGGCCTCGACAGGCTGAAAGGTCGCCTGGCCGACCTCGAGGTTGAGCGGGCAGATCACGGCCCCCGTGGCCTTGATTTCCCTCAGGACCGCGGGTGTGAAATGGAGGCCGGCCGTTGGCGCGGCGATCGCTCCCTCGCGCCGGGCGAAAATTGTCTGGTATCTCTTCCGGTCGAATTCCCTGAGATTGGACTCGTCTTTTCTCCGCTTGATGTAGGGGGGAAGCGGTGCATAGCCGATTTCCTTCAATTTTTTCAGAACGCCGGCCGATGAGAATCGCAGGAAGCGTTTACCCCGCGGCTCCGTGCCGACAACCTCGCCCTCGAATCCGGTCGCGAATGCGATCCGGCTGCCCGGCTGGACCCTTCTCGCCGGCCGGCAAAGGACCTCCCAAACTCCAATTTCAATTTCCCGGAGGAAGAGGAACTCGACTTCGCGGCCGTCCGTGTTGCCCCAAGTCTTGGCCGGGATGACTTTCGCCGTGTTGAGGACGAGGACATCTCTCCGCCGCAAGTAACCAGGGAGGTTTTTGAAGCGGTCGTGGGCGATCCTCTCCTCCTGCCGGTCGACGACCATCATCCGGGAATCATCCCTCCGGGGGAGAGGCCTCTGGGCGATAAGCTCGGAGGGGAGCAGGTAATCGAAATCTGAGACTAACATCTTAGGCTGATATGAGGGAACACGGGAAATAAGGGGACACGAACCTTAATTCACCCCTGGAGAGACATCCATACGATCTCTTGCTGAATTAAGGTTCGTGTCCCCCTCTTTCTGTTCACCCTCTCCCCGACGTTCTCCCGTCCAGGGAGAGGGAATATCTTACTCTTCATTTCATGAATGACGCAGGTTAATTCGGAGATTATTCCTTGAAGAGTTTTTTTTGTGACGATGATGGAGAGCTTGGTGCCGGGAATCCGAGGTGCTCGTAGGCCCGGGGCGTGAGTTTCCGCCCGCGGATGGTCCTCTCTAAAAATCCGATCCGCATCAGGAAGGGCTCGTAGATCGACTCGATAGTATCCTTTTCCTCGTCGATCGCCGCGGCGATGGTGTTGATCCCGACCGGGCCACCGCCGAAATTCTTGATGATAGTCATCAGGATCTTGCGGTCCACCTCGTCGAGCCCGAGAGAATCCACTTCCATCATGTCCAGCGCCGTCTCGGCTTCCCTGGCGGTGATGGCTCCGTCCGCTTTTACGTCGGCGTAATCGCGCACCCGGCGCAGCAGCCGGTTGGC
>JBAUIH010000088.1:0-1705 GCA_049682755.1 Candidatus Aminicenantales bacterium | reverse complement strand
ATGGACGAGTGGAAAGCTGCGTTATTGAGATTTATGGAATCCTCCCGACCTGAGATTGGCAGGGATATCGCAGAAAAGAAACGCCTGACCGATGAAACTGAAGAAGATCTCCGCCAGGCTTTGAATGCCTTCGGCGCCACCTGGCATTAATAGTATGGCTACACTTAGAGAAGTTAAGAATCGCATCCGGAGTGTAAAAAATATATCCCAAGTGACCCGGGCGTTGCAGGCTGTAAGTGCCAGCAAGGTCCGTAAAGCGATGGAGGCAATGGCGCACACCCGTCCGTATGCCACCAAGGCCTGGCAAGTGCTTACCCATATCGCCGGTCAGCCCGGAAGGCAGAATTTACATCCACTTTTGATTATCCGTCCGGAAGTCACCAGTGTACTTGTGGTGATGATCACCGGGGACCGTGGACTCGCAGGCGCATATACCACGAACCTTGTGCGTTACGTCCTCAATGAATTCAATAAGTATCCTGTCCCCGTGCGCTATGTGACCGTAGGCCGGAAGGGACGCGATTTGATGATTCGCAGGCGAAAAGAAATCATCGCTGAGTTCAGCAACTTGCCCGCCGCACCGTCCTTCGCAGATGTTTCTGCCATAGGCCGGGTGGCTGTGGATGAATTCTTGGAGGGGCGCAGTGATGAGGTTTATCTGGTCTACACAGATTTTGTCAGCATGGTTCACCAGGTACCCACGATGAAAAAATTGCTACCATTAGAGGTCGGCGAGGAGGGCAAGGGGCGCGTCCAAGATTATGCCGCAGTTGAAGGAGGACCGGTTGCGGCTTATATCTATGAACCCGGTCAGTTGGAAATTCTGGATGAAATTGTCCCCCGCTTTACGGCTTTACAGGTGTTCCAGGCAATTCTGGAATCGCTGGCCAGCGAACATGCCGCTAGGATGGTGGCGATGAAGAACGCGACGGACAACGCGACGGAGTTGGCCGCAGCTTTACAGTTAGAATACAATAAAGCCCGCCAGCAAAGCATTACCAGTGAAATGCTGGATATTGCTGGTGGAGCTGAAGCACTGGCGCGCTAACAATTTTTGGCTCTCCCGCTGAAAACGGAAGACCCCAATTTTTTTGATTGGAGGCAGGAAAAGAATGGCTGAAGCGACTGGCCGAGTAGTTCAAGTATTAGGTGGTGTAGTGGACGTTGAATTTCCGCCCGAAAATCTTCCTCAGATTTACGATGCGATCGAGGTGCCGCGCGATGGGGATATTCCCCTCGTGCTTGAAGTCGAAAAACATATGGGAGATAATTGGGTGCGCTGCGTAGCAATGGATTCGACCGATGGGCTTCAGCGCGGTCGTCCGGCGCGCGGCACGGGGGCTCCGATCAAAGTCCCCGTAGGCCCGAATACTTTGGGTCGTGTTTTTGATGTATTAGGAAACCCGATCGATAACAAAGGGCCGGTGGAATCTGATGTTCACTATCCGATTCATCGTCCGGCGCCTCCCTTTGATGAGCAATCTACAAGTGTGGAGGTATTTGAAACCGGTGTAAAGGTAATTGACTTGATTGCTCCGTTCACTCGGGGAGGCAAGACCGGGATCTTTGGCGGAGCCGGGGTAGGAAAGACGGTCATCATCATGGAGCTGATCCGCTCCATCGCTACGGTCCACCAGGGGAATTCCGTGTTCGCCGGGGTCGGCGAACGGACTCGTGAAGGAACGCAGCTCTATCGCGAGATGCT
>JBAUIH010000087.1:0-2784 GCA_049682755.1 Candidatus Aminicenantales bacterium | reverse complement strand
GGGTCATCCTGGGCGAACTGGAGTCGACAAAATGGGCTAAGGAGTACGCCGAAAAGATGAAAAACTGTCCCCATCTATTATTCTCGGTGGTTGAACGAAACACCTTGTGTTTGGTCTACATCATCACGACTCGGAAATCAAGTTCCGGACGACAGCAACGGCGAAAGCGATCAAGATCGGGTGGTGAAAATATTTCATTACGCGAGGAAAAATGAGAAAACAAAAAATGCAGAAAACGGTTCTTTATGAGGTTATCGATGTTTAAAAACTACTTTCTCGTCGCCTGGCGGGGTTTGCGCCGGAATAAGCTCCTGACGCTCACCAACATAGCCGGCTTGGCGCTGGGCATGGCCTGCTCGCTTCTCACCCTTCTTTACGTCCGGCACCAGGTGAGCTTCGACCGCTTTCATGACAACGGAGATCGGATTTTCCGGATCAGGGAAAGTGACCCGAGAAACACGAACAATCCTGTCCATTCCGGGACACCTGCCCCTCTCGGGCCGGCCCTTCAGGCCGAATGCCCGGACATCGAAAGTTACGTCCGCGTCGAGGACAATCAATTCCTTATTTCTTATGGGGAAAAGCGATTCTGGGAATATCCCGTGCTCCTCGCCGAGGCGAATTTTTTTAAGGTCTTCTCTTTCCCCCTGGTCCTAGGGAATCCGGACGACGTCCTCAAAAATCCCGGCTCCGTCGTCATCACCGAAGACATCGCCAAGAAATACTTCGGCAATGAAGATCCCCTCGGCAAAGTTCTGACCTTCGGCTTTGGCCCTCGGTTTGATTTTAGGGTGACGGGCGTGGCTAAAAACGGTCCAGCCAATTCCGAGCTACCCTTCCGATTGGTTGTCCCCTTTCTTCAGATCAACGAGCTAAACGGTTGGCCATGTCTGAAGAACTGGCACGCCCATAACTGGTCCACGTATCTCCTTCTTGAGGAGAAGTCCTCGGCCTTGGACGTGGGCCAGAAAATCCGGGATTTCTTCCCTCGAAGGGATCCGCAAAAGACGACTTCTCTTCTCCTCCAGCCCCTATCATCGATCCATTTCGAAAACCCGGCTCAAGTCCGGTATATGATTTTCTTTTCGGCCGTGGCCGTCATCATCCTGCTTTCCTGCTGCATCAACTTCACCAACCTAACTGTCGCCCAAGCCTCGGCTCGGGCCAAAGAAATCGGGATGCGAAAAGTCGTCGGGGCGATGCGCCCGGACATCCTCCGCCGATTCCTCGGCGAGTCGGTGTTTACGACATTGCTGGCCCTGCCGCTCAGTGCTCTTCTGGTCCAGCTTCTGCTCCCATTCCTCAATCGCTTGACCAACTCGACGATCCAAATCAACTACCTCAACAACTGGCCGACGTTCGTCGGCTTCCTGGGTGTAGCCATCCTGGTCGGTCTCCTGGCAGGAAGTTATCCGGCGTTTTATCTGGCCTCCTTCCGGCCGGTGGAATCGCTCAAGGGGACGGTCGTTCGGGGGGCTCACCGCTCCGCTCTTCGAAATTTGCTCATGGTCTTTCAATATGCCGCCTCCATCTTCCTGATCATCGGGACCTTGGTCGTGTACAGGCAGCTCGGGTTCATGAAAAACCGGGACATGGGCTACAGCTATAAGGATATCGTTTCCGTTCCACTCTACGGCCAGAACCTCAGGAAAAACATCGAAGCCATCAAAAACGAGCTGCGGCAGAATCCCAACATCCTCGATGTTGCGGCCGCTGCGACCTCTCTCCCCACAACGGGGACGGGCAATATGAGCGCCGACTGGGAAGGCCGGCTCGAAAACCAAGAACTCTATTTCTCCGAGATTTCCGTGGACGAGGACTTTTTGAAGACCTATAGGCTTCTGCTCGTCCAGGGGAGGGCCTTTTCGAGGGAAATTCCTTCGGACCTCAGAGGGGCCTATATCCTGAACGAAACGGCGGTCAGGGCGCTCGGCTGGAAAGAGCCGCTCAATAAATGGTTTAAGCTCAGGGCCCGCGGCGTCGTCATCGGCGTCGTCAAGGATTTCAACTTTATGTCTCTCCAGCACGCCGTCCGTCCGCTTGTGCTCTATTTCGATCCCTTTTTTTTCGGCACGTTGTCGGTCCGGATCATGGATAAGAATATTCCGGCGACGCTGGACTTCATCGAGAGAAAGCTTGCCGTTTTCGACCCCCAGGCGCCTTTCGATTACACCTTTCTTGAGGATAGGCATCGACGGATGTACCAGGCCGAGACGAAGATTGGTCAGATGTTCAGCGGTTTCACGCTGATCGCCATTTTCATCGCCACCCTGGGTCTCCAGGGAATCTCGTCACTGGTCGTTGCCCAGAGGACCAAAGAAATCGGCATCCGCAAGGTCCTTGGCGCCCCGGCCGCGAAGATTATTACCCTTCTCTCGCGAGAGTTCCTCGTCCCTATTATGATCGCCAACGGCGTCGCCTGGCCGCTGGCTTACTGGGTCATGCGGCGGTGGCTGCAGGATTTCCCATTTCGAACGGGACCCAGCTCCTGGGTGTTTTTGCTTGCGGGGGCCTTGACGCTGGCCATCGCCATTGCCACGATCAGTTTCAAAGCCATCAAGGCCGCCCGGGCCAATCCGGTAGACTCGCTGCGGTACGAGTGAAATGAAGGCAAAGAAAGGAAAAAACGAGGCGGTCGAATTCAAGGATGAATTGCATAGGCGGGGTCATCCTAGGCGAACTGGAGTCGACAAAATGGGCTAAGGAGTACGCCGAAAAGATGAAAAACTGTCCCCATCTATTATTCTCGGTGGTTGAACGAAACACCTTGTGTTTGGTCTACAT
>JBAUIH010000086.1:0-3444 GCA_049682755.1 Candidatus Aminicenantales bacterium | reverse complement strand
GAACGATGCCTTCCTCAACGGCCGCCTTGGTGGCATGCATGGCATCCTCGACCCGGGCCTTTTTCTCTTTGAGCTCGGTCTCGGTGGCCGCGCCGACCTTGATCAGGGCGACCCCGCCGACCATCTTGGCCAGCCGCTCCTGGAGCTTCTCAGTGATCCAATGATTTCCAGCGGCAGCATCCGTTTCGGGAATAATGGCCATCCCGTTTTGGCATTCGACGTGCTCACGTACGTATTCCAGCTGCAGCCTCAGGACCGTCTTGTCCATCAAGAAGCGTTTGACGACGTTCTCATCTTCAACATTCTGCTGCGCGAAAGGATCATAATCGTCTATTTCAAGCATTTTCCGGCCGGCGGAGGAATGGAGCAGGAGCACGGGGAGCATCTTCCGGGGCGGGTGCGGCACCCGGCCCGGATAGTGAAGGACATCATGAGTGAAAATTTACATCTGCCTGATCATTGGCTAGGCGCGTGCGGCCTGAGGGTTCAGAATCCAAACGAGTCCGGCGGCCCGGTGCTTTTCGGCCGCCTGCAATTTCAGCGGGCCGCCTTTTTCCAGGTCTGAATAGGCCTCGTCAACCCGGGGCGGCAAGACGGGATTCCCTTGCACTCTGGGAGTCCCGTGAAGGCAGACGACGATTCTTCCCTCGACGTCGAGCCCCTTGTAATCGTCCCACCCCACTTCGGGACAGCTGATTCCGTAGCCCGCAAAAACCGGTGAAGTGACGGGGATTTCGGTATCCTTCGGATACTTGACCATCGCCACCGGGCATTGATCGCCGTGGGAAAAGCGGATCTCACCCTCGGGATTCTTCAAGCATAATACGTCTTGAGCCTGAAGAGCCTTGTGGATGAGCGGGACTCTCTGCAGAAAAGAAGAGTCGCCTTTTTCATCAGAGATCAGCGGTTTTAAACCCGCCCCCCGGAGTTGCGAAACACAGTAGCTCGCCGCTATCTGGTATTCCGGGCTTGCCGTCAAGCGGCCTTTGAGTTCATCCGAGGCGAGAAAGAATAGGTGGTTCTTGAGTTCTGGAACAGTGATGGATGCCTGCGGGTTCTGTCCTTCCTCACTTTCGGCGCCCATAGCGACAGTCGACGCCAAAAAGCCTGATATGCCGATTATGAGCCAAAAAAACGGTCGTCTTTTCGTTTGTTTCATGTTGTTCTGCACTCTTCCTCTGAAGCATTACCCGGCGGATTGCTCGCTTCGGAGACGTTGAGAACGCGGGTGTTCTCCCCGGCCGGGATGATCAGAACGCGCCGCCGGCGGCCGTTCCTCCCGAATGGATGCGCCATCCAGAGCATAGCAGACACCGTCATGAGGCCGGTTCCTCCTTCCAGGACAGACGCTCATCCCTGTCGGCGATCGCCGAGGCGATGAGATAGGCGAGCCGGGCGACTTCGCCCCCGTCTTTTCCCGGCATCATGATGTCAAGGATGATGAGCCCCGGCAGGTGCTCGAAAGCCTTCTTGATCCCCTCGTCTCCATCGGCAGCCACAATCACCGAATAGCCTGCCCCACTCAAGGTCGATCGCAGCATGTTCTGAGAAATGATGTCGTCGTCAATAACCAGAATTGGATGCTCCAAAGTCTTCTCCGTCTTCTCAATAGAATTCATACTCTAGACTCCATCCCCTATATAAAGAGACGTTTGAAAAAGGCGGATCTTCTCAATCAGCAGAAAAAATCCGCGGATCTAAGCATAATTGCTTTTTATAAGGTTAAGCCTGCCAAGCCCAAAATGTTATTTTTACCTGAGGCTCCGAAGCCAAAAAACTTCATTTTTGGCTGGACTCGTTTTCGGGTGAGGGTCCCCCTAGTTGAAAAATTCGCTCTAGAGGTGTTACATTGAGTGGGGGCTGGTTATTAATTAACTTGATGATACATTTGCATGTATCCTGTAATCCTTTGTTCCAGTTGCTTTAAAAAGGAAGGAATATCTTTTATGCGTTTAGCTTCTTCAGGTGGTAAGATGTTTCTTATTTCATTCAATTCTTTTTCCGAGGTGATCCAGTCTTCTATGGGATGCACAGGTTTGATCTCGGCAAAAGAACAGAGCATAATATATCCATCACAGAAGTCTTGTAATTGTACCCCTCCAAAATAATCAAATGAATAGTAACTGTAATTATCCTTGATTTTCCCAAAGGGTGACTGACGGGTGTCGAAAGCCAGGGGCTTTTGGTATCGGGCATATACCTGATCAATGATACCTTTGAATGGATAAAACATTTTATTGGCATCCGGAGCGATAGAAGGTAAAATTTCGGTTAAAACAAACCAGCGGTGCGGGGCCGGAAAATGCAGTTTAATAGAATAGACTTTCTCGGGATATTTATCGTATAAAAAATTACCTGCGCGCCGCTTTTCGCCGGTGCGTCTTTGAAAGAACATCCTAGGTTGTCGGTACTTGGTAAAAGTATGATGAGAACCGGCCCAGGCGAGTGCTTTCTCATTCTTTTGAATGGCTTCCCGTTCAATGATTTCGGCAAATTTTTTCTCCCAATAAAACCGTTCAGCTTCTTTTCTCCTGACTTCCGGATCCGAAGAATTCAACCGGCGCGGAACATATTCTGAACCTAGCTGAAGGAATCGAATGGGTTCTGCCCCGGGGGGGAGTTGACGGTTGAATTCCCACACCACGTGGAAGACATCCAAGTACTCCTCTAAATTCCAAAAATATATAGCTCTTCTCATGATATCGATGAACTTACTCCGGTCAAAACTTGGTGCGGTGAGCAGAGAATCCACTTCCGCCTGCGAACTGGAAGAACCAAATTCCCAGCCAATAATCCTGACACCGTTATGCTGGTATAAATAGGGAATAAGTTTCTGTAAAAAAATGGTATTTTGGAGAGTGTAATGCGTTTCACCGATCAGCACCACATCATACTGTTTGAATTTCTCGCTGACAAACTCCAAAGGCTCTGATGTCGATGAATTGAGATAATCAAGATAAAGTTGCAGTTCAGACGCCGAAAGATCTTTGTGTTTTGACGCAAACGGCATATTGGAAATAACGTATCCTGCAAAAACTAAGAAAATTATGCTGATAAAGATTGTTACAATTTTAAAACATTTTTTGACAATTCTCCAGACCATAATATTTTCCCCTTTAATACCGGACCGATGATCCTTGGTTCCTTGTTCCATTTTACCCTCCTGTTTTTTTGTTTACAAATAATCTCGGCCTACTTGTTTTTTGATCCCAGTTAGTCCGTCCTCCAGGTCCTATCATGTACAGAAAAACGACATCCAGATATCTCTGGAGTTTCTGTGCGATTTGAGATAGCGCAAATCCGCATTTGCCTTTTTTGTTTTCTCATTTTTCCCCTGGTAATGAAATCTCTATACGACCTGATCTGGGTCGCTTTCGCCGTTGCTGTCGTCCGGAACTTGATTTCCGAGTCGTGATGATGTAGACCAAACACAAGGTGTTTCGT
>JBAUIH010000085.1:0-2912 GCA_049682755.1 Candidatus Aminicenantales bacterium | reverse complement strand
GGCCATTCTGGTCTTGACCATCCACCAGGCCAAGGGCCTCGAGTTTCCAGTGGTCGTTCTTTGGGACGGGTTTGCCAAAATCGGAGCGCGGACCGACGGGACTCCCTGGAAAGTGATGCGGGACGGGAATTGGGCCATCCAGATCGAAGGCCTCAAAGCCGGCTCTAAGCCCGGCCGCTCGCTCATCGAACAGGAAAGAACCTTCGAGAAAGAGGAAAAGAAACGACTCTATTATGTCGCGGCGACGCGGGCCCGCGATCTGCTGGTCGTCCCGGTGCCGAACCAGGGGAAGAACGACAAGGTTTCCCATATCCTGGCCGGGGATCTGGGGGGCGAAGCGGTGTTGAGGATGGAGGAGTTCAAGCCGGGTGATTTGCCGGAATGGGCGAAGGGCGTGAGCGAAGCGCCGGCTTTTCCCGAAATCAAGTTCGCGAATGCCCGGGCGGAAAAAGATCTGAAGGAGGGATGGAAGGTTGCGGCCGGGGAGTCGGCGAGGCCGGTGGCGGTGCCGACGGCGGTCACGATGCTGGCAAAAGCGAAAGAAGAGGTCAAGGGAAGGCCGGCGGCGCGAGGCCGGGGCCGGGCGGAGTTGGCCGAGTCCAGGACGCGAGACCTTAGATTCAGCGTCGAAAGCCCGGACGAGACAACAGATCTATCGGGCGAACGGGAAGCCAAAAAAGCGGTCTCGCGCTTCGGCCCGGAGTTCGGCCTGACCGTCCATGCTGCCTTGAGCGCGATTCTCAGGGGGGGTACCGCGACGATCGAGAAGGTCGTGAGGGCGTGCGCGGCCCGGAGCGGCCTGGAGAACCATAGTGACGACGCGGTCAAGGATGTCCGTCGAGCCATCGATACTCTCAAGAAGATGGGATTATTGGCCGGCGACGTCGCCCGCTTCGCGGAATATCCGGTTGTCGCGTCCGATGATCAGGGCCGGCTGATCACCGGATACATCGACCTCGTCGCCAGCGCCCCCGATTGCACCTGGATCATCGACTTCAAGACCGATCCGGTTCCTGAAGGCCCTCTCGAGCTATCGTATCCCGATTACTTGAGGCAGATCGGACTCTACAAAGACCTATTGGGCAAAACGACCGGCATCAAAGCGCCGATCCGGGCGGGGCTGTTGTTTTCGGCCGACGGAAGACTCGCATCCTGAATCCGGTCAGAGTTCAGGGAGGAGTTCCTTGAGCCTTTCATAGATCTCTTTGCGGTGGCCGACCGCGATGACGACGATGATGAGTTGTTTTCCCCTCATCCGGTAGATAATCCGATAATCCACGGTCCTCAGCGAATGCAGTCCGGCCAGGTCATAGGCCAACGGCTTTCCTTTGGCGGGGTTGACGGCCAGGGATTCTATAGCCTTCTTGATAACCCTTCTGATCGAAGGGTCCAGCTTCTCGACGTTCCGCTTCGCTTCTCTCGTGAAGAAAACGCTGTAGCGAGATTCCTTCATTTTTCCGGGAGGACCTCCCTGTAAGGGTGAACCCTTCCGGCCTTCACATCTCTGAGTCCCCGGCGGATGCCGGCCATAAGTTTCGCGTCGCTCAAAATTTCCAGGGTCTCGATAAGGCTTTCGTACTCCTCGACGCTCAGGAGGACTCCTTCGACCCTGCCCCTGTGGGTGATGCCGAAAGACTCGTGTTCCTCCCGGACTCTGCGGATGAATTCCGAAAGGCGGGCCTTGACCCTGCTCAAGGGGGCCGTCTCTGAATAGCTCATGACCGCTTTCTCCAAATTGATCTATTTTTAGACTAATAAAACGACCAATTGTACTTTACGCCCGCCGGCAGCGCTTGTCAAGGCGGGAGACGTTCCCGCCCGGCTGCCTGACTCATCGAAATTTGGGGACGGGAAATGGGGTGACTGTTTTCAAATTTTCTGGAATTTGGTTCCTGTCACCTTATTTCAATCAAAACCCGATTTTGCGCTTTGGCTGAGGAGGAGCCGGAGCCATAAGTTGTCGTATCGCCCGAAAAATTGCCACTATCTCTTTATCATGTCGCTCTATCTTTCGTTCCAGCTCAATAAGTTTTTGGGCTAATTCTTTGTGGGCCAACAGGGTTTCCCCCAATTTGACAAATGCCCGCATAATGGCGATATTCACCTGGATAGCTCGCTCACTTCTCAAGACACTCGATAGCATGGCCACACCCTGCTCTGTGAAGGCGTAGGGAGTACTCCTGCGCAATCCCCCCCAACTTGAAGTCACAAATTGTGACTTCAAGTTTCGAAAGTCATCCAGCGAGAGATGGGCTTCTTTCATCAACTCGGAAAGACCTCAAGCGCGGGCGATTTTTCTCAGCTAATGAATGAAATCATCTCGAACCCTCCCTATTGTCCGGCCCCTTGTTGGAGAGAAAATTGGCGGCTGGCTCCGAATTCGAAATTCGGGGGACATGATCCAATTCTCCGGAATTGGGATCGTGTCCCCCGAATTTGGCGCCCCCCGATTTCTTGATAAGAATGCCTTAGCCCGCCTGACGGGGCAATTATTACGGGGAGCGATAAATTGATTGCATTCAAGAGGCATAACGAACGCTCTCATGCTTGAAATAGTTCTTCACGACGTGGGGTTGGCGCTGACGGCGGCGAAGATAGCCCGAGACGTCTTTCCTCATCGTTTCTTCGTCTGGGGGACGCCGGCGTCCCAAGGCGTTGCTCTTAACGTCCTGATTCAGAAACTCATCCGGGTTCAAGTCCGGCCGCTATCCCGGAAGATAGAACAATCTCACCCGTCGGCCTTTTTTCCCGAGCCACCTTTTTACCGCTTGCGCCCGGTGGACGGGATGACCGTCCACGATGAGATAGATCCGACGCCCCACCTGCCGCTCCAACCGTCTCATGAAATCGATGAACACCTGGGCCCGAAATTTCTTGTTCATCACCATAAAATAGAGCTTGCACCGGTTGGT
>JBAUIH010000084.1:0-5129 GCA_049682755.1 Candidatus Aminicenantales bacterium | reverse complement strand
GGAGTCCCCTGGGCCGTCGCCAGGACGACCGACTCGAGGTCCTCGACCGTCCGGGCGAGCCCGACGCTGTGGACGATGAACTCCTCCGGCCCCCGGGTGATGAAGCTCGCCCCCACGTTCTGGTTGTTCCGGCGGACCCGGTCGATCAGGTCGGCGAGGGACAGGCCGTACTTGAGAAGGGCCTGAGGGTCGACGAGGATCTGGAATTGCTTGACCTCGCCGCCCATGCTGAGGACCTGGGAAACTTCGGGAACGGACTTGAGCTCGTACTTGACGAGCCAGTCCTGAAGAGTGCGGAGCTCCATGGTCGAATGGCCCTCGCCCTCGAGGACGTAGAGATAAACCATCCCCAGTCCCGTGGCGATCGGCCCGAGCACGGGGTTCGTCGCCTGTTCCGGGAGCTGGTCCCGGGCCTCCAGGATCCTCTGGCTGACCAGCTGCCGGGCCCAGTAGATATCGGTTTTATCTTCGAAGTAGACATTGACGATGGACAGGGCGTAGGACGAGATGGAACGGATGTCCCGGACGCGCGGGAGGCCGAACATGGCCGACTCGAGGGGATAGGAAACGAGCCGCTCGATCTCTTCGGGAGCCATTCCGTGGACCTCGGTGTAGACCTGGACCAGGGGAGGTGAAGGGTCGGGGAAGACGTCGATGGCCAGGCTCCGGTAGGCGACAAAACCCAGGGCACAGAGAAGAACCGTCGCCAGGAGGATGAAGATCCGCTGCCTGAGCGAGAAGCGGACGATTTTTTCGATCATGGGGATTCCGGGTCAGTGGGCGTGGGCGTGCCCGAAGGCTGTCTTCGAGAACTCCGATTTCAGGGTGAAGGCCCCCTCGAGGACGACGACATCCCCTTCCGCGAGGCCTTCGAGGATGATGCGGCGGTCGCCGACCCGGTCGCCGACGCGCACATGCCTCGCCGCAAAGACGTTTTCCTTTTCCCTGACGAAAACGATCCTTTCGTTTTCGAGAGTCTGAACGGCCTCCTCGGGAACGGCGATCACGTCCGCCCATCCGGTGGCGGTGTGCTCGATGTCACCCTGGACATACATATTGGGTTTCAGAAGCCCCGCGGCGTTGTCGACTTCGACCCTGACCCTCAAGGTGCGGAGCTTCTCGTCCACGACGTCGCTGACATAGCTGATCTTGGCGGCGAAGTCCCGGCCGGGAAAAAGGGTGGAACGAATGGACACCCGGCTTTTCGCTCCGATGAGAGGGATATCTTTTTCCGGAACATCCAGGTTGCCCCAGGGCGTCCCGAGGTCGGAGATTGTGAACAAGATCTTATTCGGCTCGATGGGATCGCCCACGACGGCATCCCGGAAGATGATGGTCCCGGAGAGAGGGGCGAGGACGGCCAGGTTGGGGTCGGCCAGTTCGCACTTGTATTCCTGCGTTTCCACGAGCCGGCATTTCTCGATCAGCTTTTCGATATCCTCGTGGGTCAAGCCGAAGGAATGAAGCTTCGAACCGAGAGCCCCGTATTCCGTGGCCAGCTTCTCGTTCTCCGCCCGGCGTCGGAGGTATTCCCTTTCCTCGATGGCTTTGGCCTGCCAGAGGGCTTCGGCCCTCCGGAAATCGGCCAGGCCGAGGTTGTAGCGCACCCGGGAGTCGAGGAAATCGGCCTGAGCCCGGGCGAATTCGGGGGAATTGACCGTCAGGAGAGGCTGTCCCTTGCGGACCACTCTTCCCAAATCCACCGAGAGTGAAGCGATCTGACCGCTGACGAAAGAAGAGATGCGGGCGGTCCGGTTTTCATTGAGGGCGATGACCCCGGGGACAGTGATACGGCCGGCCAGTGTTTCCTTGCGGACCTCCCCGACCCGGAGACCCCAGGCCTTTTGTTTGTCGGGAGAGACCTCGATATCCGGATGTTCGTGGGTTTCGGCTGCGAGGACCGGGCTTTCATCGTCATGGGGAGGGGACGCCCCCGGCGGGGGTTCCACCCCACTGCCGCAGAAGGTCAAGGCCAAAAGCCCGAACGCCAGGGCGATGATTCGAATTCGTCTTCCCATCAGGATCATCATTGGATCGCTGCTCCTGCCGCTTTTTCCAATGCGGCCATTTCCACGTTCCAGTTGAAAAGCGCCTGATGATAATCTCCCAGGACGCTGTTGTAAGTCCTCTGCGAATCCAGGAAATCCAGGAGTGAGATCTCCCCTTCCCGGTAGCTGACCTCGGCAATCGTCAGGCTTTCTTCGACCTGGCGAAGGAGGCCGGCGGTGTAGACGGACAGGGTCTTTTCGGCCAGCCGGACCCGGCGCACGCAGTTCCGAATGTTTTTGACAAGCTCCGAACGGGCGGCGCCGAGCTCCCGCTCGCTCATTTGGGAAAGGCTGACGGCTTCGGCCAGTTCGTTGGACCTGAAGTTCCAGAGAGGGATGGACAGCGTTATGCCCACTCCCCTGTTGACGCCGTCAAGCCCGGAATCGTTGAACCCGGTGAGGGCGAAGTCGGGGAACCGTTGTCCCTTGACGAAAAGGACGTTGTGGCGCCGCTGCTCGAGCTGCTTGATCCCGGCCTGGATCATGGGATGGCCGGCGAGCGCGCGGTCGATCAGGGCGTCCGCGTCCAGGGAGACCGGGCGGGAATCCAGCTTCCCCGACACCTTGAAGCCCGGGGGGAGGGCGTTGTCCAGGAGAACGCTCAAGTTTTCCCGGCCTTGCTCCATCTCCGCCTGAAGGGCGGCCATTTCGTTTTCGGCCTTGAGGGCTTCCACCTGGAGCTTGATCGCGTCCAGATGCTTGACTTCGCCGAGCTCGGCCCTTTTCCGGACGAGAACTTCCATCTCCCGGACCGAGCCGGCGATCCTTCTGAGAAGGACATCCCTTTCCTGGAGGAGAAGGAGCGAATAGAAACCGAGCTTGATGTCGAAAACGACCTCCATGGTCCGGAAGGCCTGGGATTGGAGGGACTCCTCCCAAGCGTTCTTCTCGATCTCGATCCGGTGGCGACGCTTGAAGGGGCTCTCGATGGGCTGGGTGACGGCCAGGCTGAAAGTCCTCCGGCCGGACTGCCGGTCATGGTATTCGGCCCGGCCGAATCCAAAATCGAACTGGGGATTGATCAATTTCTTCGAAGCCTGGTAGGCGGATTCCCGGGCCTCCGTCTCCAGGGCGCCGGCTGCGATCCGGGGGTTTCGTTCGAGGGCGATGGCGATGATTTCCTCGAGAGTGTAGTCCGTATCCTGGGCGGAAGGGGCGGCGGCGAGTGAAACTGCGAACAGGATCGCAATCGCTGTCGTCTTCGGCAGAAAGTTGAGCTTCGTCGTCATGGCCGCTGATTTTATTCTTTCCCATTATAGCGAATATCCGATTTGTCCTCCACCGGGAAAGGGCTCGGTCAGGGTCGATGGGGATCCGACCGGTTCGATGTGCAAATGTAAGCAAACCCGGCCTCTCAAACGGTTACCGGGTGGACATGAAAACCCAGTGATTCGACCGAAGGAGGCCGCAATGAAAAACCATCTGGCGATGACACTTCTCGGGCTCGGTTTACTGATGGCCGTTGTCCCCAATCTCGGGAGGGCGGAGGGGGGCGCGGAAACCCTGATAGACCGGGCCCGCGTCATCCTCCAGGATGCCCACCTTCCCCGCGAGACGATCACGGAAGCCCTCGTCGCCGCCCTCGACGCCTCGCTCCTGATCCTGCCCGAGGCAGATCACTCGGAGGAATTCCGGACGCGCATCGGGACCGTCCGCAAGATGTTTGACGAACAAGTCCTCTTTTCCGATAAGGGACGCCAGTATCTCGGTCTCGCCTACAGAATGGTGAACGGCGGCAAACGCTGGGAAATCCCGGAGGAGCTCAAGGCCGTATATGAAAACAAGGGTATCGAAAAAGCCCGGGAGATCTGTTCGAAACTCCTCGACTCTGCCCTGGCCGAGTGGAAGGCCGGCCGGAACGAGCGGGCCGTCAGTCTCCTCATCGATTTCGTCATCCTGGTCGTCACCCCGATCGAGGCCTGACCGCCCCGAGAGAGGGAGGATTGTGATGCCCGGGCCCGGTATTGATTTGCCGGCGGCCCTGGATTACATTGTCCCCGCTCGGGCGGCCGTCGTGGAGACCCAAGAATTCGACTATGACTCCCTCGTCAGGCCGATGGAAGGCCGGATGATGCGCACGGTCTGGCGGATCGTCCGGCATCGTGAAGCCGCCGAGGACGCCCTCCAGGACGCCCTGGCCGTCATCTGGAAAAAGCGGGCCGAAGTGGCCCGGCATCCCAAGCCGGAGGCCCTGATCCTCAGGATCGCGGTCACCTCGGCTTATGACGCCCTGCGGAAACACCGGCGCCGTATCGGCCGCGAGGTCACGGGATGGCCCGGAGACCGGGCCGACGAAGCCTCCCCCTCGGTCGAAAAGGGGCCCGAAGACCGAAACCTTCGGGCTGCCATCCTCGGAGCCATCGGCCGCCTGCCCAGGCGCCAGGCCGCGGCGGTCCTCCTCCACATCGTCGAGGAACAGTCCTATGAGGATATCGCCCGGGCCATGGGTTGTTCCGGGTCGACGGTCCGGGTTCATGTCTCGCGGGGCCGGGCGAAATTGGCCCGGATACTGGCCCGCGAGCTTCCGGACCTTGGCCCCACGGCGGGCCGGAACGGGAAGGAGTCGATGCCATGACCGATGATGCCGTCCGCAAAATGGATGATCTTCTGCGAAAGGCCCTCGCCGACGACCTCCCGCCCGACGTCGCCGCCGGGATGCGGGAGCGGATCGAGAGCTTCCGCCGCGGGAGGATGATGAAAGTGGCCGGACCGCCGGCCCGCGCGCGGGCCTGGCTTTTCGGACGGGGCGTATGGGCCGCCCTCTCGATCCTGCTTCTCGCCGCAGGCATCCTCCTCCAAGGGAAAAAAACCTCGAGCCCGCTGGCCGACCGGATATCCTCGGTCAAGGCGGCCTATGCGAGCCTCGAAACGCCAAGGAGATGAGACAATGATCGAAAACGGCAGGGAATTCACCAAAGGCCGGACGCTTCTCAGATGGCTCTTCGCGGCGGCCTTCGTCTTCGCGGTCGCCATGTCGGGGAGCTTTTCCGGCCTGATGAACAAGGCGGGGCTTCTGTATCTTCTGTTCGGGAGCGTTGCGGCGGCCCTCATGGGGTTCACGGGACGGGAGATCGCGACGGC
>JBAUIH010000083.1:0-5369 GCA_049682755.1 Candidatus Aminicenantales bacterium | reverse complement strand
ACTCGATCCTGGCTCCCAATTGGAAGATGCGGGGGGTGTTGATGGCGGTCATCTCCTTGTACTTGTACGTTGAGGTGTTGCTGGAATTCATCCACCAGCCCGTTGCCGCTCCCCGGTTCATCACGTTGAAGCAGTCGGCGAAGATGCCCAGGTTGATCATGCTGATCTTGAAGGTTTTTTCGAGTCTCAAGTCGAGCTGAACGAAGGGTGGCATTTTCTCCGATCCCCTCTTCTCGGCGTAGATCGTGACGTTCTGCTTCAAGGGCAGGCCGATGAAGTTGTTGGTGATCGTCCGGGTACCAGGATAGCCGTCCAGGTACTGGAAGTAGCCGCTGATGTTGATTCCGAAAGGCCCCTTGACCAAACCCGTGAGCTTGATCTGGTGGCGCCTTTCCAGAGGCAGCAGGCCGTCGGCGTTGGTGTGGGCGTTGGGGCTCTGGAAGAAACCGCCCGACGCCCCGCCCAACGATTCGTCGGCGCGGGCGGTGGTGATCAAGCCCCGGGATTTGGCGTAGACGTAGGAGAGGCCAGCCGCCCAGCCGTTGCTGTATCTCTTGTCCAGATTGAACTCCACGCCGTCATAGTCCCTGTTGGCGCCCGGAGGATTGACCAGATACATTTCCTGGCCGCTCGTGACAATCCTCTCATAAAAAGTCACGGTCTGGCCGTTGAAGGGATCGGTGCCCGTTTTCGACGTCCAGTTCCGGCTCCAATCGAGCTCGTCCGTGGACATGAGCTTGTCGAGGTCGAGCTGGAAGTTGTCCGCGTAGTTCGGTTGATTGCGGTCCCACTTCCGGATGTAGCGGATGCCGGCCGAGAAATCCGGTAGGAGCTCCCTCTCGACGCCGATCGTTAATTCGTCCGTGTGGCCGGCCTTCAGGGAATAATCCTTGTAGCCGATCTTGGTCCCGTTGGGGTTCTGCTCGCCGCCGGGATAAGCCCAGGGAGAGATCAGTCCGGCGTTAGCACCCGAGCCCGGCCCGTACAGATAGTAGCCGAACCAGCCGTTGGGATGGGCCACGTTGACGAAGCCGATCTGGTTGGGAATGAGATAGCGCGACCAGCTGGCCTTGAGGAGCGTCTTGCCGTCGGCGAACACGTCGTAGATCAGGCCGGCTCGCGGCGCCAGATTGGCCCACTTGTACATCGTAATTTTTTCTGGGATCATCCGGTTGTAGGTCTGGCCGAAGAACGGGGTCAGGCCTTCATCCTGGTTCTGCGGAGGATAGACGATGCTGTTGTACTCGAAGCGCAGGCCGAGGCTGAGGTTGAGTTTCCGGGTTATGGCCCAATTGTCGTGGACGAAGGCCGCGTAATCGATCATGTTGTCCAGGCGGTCGAAGCCGTTGTTGACCAGGACGAGCGTGTAGTACCATCTTCCGGCCTCATAGTCGGCGGGGGAAATATAGTAGTTGTAGCAGCCGCCCGTGAGGGGGTCGCTCACGCCTTGAATCTTCCAACCGGTGAAGGCCATCTGGGCCTCGCCGCCGAATTTGAGCTCGTGCGTGCCGGCCAGGTCGTCGATGTAGACCGTCGCGTCGGCGTTGAACTGGTGGCGATTGCGTTTGTAGTGGTCCTGGTTCCGCCAGGCGTTGCCCGAGGAGACGCCCGTCGTCCCGATAACGGTTTGGGCTTCGCTGCCTTTGGCGTCGAGATTGAAGGTCTGGAGGTTGCCGCCGTACTTCAGGTTGAAGTAGAAGTTGTTGCTGAAAAACCGGGTCCAGTGGAGGCTGATGACGTGGGTCGGCCTCGTGACCTTCTGGGTGACGCTTTCGGTGGCGAACTTGCTGGCGCCGTTGTCCTCGATGCGGTTGTCGGAAAAATTGTAGGACAGGGAGAACTTATCCTTGGCGCCCGGCTGAAAGCTCAACTTCAGGAACGGATAGTACGTTTTGCTCTTGAAAGGCTTCTCTTGGCCGGCGGCCGATCCCGCGGGATAGCCGGCCACAAAGCGTTCCTGGCTGTTGAAGCTGGCCATGACGAAAAACCACAGCTTGTCCTTTACGATAGGCCCGCCCAGGCTCAAGGAGGGTTCAAGCTCCAGCTTGTTTCCGGACTTGGAACCTTCGAGAGGGGTTCCGACGGTGTTGTCCGACTTCAGTTTTTCATGGTTGAAGTAAAAGGACGACGAACCGCTGAAGGTGTTTCCGCCAGACTTGGTCACGACGTTGACCACAGCCGCGCGGACGCTGCCGTACTCCGCCGACAGTCCTCCCTGCTGGACCGAGATCTCCTCCATGATGTCCAGCCCGAACACGACGTTGGGCCGGCCGGTGGCCGCGTCGACCATGTTCACGCCGTCGAGGTAGTAGGCACTGTCCATGGTCGACCCGCCGTGGGCTGATTCCGCGACCACGCCCGGGGCCATGTTGAAGAACGTGCCCAGGTTGCGGGCGGCTGGGACGGACTGCAGGAAAACCTTGTCCAGGTTGACAGCCCGTGTCGTCCGCTGCTTGTCGACCGTCGGCGAAAGGCCGATGACGGTGACCGACTCCTCCAAGGTGGCCGGTTGCATGACGATGTCGATCGTCGTGTTCTGGGCGACCAGAACCCTCAGGCCCTTGCGGATCACGGTTTGCATGCCCATCAACTCGACGGTCATTTCATACATGCCGGGGGCCAAACCCGAGAACCGGAAGGCGCCGTTGGCCCCCGTGACGACACTCATGGAGGGCAGGATCATCGCCGGGGACGTGATGGTGACCGTGACGCCCGGCAAGGGTCCTTCTTCGGATGAGACGGTGCCGATGATGTTGCCGGTCAATCCACCTGTCTGGGCCATCCCCAATCCGGTCAAACCGAGAATGGCCGCCACTAAGAGAACTTTTTTGAGCATAAAACCTCCTCCAAATACAGATAGTTTGTATAATAACATGCAATAAATATGCCAAAAATAATAAAATTTAAATCATTTGATTTCAATAATTTAGATATCTTCTCCGGCCCCCTTTCTCCATAAAATTGGATTTCCATCCAAATAAATGAATTCTTTGGTGGGTTGGAGCGTTTCGGCCTTGCAAATGCTTCTCCGGTGATTTAACCTAGTCCATGAACAAAGGAGTATGATCGTGATATCGAAATCCGTTCTGCGCGTCCTGGCCTTTATCGCCCTGGCCGCCGCCGTCCCGGGGTCGGAGGCGTCGGCCCAGGATACGAAGCTGAAAGCCCGGGATCTCCCGGAGACATACGCCAAGTGGCTCGAGGAAGAGGTTCCCTATATCATCTCTCCTGCCGAGCGGGACGTTTTTTTGAAACTCCGGTCTGACAGGGAGCGGGATCTGTTCATAGAAGCCTTCTGGAAACACCGGGACACGAACCCGGCTACCGAGGAAAACGAGTTCAGACGGGAGCATTACCGCCGCATCGGCCACGCCAACCGTTATTACGGCCGCGTGACCCCGAAGCCCGGCTGGAAAACCGACCGGGGCCGGATCTATATCATTCTGGGAGAGCCGACCGAGGTCCAGGAGTTCGAGGGCGGGGGGGGGATCCATGGAACCGAAGTTTGGTTTTACCAGAACCAGGCTGAAAAAGGGCTGCCCTCGGGCTTCTATTTGGTTTTCTTTCAAAAGAAAGGGATTGGCGATCACATTCTCTACAGTCCCGTGGAGCATGGGCCGATGGCCCTTCTGACGACCTACTGGGGCGACCCCATGAATGTCCTGGAGGCCTACGACCAGCTCTATGAAGTCCAGCCGAGCCTGGCCGCCGTGGCCATGTCGCTCATCCCCGGAGAACAATCGACGGTTTTCGGCCGCCCGTCCCTGTCCTCGCAGATGCTTCTGCAGCGGGTGGAGACGGCCTCCTGGAAGACGGTCGAGGACAGGTACGCCCGGAAGTTCCTGGAATACAAGGACATCGTTGAGGTGGAATACAGCGCCAACTACATCGACAGCGATTCCCTGGTCCGCGTTTTCCAGGCGCCGAATGGGCTGACGTTCATCCACTACTCGCTGGAGCTCACCCGCCTGTCCGTGGCCGAGCACGACGGCCTCTTCTCCACCACCTTCCGGCTGAACGGCACCCTGACCGCTGAGGATGGCAGGCTTGTGTATCAGTTCGAAAAGGCGCTCGCGCCCCAATTCGACCGAAGCCAGTTTGACAACGTCCAGTACCAACCGTTCGTCATCCACGACATGATCCCGGTCGTCCCCGGCTCATACCGCCTGTCGATTCTGGTCAAGAACGAGATCTCCAAGGAATTCACCGCCGCGGAACAGGCTCTCTCCGTCCCTGGCCGGAATGCGGGACTGCGCGTCATGCCCCTTCTCCTGGCCTACAAAGCCGTGCCGGCCGCGCCAGCCCCGGACCGGTCAAGACCCTTTCAGCTGGCGGGCCGGCAGTTCTACGCCCAGGCCAACCGGGTTTTCGTCCGCTCCGATACGCTGGCGCTTCTCTGCCAGGTTCTCGACATTCCCGAGGAGGTGAAAGACGGAGGGGAATGCGTCTTCACCATCCTGCAGGACGGCCGGCCGTTCCGGACATTCAGCCGGCCGCTGTCCGCCTACGGGGACGCCCGGGAGATCCTGGAGTCGATTCCCCTCGGGGATTTCCCCACGGATCATTACACGATCACGGTCGACCTCAGCTTCCAGGGCCGGACGCTCGTCTCCGTCTTTGAGCGTTTCGAGGTCAGCCATCGGGAGTCTATCCCCCGGCCCTGGGTTTATGCCAAGGTCTTGCCCGGCCCCGCCGATCCCGAGCACCTCTATGCCCTGGGTCTGCAGCTTCACAACCTGGACCGGCTTGCGGAGGCGAGATACATGCTAGAGAAGGCTGTGGCCGCCCGGCCCCGGGCCTGGGAATATGCCCTGGCCCTGTCCCAAACCTGCCTGGCCGCCGGAGATTACGAAAGAGTGGACGCCCTGCTCAGCCCCTTTCTCGGGCGGGAGGGCCCGGCGGAATACGACGTCTACGTCGTCCTGGGCCGGGCCCTGCAGGAGGCCGGCCGTCTCGAGCGGGCGGTCGAGGTTCTGGACAGCGCGGTCGCCCACTTCGGCGTCAACACCGCACTGCTGAACTCCCTGGGCGAGTGTTACCTGGGCCTGGGCCGTGCCAAGGAAGCCCGGATCGTCTGGGAGAAGTCGCTCGAGCTCAGTCCCGACCAGCCGGCCCTGCGGGAGAGACTGGGGAAACTGCCCAATTAACGTTTCGCGGGAGACCGGATGCCTACCCCTTCCGGGTCCTCAGCCCGGAGGGGGTCGGTCCGGAAGTCCGTGAACGGGTCCTGGCGCTTCACCGGGAGGTCTATTCGCAGTTCAACGATACCACTTCGTCGATATGCTGGAGGAGCACGAACATCTTCGCATCGGGAGAGAGACGGTCCGTCGTTGGTTGCGCGAAGCGGGGATCCGGCCGAGACGGCGTCG
>JBAUIH010000082.1:0-3865 GCA_049682755.1 Candidatus Aminicenantales bacterium | reverse complement strand
CAATACATCCAGTAATGAAAGGAATGCATTCTTGACAGAAAGGCCCGGGCCTGAAGAAAATCAGGGTCAAGATTGACGGCTTTTTCGAACATTTCAGCGGCCAGAGTCTGATTCCTCTGGATGTTGCCGAGGTGATAATAGTCCAGCCCGCGAAGGTAGTAGTTATAAGCTTCCATGTTATCGGTCATATTGGCTTCGAGGGATTGCCTCTCGGACTCACCCAGGGTGACATCGAGTCCGGCGACGACCCGTTTGGCGATGTCGGATTGAATCTGGAAAATCTCGGTCGTCGCGCCATCATAGACGTCGGCCCACATCTGGGTGGCATCGGAAACGCGGCTGAGCGTCGGCGTTGACCGGAATCGGGCCGCTCCCTCAGCCCCTTTCTGCCAGCGGATGGTCCCAGTCAGGATGAATTGAACCCCCAGTTCTTCACCGATCTGTTTGATGGATTTTGTCGTTTTTTTATATTGGACGGAGCTGTTCCGGGAGATAACGCCCAGTTTACTGACAGCCGTTAGGCGGGCGATAATCTCATCGGTGACGCCGTCAGCAAAGTATTCATCCTCTGGCTCGCCCTGATTCTCAAAAGGCAGAACCGCTATTTTAATGATGCCCGGGCCGGGCTCCGGTTTTGAGCGGGTGACGTAAAGCACGGCGAGCAGGGTGACCAACAAAACAGCAGCCAGTCCTGCGAGTGTTTTCCAGCCCTTTCTGAGCCTGACGGTCAGCTCTTTGGATGTTAATGATTTCTTGATGGGTAGAGCTTTTTCCCCAGTTGGAATACCTTTTTCGATTCTGGCGAGTTCCTCGAGGAGCTGATGAGCGCTCTGGAATCTTTTCACTTTTTCTTTTTCCAGACAGCGCAGGATCAGCCGGGCCAAATCGTCCGGCACCTGGCTATTGATCTTTCTTGGATCGGGCGGCGCTTCGGTTTTGTGTTTCAAGGCGACGCTCAGGGCAGTTTCTCCTTCAAAGGGAACCCGGCCGGTCAGCATTTCAAAAAGGACAATCCCCAGGGCATAGATATCAGCACGTTCGTCGGCTTCTTTGCCCTCGGCCTGCTCCGGGGACATGTATTCCGGCGTGCCGATCATTACGCCTTCCCCAGTGATCCCCTTGGCTTGTAGGGTCCTGGCGATGCCGAAGTCCATGATCTTGACGTCCCCGTTCCGGTCAATCATGATGTTTTGCGGCTTCAGATCGCGGTGGACGACGCCCAAGCGATGCGCTTCGTTCAGCCCTTCGCAGACCTGCTTGGCGATGGAGACAGTTTGTCCGGGACTTAGCCGGCCCATCATCCGGATCATGCTTTTCAGGTCTTCCCCACGCACATATTCCATTATGATGTAAGGAGCTCCTTCTTCCTTGCTTAGGTGATACATGCGGCAGACGTTCTTGTGGGAGATCTGGCGGGAGGTCTTGAGCTCGTTGCGGAAGCGCTCGATGGTTTTGCTCTCCGCCGCGATTTCATGGTTAAGGAGCTTCAGTGCGACTTTTTCGCCGATTTCGTTGTCCAGGACTTTATAAACCCGACCCATACCGCCTTTTCCGAGCTCCTCGATGATTTCATATCTTTTGGCAAAAGTGGTTCCCGGAGTGAGTTCTTTTATCTGTATTTGAATGGTTTTTGTCTGAGGAGACCGGGTTTCTTCGATCGCCGAAATCTGTGTTCCGCACTTGCTGCAGAAGTGACCGTCGGAGGGATTATCGAAATGACACTTGGGACATTCCATCGTGTGCTTTCCCGCTGCTTCTTCTGGCTAAGACTAGCAATGCCCCGTGTAAAAGTCAACCGGCCGCCAGTTGACGCTTTTCTGATGTACCCCTCGATTATTCACTATTCTTTTCCTTATCCATGAATCCTTTCCACTCGGCTGAGGATATCGAAAACAAGGGAATCACGGTTCTTGGTTGTGATTTCGTAGAGCTGCGCGTCCGGTCTTTGCTTTATCTGAGAAATGAATCCCTCGCCTTTGAGGGCGATCGTGGCGATGACAATCTTTCCAGAGTCCAGCAACCTGCTGATCAATCGCCTGAAATTTTCCGAGAGGCATTCCATTTTTCCGATCTCATCGATGACGATGAGGCCGACGCCGCTGCCCTCAAGGTCTATAGAGTCGAGAAAATCCTCAAAGCCCTTCACGTCAACTCCATACTTCCCGACCCGGAAAGAGCTTCTCGTTTCCACATGCGAAAGGACCGACTGGCGGCCGTCCAGACTCACCAGGCTGAACCCCTTTCTCACTCCTTCCCCCCGGACCTCGGACGTGTAAAACCCGGCCACAGAGCGCTCTTTCAAGGTGTCACAGAGCCTCATGATCAGCGTGGTCTTTCCCACACCGGGAAGTCCGGTGATCAGAATATTCTTTTTGATTTCCATTCTGGCTGAGCCGGATCCTCTATCTCAACTTATATCTGATGCCCTATTCTGCGTCCAGAAATTTCTTTCGTTTACTGAATTCAGGATGCATCCCAAAATCTGTGATAATAAGCTTGGGGGCAGAGGGCGGCTCCCTGCCCCCAAGCCAATCACGGAGAAAGAGAGGCAGCCCTGAATTCACCGGAATTTGACTTGAACGGATTTGTCGTCTATCCTTCTCCCTTCACAATAGGATGGAGGAGACAACTGATGAAATCCCTGCAAGATAAGGTCGTCTTAATAACCGGGGCGAGCTCGGGGATCGGGAGGTCGTGTGCTCAGGCGTTAGCCCGGGAGGGCGCGAGGCTGATGCTGGCCGGCCGCCGCCTCCAAAGACTCGAAGATCTGGCGGCTGAGCTCAACCTGAAGCTGGGAGAGGACGTGTTTTTTCTCGACTTCGATGTCCGGGACCAGGCGGCCGTGGAGCGCGTTGTGAATGGCCTCCCTGAAAAGTGGAAGGGCGTCGATGTCCTGGTCAACAATGCCGGTCTCGCCCGGGGGCTGGAAAAGCTTCACGAGGGGAAAATCGAAGACTGGGAAGAGATGATCGACACCAATATCAAAGGCCTGCTCTATGTCAGCCGCGCCGTCATCCCGGGGATGGTCGAGCGCGGGAGCGGTCATATCATCAATATCGGGTCGATCGCCGGCCACGAAGTCTATCCGGGCGGGAACGTCTACTGCGCCACCAAATTCGCCGTCAACGCCCTGTCGAAAGGGATGCGCCTCGACCTTTCGGGAACGGGGCTTCGGGTGAGCCAGGTCTCACCCGGGATGGTCGAGACCGAATTCAGCCTGGTCCGCTTCCGGGGGGACAGCGAGAGGACCGAAAAAGTCTATCAGGGTCTTACTCCGTTATCCCCTGACGATATCGCCGACGCCGTCGTCTATTGCGCCACCCGGCCGCCGCACGTCAACATCAGCGAGATCATCGTCATGCCGACCGCCCAAGCCTCGGCAACCCTGGCGCACCGGAAGTGACGAATGACAGATTGCCGGTGAGTGCCGTTTCCGGCTGGAAAACGATTACGATCGATAAGGAGAAAGTAATATGGAAGCATTGAAAGACGTCATCCTGGAGTATGTAACCAAGGAATACCTCGAGGACGACAGCGAGCCGTTGAACTGCGACACGCCCCTGGTCTCGGGCGGGATCGTCGACTCGTTTTCGATGGTTTCCCTGAAGCGCTTTCTGGAGAATAGGTACGATATCCAGATTCCCGATGACAGGGCCACGCCGGACGCGTTCGATTCGGTGAACAAGATTGCCACCCTGGTCGAGGAATTCGTCGGGAAAAAATAGGCCGGGCGCAGACGTCCCGAGCGTTTAGAAACGATGTCCGTTCCCATTATCTTGACAGACATGGATAATCCGAACGGTCAACGAATGTTCGCAATATGAAAAGCCTGAAATTCCCCCTCCCCTTCATCCCCTCCCACCAG
>JBAUIH010000081.1:0-7833 GCA_049682755.1 Candidatus Aminicenantales bacterium | reverse complement strand
TATAAATTTCAATCTGCCTTTCGTATTATATTTTTCGACCATATTCCTGATATCTTCCCACCTGAAATGACAAAATTCGTCGCCTTTTAAGCCGGCGATTTTCCTTAATCGCCTAAATTCCTCCCTCTGGTCGAACTGCGATATGTAAACGAAACGGACGAGGCCAAAATATCCTTTCTGCGCAATAAGCAGCTTGGCATATTTTTTTGTTTGTTTTTCTGTCAGTTTGTTTCCCCATATTTTTGATTCGAAGAATACCAGGAATTTGTCATCAAGTTTAAGAATGAGGTCTATATAGCATGGTTCCCCATCTATTTTATAAGGAACCTGCGTCTCTATTTCTATCCGCTTAAAGTCCTGTTTTCTTAGCACTTTGGTATCAATCTGCAATTTCCTCAAAACGTCAGAAAGAACGGGCGGGTTGATTTTCATGATAAAGCCAAAATTTGCCGAAATCTGGTCTTCTTCGTTGCCAAACCGATGGACCAGGTCAAAAATATTTTTTACCGACTTACCGATGTCCATGGGAATCAGCCTTCATCAAAATTTTTCTTGAAGAGCGCTTTCTCAACGTCCCTGCATGGCAATCTCATCTCCAGCGCAATTTCCCTAAGGCTGTCAAAAAATCTAAAGACGCTCTTCGTGTCCGTGAACAGAGTGTTAGGCTCTTTCCCGAAGAGCTCTCTCCAGGCATGGATGTCAAAGACGCCGTAATTTTCAGGATTATAAAAGGCCAATATCGTGCTCGCTACAGCGGTCCCCACTCCATCAATGGTACAAAGAAGTTTGACTCGTTTTTTGTCATCTTTGGCTTTGAAGGCAAGCCTGGAAAGGTCTATTATGAATTCATCGTCGACCGTATTCAGAAGCTTGAGAATTCTCTTCTGCCTCCCTTCCAACCTTCCCTGAAATTTCCATTTCACTATCCGGATAAGCTCTTCCTTCGTGATGTGCCTGCTTTTCCGGAAATTCGCCCTTAGTTCTTCCTCTTCGCCTTTGTTGTACTTGTCTTCTTCTCTGTCATACTTATCACGCCAGTAGATAATCGATTTCCTGTCCATAATGCTAGATTGATTTTATCTATTAAAAGCATAATCGGCAAGTCCGCCTGAAAGCCTTTAGATTTTGCTGACAATAGCCGGCACTCGATTAACGCTCTTTCAGGAGTTTCTTGTTCCACAGGCAATCAAACAGGACCTCCACGTTCTCGGCTATCTCCTCTTTGATGGTTTTCTGCAAGTCCGCTATCAGAAACTCCTTCCACTCCTCTATCTCTTTCCTCAACTTCTCCATGGTTATCACCCCCTCTCAATATCCTCCTCTGACAATGTTTTCCTCTTTCCAGCCCGCTTCCTTCAGCATCCCGACTATGCCGTTTATGAGCCTCGAGCACTCTCCGAAGGCCCTAAGCATTTTCTCCCTGTCCCTCGTTTCGTAATAGCCCGCCTCGTCGTGGATCTTGACCAGGCTGCAATGGCTCGCGATACGTCTCAGGATCTCGGCGACCCTTACGTGCGTTATGTCCCCCGCGAACTGGGTTTTCGTGAAGCTCGCGCATACCCACATGCCGGAAGGGATGTCGTTGAAATAGTGTTTCATGACGTCGTGCGTGTAATCCCATTCCTTTCCGTTTTCGATCCTGGCTTTTACGTCCCTCCATTTCTGGAACTCCAAGTTAATCGTTTCGCTGTTCTCATCAGGGTTAATTATCAAGACCTTTTCTTTCTGGTTTAATCTGAAATACCTGATGTCCAAATTCAGGCCTTCGGCCATCTCCTTCGCTTCCTTCAAAACCTTCTCCAGACTCCCCTCGTCGTATATCCCAAACCTGTAATGGATCGTTATGCCCATGCCATCACGCTCCTTATTTCCCCTTGCGGAAGCCCCTTCGACTTCCATTTCGATAGCTATTTTTCTCCGAAGGAAGTGAAACGAAGAAAGCGGGAAGCTCTCGTGGTTTCAAGATCCCTTTCGGAACGATTATAGCTCCCGGAGGGAGAAAAGCACATTATGCCCGAGCGACGAAGGGAGGGAGGGCTTAAGTGATTTTGTAAGAACGATGAATTCTATTAAAAATATTCCGGCCCCGATCCACCTTAAGCTTATATTTTTATAACAGCCTTTTTCTCGCTATAAAACTCAAGCCCCTTATCTGTAATATAGAATGGCAATTCTCCGTATCCCCCGCCATATCCCGTTATTCCTCTGTCCTGAACGATTAAATCTTCTCTCTCAAGAAAACTCCACACATAATTGAAATCAGATACTTCTTTGTTTCGAAATTTACCAAAATAGTCATTCTGTAAAACGCTTTTTAACCTTTTCTTATCTAACTGATTTGCTAGTATCCCTAGAATATACACAATCTCTTTAATCGTTTCTTCATTCTTGATCCTGCATATTATCGAACTCAAATTGTGAACTTCCTTATATATTTCCTCGAAAATGTTCTCAGCTTGGCTTTTCAATGACTCAGATATCTTTTTAAGCCTCTTTTGGCCCTTTTTCGTTATTTTGAACAGCTCATCCTGGACCTTGTAAACTCCTCCGGTCTGACAACCAAGCTCGATTAATTTTCGTTTTTCCAGCTTTTTCACTTGCAAAAAACATCGTGTCATAGTTCTCGAGTCATTCGGAAACATCTTTTTGTAGGCGATGAAGATCTTAATCAGACTAGTCTCTCTTCCGTCAATTAGGCTGAGGATAAACTCTTGCCGATAACTTAGCCTTTTCGTTGATATTTTAAATATAACGAAGGCCGCAATCATTAACACCAGTAAGGCGTAAATCGGGATGCCGATCTTCAAGAAACTCAACAAGAACCGCGCAAACCCATTGATGATTTTAATCAAGTTGAATTCAGGGACCGTGCGATCTAATATAAACAAAATTAACCCGACGATCAGCGCTGGCAGATAAGCTATTAGAATAATTTGCTTTGAAAAAGCCTGTTTTATGAATTGTCTCATTTTTTATGTTTAATTATATTTCCCTTCCTTAATTCGCGCAATGGCCTTTTTGTCTCTTAATGTTCATATAGACTTTAAAAATATTCCGGGGCGCTTCAGGGATGTGGACAGACCAGAATAAAATTGTGCCCAAACTGTGCCCAAAAATATCGCAAGGAGTCGAAAAATCCATCAAAATATCGAAAAATATCGCAATCGGGAAAGGCTTGAATTTCGAACGTTTACAGGGGAAATCCCTTATTTTTCCCGATTTTTCCGCTTTTTACGTAACCTACACACGGTAGAAGTCACAGGTTCAAATCCTGTATCGCCCATTTTTTTGTTTTCAACGACTTGCGAAATCCCGAGCCCTGGCAAAATGACAGGTGTGCCCGAAGTTGTGTCGATTTCAAGGCTGGGAAGCCGGCTAATCACTGCCGCGTTATTTGAGCTTAAGAATCGATTTCGTTCTTTCGAGCATTTTCTCTGCGATCTCTATCACGTCCTGAGCGCCGCGCCCTGAGAACTTGAGTCCGTAATCCGCCTCTTGCCGTAAATACATGCCGTGCTCGAAGTCCCGTATCAGCGAGCGCTCGATCTCGCTCACGTACAATTCCCTGACGGCAACAAGAAGAGCGTGATGGCTTTTCTCGCGGAAGCCTTTATCATAAAGAAGCGCCCTCGTGCTGTGGAACATCGCATAATAGCCCTGAATTGTCGCCCACTTGGATTTCTTCAGCGCAAGCGACTCCTTGGCATCCTTCAGGTCCGCTCTGGCCGCCGCGATCTCCTTCGCGACTAGAGCGGAATCTCGCCTGATCCTCAAGATCTTGCGCTCTTCAAGCAATTTCAGAAGCACTGGGCTCAGGTCGTTTCCCAAAGGACAATCCCCCTGTCAATCCTCTCAAAAAGAGGCTGATCTTCCCTCCGCATCGCCGCAAATTCCGTTGCGTCTAGGATGACCGGCGCAAGCTGCCTTCCGCTCTTCCGATTGAACGTGCTCACCTTCTCCTTGGCGGTTTTTTTGTCGTTCGTCAGGATAAGGATGTCTATGTCGCTTTCGGACGCGTCTGTGCCCTCGGCGCTGCTGCCGAACAGCAGGATCTTCCTGGCGCTCTCCTCCAATCCCCTGACAAACGGTCGCAGCGCCCAGACGTTCCAGAGAACTTTCATCTGCTTCACGAAAGGATCGTCCGCGTTCAGTCGGTAGAAGACCATACGGCCTTTCTCGGTCCTGCAGAGGATAGCTTGCCGTGCGAGTTCCCGGAGGATTTTGTTGGCCGAGCCCTTGCTTATTCCCGTGCTTCTCAGGACCTCTCGCTCGTGGAATTCCGCCGCAGGATGAGCGAAGAAGAAATTGAGAACCTTCCGGGTCGTCAGCTTCAAAAAGTCCATTTTTTCGGGCATATGCTCATTATTTTATACCGTAAGTATAAATAATTGACGGACTGGCGTCAAGGCCTCGCCGTCATTTCATCCGCTCTTGCACAGTGATGGCCAAAGCTCCTGCAATTCCCTCGGCCCGGGCTTCCTTCGCACAGGTGAAGTCAGAGGTTCAAATCTCTTATCGCCCACCACACCTCTATCGGAAGCGCCTGCCGAGTTCAATCGCGGATGGCACCCTCGACTAGGATGATACGTGGATCATTTTCAATGTCCGTTAATTCCCCCTGAACGCGGACGACAGGGGTGGCGCCCAACGATGAACGAATCGTCGCCTTGGTCAGCTTGTGGTTCGACCATTCGATATCCACCTCGTATCCGGTGCGGGCCCTCAGGCCGAGAACCTTACCGCTGGTCCAAGATGTGGGCAAGGCAGGCAGAAGCGCGACCTCGCCAGCGTGGCTCTGGACAAGCAGCTCCGGGAATCCCGCGTATTCGTTGGTGTACCGTGTGGGCCCGTTCGGTGAAGCGAGAGCGTCTAGCGCCTTGTCGCCATCCAACAGCCGGGCCCACCAGCCGTCCTTCGTCGGCAGATTGGCGCCGCTCCCCCGCAGTTCAAGGGAACGCCTGGCGGCCTTGAAAAGCTCCGGAGTCCCGCGGGGAGTGATCAGCGAAAGAGGATACAGCGCCATCAGATGGGACGCATGTCGGTGCGTTGGCTCAGACTCCGCCCAATCCTGGGCCCATTCCTGCAACTGGCCCCGGCTTCCGATCTTGAATGGATAGATCCGGTTGTATGCCGAATCGAGGGATTTGCGGAAATCGGAGTCAACATTGAGCGCCTTTGTGGCCTTGATCGTGTCCAGGAAGAGCTGCTTGATGAGCGCCAAGTCGCACGTCGCGCCCATGCAAAGGCCATACGATTTGCCGTCTGCATGAATGTAGCTGTTCTCCGGGGAAGTGGAGGGGGCCGTGGTGAGATAGTCCTCACGATCTTCAATAAGCCAATCGAGGCAGAACTCAGCGGCACCTTTCATGACGGGATAGGCATGGTCTCGAAGATAGCCGGCATCCCCGCTGAATTGGTAATGATCCCATAGCAATTGGGTCATGAGTACGCCGCCCATCATCCAACAGACCCAATAGGGATGAAGTTCCTTTTGCCCCACCATCGCGGTGTGTCTCCAGATGTCGACGTTGTGATGTGCAACCCAGCCCCGGCAGCTATAATTGACCCTGGCCGTTTCGGCGCCGTTTTGAGCGAGCTCTTTTACAAAATTCGTGACCGGCGAAAAGCATTCGCCCATGTTTCCCGCTTCGGTCGTCCAATAGGCCTTGGGGGCCTCGCTGTTCATGGTCCAATGCCCGTACCAATTGGGCTTGACTTCCTTGTTCCAGATTCCCTGGAGCATCATCGGCTGCCCGCCCTCGCGAGAGCACTGGATCATCTCAAAACGGTTATACTGAAAATCGATGGCCCGCTGATGAGGATTCTCGCCGTTGATTTCGATCCAGAGCTTCCGGAATATCTTCCGATAGTCCTGGAGATGAGCCGAGAGGAGCGACTCGTAAGGCTTCTCGGCGGCCCGATCCACATAGGCTTTTGCGACCGGTACCGGGTCGATCCCTTGGGTTGCCGGATCGTTGTTCGGGCCGTTATAGCTTGTGGCCGCAGAAAAAATGAGCAGCGCAGAGTCCGCCCCTTTCACGCGGAGCGATGAACCATCCGCCGCGACGCGGCCGCCGGTCGTCAGGATCCTGAGTCTGGAACAGAACGTCATCCCCCTATGGTCATCGTAGAGGATCTCCTTTGACATGGTGTCATTGAAATAGGGCGCACGGCCGTGGATGACCAAACAGTCGTTTCCCTCGGCGACAACACGGTAACGCAACTGGCAATCCAGGCTGGCGCTGAAGCCTAACCCGCCGGGCTGGTCGGTCGATAACCGGATGACAAAGACCTGATCCGGATAGGAGATGAACATGTCGCGCCGGCAAGTTTTAGTTCCGACTTTATAGCGGGTATGCACCATCGCGGAGTCCAAATCCAGTGTCGTTTGATAATCGGAGTAATGATCACCTTCATCGAAATCGAGCTTGAGGTTGCCCAGAGGCAGATAGGGCTCATTGTTAAGACTCTGCAGCTGCCTGGCCTTGACGTCCGCCTCCCCGTTGCGGCCGGCCAGGAGGAGTTGTCTGACCTCTTTCAAGACGTTGTGGATCTCCGGGTCGTTCCAGTTGCGCGGGTACCCCGCCCAGAGCGTGACCTCGTTGAGAGTGATCACCTCATTCTTGACCTGGCCGTGCATTCTCGCGCCGAGCCTTCCGTTACCCAGATTCGGAGCCTTATCCCACGGCCCATACCGGGCCTTGGCCAGATCCACCGGGACGGGACTCGTATAAATTATCTTCAGAGTCTCCCAGTTTCCTGGCTTCATGGTCCATTGTGTCGCCTTGGGGCTAGATTGTGCGGCTGCATTGCCAACATGCATGAGTAACAGAAGCACCAGTATCCCTGAGGATCTGAATCGGACAGCGAAAAAGCCAAGCATTTCTAGAAACAAATCTCGGATCAAGATTTCCCTCCGCATATCTCGTTCTCGATGACCCGGGGTTTTAGGAATTCCATTTACGAGCAAAGATATGCTCCCCCGCTGCTCGGAAGGTTCGAAAAACTATCTGAGATCATTTCCTCATGAGCGCAGGAATTGTCTCTCTGCCTACGAGAAAATAATATTTCCAAGCCCAGGAAGAAATCAAGGACCCAGATGGACGAGTACAGAAAACCAGTAGTCCTGCTGATTCAATATGGTTTTGGTTCAACTTGACATCCGCTGGCGCCGCAATCTATCATCCCCAACGATGCGATGGGGAATACTCAGAATTATTGGCCTTCTGATCGCGGGCGCATTGCTGTTTGCCGTCCGGCTGACGGGCCAACAGGTCATGGTTGCGCCCCCGCAAACGGACTTCAGAGATATGCGTTTGGGTCTGTTCGTCCACTACACCTACGTGGGAAGGCCCTACCAGTGGGGCTGCACCACGTGGTCGGACGGATCACCGGTTGCGAGCCTGGACGAACTGGCCGAAAACCTGGACGTCAAGAATCTCGTGCGGACCGCGGTGACCATGCGGGCACAATACCTTCAGTTCACCACCTGGCACGCGAACATGAATGTCCTCTTCCCCAGCGCAGTGATGGCGCGGAAGCTGCCGGGGCATTGCTCACGCCGGGACGTCGTTGGCGACCTGATCGAGGCCCTCCGGCCGACCGGCATCAAATTGGTCCTGTATATCCACCCCAGCGACGGCCACGACTTCTCGCCTCAGGATCAGGACCGCGTGGGCTGGAATGACGGGCCGAATTTCGAACGATGGAACGACTTCGCGAACGAAGTGATTGCGGAGGTCGTTGACCGCTACGGCGCAGACGTCGCGGGATACTGGGTCGACGGCGGGCTGCCGCCGCAGGTGAACCCGGCGCGGCTGCGGCGGACGATCC
>JBAUIH010000080.1:0-13001 GCA_049682755.1 Candidatus Aminicenantales bacterium | reverse complement strand
GAGCATAATCTATCCGTGCCTTTTTATCATTGAGAAGATTGATCTGATTCTTGTCCTCTTCCATTACGTTTTTCAGTTTTTCGATATCTGTGTTGAGTTGCTTAATTTCCTCCTGGCCTTCTTTAATGGTTAATCCTAAATTTTCCTGGGTAATCTTCTCTCCGCTCAAGTTTTCCTCAAGCGTGTTGTAATAGCGCAAATTTTGCTGGACTTCGTTAGAGTAGAGGAGAAGACTGATAGCCTCCATCCCTTCCTTTTTTCCTTCCAGGGATTCTCGCTGTTGCTTCTCTATTTCCTCTGTTCTTTTCTTTACCGATTTCATTTCTTCGGCTATATTAATGGCCCTCTGTTCTGAAATCTTGAGTTTATTCTCTGCCGACGAAATCTGCTGCTTAGTCCTGGACTTTTCAATTTCTTTGGATTGGATGTCGAGTTCTTTCTCTTTTATGTTTCTCTCATAAGTGGTTATTTTGCTGTTGATGGCTTTGGCTTCGACTTCGATTTTTTTATCTAGCTGTATTTTGAGATAGTCGAACAGTTTATGGAGAACAGATTTAGCCCGGGCAACATCTGTATCCCTGATGACGACGCGAACAAGTTTCGTATCGCGGAGATTTTCGGCACTTAGCTTGGGAAATTTTCTTTCGTCTATGTTAAGTTCTGAGGCGATTAGAGAATCATAAGATTTCTGGTTAATCTGCCCGGCGATCTGTCTCGGGTCTGCCACGAAAACCTCTTCGAATTGACCCTGTTCGGTTTGGACAAAGAATTTGCTCGGCTGGAGAATAGCGTCCACCTCCCATTTCGGAGGTATAAGGAAGCTCACTATGCCGGCTGCAACGGCGAGGAAAAAGGCAGGAATGATGATGAGCCATTTTCTTTTCCAGATGACATTGAGCAAGTCGATCAATTCGATTTCGTTTTCCGATGTATCCATAAGCGCCTCTCCACCTTAATTTGAAGATTATTATACTTCACACCAAAATCTTTTCAAAAATGGGGCCATATGCCGGATTTGCCGAAAGAAGAAGAAAATAATATGTTGAGATCGCCACACTTCGCTCGCGATGACATATGGAAAATTTTGGGCTAAATCTGGAATTGCCCCGTATCAGTCCATTCTTTCTTCAGGACCGACCAAAAGTCCTCGGCGAGCCCCCTCATGACATACTCATAAGGCAGCCAGCCGTAGCCGTCCTCTCCCCAGGTTTTTCCCCAGGAATTGCGGATGAGGAGGGCGCCCGTGGTCGCATCGCCGCCGAAGCGGTTACTTATCTTCAGCGTGTCGTCATATCCGACCGCTACCACGGCATGGCCGCCTTCGATCCTATCCCGCGGAGAGGGGAAAGGAATCTGGCCGGAATCATTCGCCTGTTCGATGGAGCTATAAACAGTAAAGCCAAACATGGCTGGGTGCCCGGCGGCAAGAAAGGTCTTGATCCTTTGCAGGACGGCTTCAGCAGCGGCTGGGGGAGGGTCATGCCTGTAATATTTGATCGTTTTATAGTTCTGGGCAAAAGAGTAACAAAAGGCCGGCGGGTCAATGTCAAAATCCTGAAGCTTGTCCGTGTACGGCCAGTACTCCTCCGGCGGCACGCCGAAGAGGACCATGGCACCGATCGTGCTCCTTAGATAAGCGCCGGTATCGCCTCGCATCTTCATCAGGTTCCGGGTGACCTTGTAGAGGAAAAGCCGCGAGGCATCGATGTGCCGGCCGAAGGATTTTCTCTCGTAGTATTCGATGACGCCGACGCCGGCATGGGCCGTGCAGGAACCGAGCCCGCCCTGGGCTTCGACGGGAGAGCACCATTGCCGCAGGTCAACGGAGGCGGGGAGAACCTTGTCTCTGCGGGATCTTTTCTCGGCCGGCCGGAGAGAAAGCCCCGTCGATTTCAGGATTTCATGAACTTCAGCCGTCTCTTCGGTAAAGTCCCTGAAATCGGGATAATCGGGGATCCAGCCCGTAGAATAGCCGTTGATCATGTTCATCTCCTGAAAGATAAGCTACCGCCGTTACGGGTTGAGGCGTATCTTAGGCAATCCCCTGAACTCAACAATCAGGGAAAAGATATTTAGCATAAAAAATAAATAATGGCTCTCTCTTTGAAATTCTATTTGTATGTTCGGCGGCTGTCAAGAGCAATCAAAGATCATACTGGGAGAACTCTTTGTAGAGCTGGGCATAAATACACCCACTATATAAACGTTTGTGAACGGGGAAAATTCTCACGGCCGCATAATAAATTGGAATTCCTGAAATTCCCGATCTTGATTATCTCAGGGGGGTTGTGCTAAATTGCGGCCATAATGAGAACGGACCGGCTCCGGGGTCGGGCCTTTTCAAGAGCCGCTCTGGCGGCCCTCGCCGGAATCCACTTTTTTTTGTACGCGGGGTCGTTCTTAGCTTCCTCGCCCAGGACTGATCCATCGGCCTTCTTTTTCCTGACTGCTCAGGCCGTACCCACCACTCCGCCGCCGGCGCAGGAGAGCCCTCCCCAGAGCCAACTCCCTCGCACTCGCACAGAATCCGAAGGGCCGGAGGCTCCTATCACCGTTTTGGCCCGTACCTGGGAAAAGACCAAAGAAAGGATCTTCGCCCAGGGCGAGGTCGAAGTCCACTACAAGGACCTCAAGCTGTTCGCCGACCAGGTCGAGATCAACACCGAGACCAAGGATGTCATCGCCGTCGGCAATGTCGTCATCCAATCGCCCAATGAGGTCATCAGCGCCGACAAGGTCTTTTACAACATGGACAGCCGCGAGCACAAGCTCGAGCGGGCCTACGGTATGACCCAGCCCGATATCTTCTACCAGGCGGAGACGATCACTGGGAAAGGCCCGGATAGCTTCAGCCTGACCAAGGCACGCCTGACTTCCTGCACCCAGCCGACTCCCCGCTGGAACTTCTCCTGCTCCCGGGCCAATTTTAAAAAGAACGACTATGTCGAGATGTGGAACTCGGTTTTCCGCATCAAGAAAGTCCCGGTTTTCTACTGGCCCTATTTCCGCTATCCCCTGGACAAAGAGCGCGCGACCGGCTTCCTGATGCCGCAGATCGGCTATAGTGGAATCAAAGGGTTCACCCTGAGCGGAAGCTTCTACTGGGCCATAGCCCGGAACATGGACGCCAGCTTCAATGTCGATTATTATTCCAAGAAAGGATACGGCGGAGGGCTGGAATACCGCTACCTTTTCAGCGGCGGAACCGGCGGGGAAGCCCGTCTCTACTATTTCCTCTTCAATCCCGGCCCCGAGGGAACGCGCCCCCCCAATGCGTATATCATCAGGCTCAACCATAACCAGCCTCTGTTCGCGGGCTTCCGCCTCGTGGCCAACATCGACTACCAGACCTCCTTCGATTTCCTCCGGGAGTTCGACAATAACTTCAAGCGGGCCATGATCTCCAATTACCGTTCGGAGGTTTACCTTTCAAGAGCTTGGTCTTATTACAACTTCAGCCTCCGGGCCTCCCGCTATGAGACCTATTTCCAAAGCATCGGCAATTCCGTCATGACCTATTACCTTCCCCAGCTCTCCCTCAATTCGTTCAAGATCAAGCTGTTCCCTCTTCTCTATTTTTCCTTCAATTCCTCCCTGACGAGCTGGAAGTACGGCTGGCAAACCGACTTTGACGCTGGCAGGGAAAAGCACTACGACAGCGCGAGCTTCAGCCCCCAGCTCAGCCTGCCTTTTTCCCGGATCCCCTGGCTGACCTTCAATTTCGCTCTGACCTCCAACCTTGTCTATTACGCCCAGTCTTACGAGCCGAACACCAAGAAGATCATCTCCGATCCGCTCCTGCGGATCAACTATGTCGCTGCCGTCGAATGGACCGGCCCGGTCTTCTACAGGATCTTCCAGAGCGGCGGCGGGGAGACGAAGGTCAAGCACCTCATCGAGCCGTTCATCAACTACCGCTACGACAGTCCGGTCAGCGAACCGGACCGGATCATCACGGCTTACGGCTTCTTCCGTTATCACCAGTTGACCTACGGCCTGACGAACCGTGTCCTGGTGAAGACGGACATGCCGCGGGAGGTCTTCACCTGGGGGGTGAGCCAGACCTATTATATCTCGCCCGAAGACAGCCCTCAGAGTATCTATAAATGGGAGGGTGAGGTCCCCGATCGTTCCGATATCTCAAGCTATATGCGGTTCTATCCTGGCCGCAAGTACAGCCTTGACGTCTCGACGGGATACAACACCTATTCCCGGGCTTTTTCTTACCTCCGGCTCGGGGCCAACATCAACTCTTTCGCCGACCCGTTCTTTCTTTCCCTGAACTGGTACCGGAGCATGAACCCATGGCGCACAGCCATCCTCAGCGACCGCCAGCAGATCGGGCTCGTCAGCCGGTTCGAGATCCCGGCGCTCAATCTCGAAGCCCTGGGCGAGTTCGATTTCAACATCATGGAGAGGAAAATGCTTTACTCCGGGGTTTCCCTGGTTTATCATTACCAGTGTCTCGATCTCAAGGCGGATGTCCGCGTGTTCCATTACCGGGCGACGCCGGAGGTCCAGTATCGCATTTCGTTCGGGCTGGGCAACATCGGCAAAACGACCGACTTCATGGGAGGGCTGGATTTTTGAAATGAAGGGTTTGATCCTCAGCGGAGGCAAAGGGACACGGCTCCGTCCCCTGACCTTCACTCAGGCCAAGCAGTTGGTGCCGGTGGCCAACAAGCCGGTGCTTTTCTACGGTGTCGAGGCGCTCCTCGGAGCCGGCATCCGGGAGATCGGAATCATCGTCGGCGACACCAAGAACGAGATTCAGGAGGCGGTGGGCGAGGGAAAACGCTGGGGGGATGATGTCCGAATCACTTACATAGAACAGCCGGAACCCCTCGGGCTGGCCCATGCCGTGCTGATCGCCGAGGATTTCCTGGGCGGAGAGCCGTTCGTCATGTACCTCGGCGACAATATCCTCAAGAGCGGCATCATTTCCCTGGTTGAAGAATTCAGACAACGGAAGCCGAACGCCCTGATCCTGTTGACGCCTGTGTCCGATCCCACCATGTTTGGTGTGGCTGAACTCGAGGACGGCCGGGTCGTCCGGCTGGTGGAGAAGCCCAAACACCCCAAAAGCAACCTGGCGCTCGTCGGCGTCTACATGTTCGACCACCACGTTTTCGAGGCGGCCAAAGCCATTCAGCCGTCCTGGCGCAGCGAACTCGAGATTACCGATGCCATTCAGTATCTTGTCGACCACGGCTACCGGGTTCAGCCTCATCTTGTCTCGGGCTGGTGGAAGGATACCGGGAAGATCGAGGACATTCTCGAGGCCAACCGCCTGATCTTAGAGGGCATCTCGAGCCAGGTCAAAGGCGAGGTGGATGAGGCCTCGCGGGTCAGCGGCGAGGTGATCATCGAGAAGGGCGCCTCGGTGCGGTCGAGCACCATCCGCGGTCCGGCCATCATCGGCGGCGGAAGCGAGATTGTGGACTCTTACATCGGGCCCTTCACTTCCATCCAGAAGAACTGCCGCATCGTTAAGACCGAGATCGAGCACAGCATCGTGCTCGAGGGCAGCGAGATCGTTGATGTCGGAGCCCGGATCGACGAAAGCCTGATCGGCCGCGAAGTGCGCATCTATAAATGCCCGCCCAAACCCCTGGCCTACCGGTTCATGGTCGGGGACAAAAGCGAGATCGGTTTGAAATAGGGAGAGCGACATGATCGATGGCGTGAAGGTCAAGAAACTGCGTGTCATCCCCGACGAGCGTGGACGCCTGATGGAAATCCTCCGCCGGGACGATGATCTCTTCCAGCAGTTCGGCCAGGTGTATATGACGACGACCTATCCCGGGGTCGTCAAAGCCTGGCACAAGCACGAAAAGCAGGCCGATAACATCGCCTGTGTCGCCGGAATGATCAAGCTGGCCCTCCAGGATGCCCGGACCGGTTCGCCGACCCACGGAGAGATCAATGAGTTCTATCTCGGCGTCCACAACCCGATGCTCGTCCAGGTGCCGGCGGGCGTCTATCACGGCTGGACGTGCGTCAGCCAGGAGGAAGCGGTCATCGTCAACATCCCGACCGAAGTGTATGACTACGGGAAGCCCGACGAGCAGCGCCTCGATCCCCATAACAACGACATCCCTTATGTCTGGAGACGGAAGGACGGCTAGGGTGATGTCTCGCAGTTGTCTTTCATTGAATACCGCCTGGTGTCCCCTGCTGAATATGACAACTGATGTATGAGACGCTGCGCTATTATTAACTCAATTATTTATGTTGCGTAGTCATTGCGAGCGATCATCGGGAGCGAAGCAATCGAGTTGAGGGAGCGATGACCATAGAAAGACGGATCGACGACAAGGCCTTTCTCATCACCGGCGGGGCCGGGTTCATCGGCAGCAATTTCATCCATTACCTCCTCAAGCAATACCCGCAGGCGAAAATCATCAACCTGGACAAGCTCACCTATGCCGGCAACCTCGACAACCTTAAAGACGTGGAGGGCGACGCGCGCTACGAATTCGTCCGCGGTGACATCCGGGACAGGGAGGTCGTCCGGGAAATTTTGGCGCGTGTCCAGGGCGTCATCCATTTCGCCGCCGAAACGCACGTCGACCGCTCCATCCTCGCCGCCGGCGAATTCGTCCTGACCGATGTGTATGGGACCTTCGTCCTCCTCGATTCCCTGAAGGCGGCGCCCGAGGTCGAATTCTTCCTCTATGTCTCCACGGATGAAGTCTACGGCAGCCGCGAGGAGGGATTTTTTAAAGAAGACGACCCCCTCCACCCATCATCACCCTACTCCGCCAGCAAAGCGGGCGCGGATCGCCTCGCCTATGCCTACCACGTCACCTACGGGCTTCCGGTCATCATCCTCCGGCCGAGCAACAACTTTGGGCCCTATCAATACCCGGAGAAATTCATCCCGCTGTTTGCCACCCATGCTATTGAAGGCCAGCCCCTTCCTCTTTACGGCAAAGGGACCAATGTCCGCGATTGGCTGTATGTCGAGGACTGCTGCCGGGCGGTGGAATTCCTGATGGGCCGGGGCAAAACCGGGGAGGTCTACAATATCGGCGCCGGAAACGAGGTTCGCAACATCGACGTGGCAGAGAAAATCTGCGACCTGCTGGACAAGCCCCGCGACCTGATCAAGTTCGTGCCCGACCGCCTCGGTCACGACCGCCGCTATGCCCTCGACTGCACCAAGATTCATGCCCTCGGCTGGAAGCCCGAGGCAAAGTTCGATCAGGCGCTCGCTTCCACCGTCGGCTGGTATCGGGATCACGAGGCCTGGTGGCGCAAAATCAAAGAGCGCAGCCCCGACTTCCAGTCCTTCTACGACACATATTACAAGGAGAGAAAATAGGTTCTAAGGAGGACGAATGAGAGTTCTGATCACCGGAATCACGGGTTTCGCCGGAAGCCACCTGGCCGAATTCATCCTGGACCGGCACCCCGATGTCGAGGTCTTCGGCATCGTCCGCTGGCGGAGCCGGATGGAAAATATTGTGCACATCCGGGACAAGATCGAGCTCTGCGAGGCCGACCTCAAGGACATGGTCTCCCTCCAGGGCTGCCTGGCCCACATCAAACCCGACCGCATCTTCCACCTGGCCGCCCAGAGCTTTGTCCCGACTTCCTGGACCTGCCCGGGGGAAACCTTCGCCATCAACGCCACCGGCCAGATCAACCTCTTCCAGGCGCTTCTCGGACTCAAGCAGGCACCCCTCATCCAGGTCGCCGGGTCGAGCGAGGAATACGGCCAGGTCTTTCCCGACGAGATTCCGATGAAAGAAACAAACCCGCTGCGTCCGCTGAGTCCTTATGCGGTCAGCAAAGTGGCCCAAGACCTCCTGGGGTATCAATACTTCAAGAGTTACGGCCTGCCCGTTGTCCGGACGCGCGGTTTCAACCATACCGGCCCGCGGCGTGGCGAGGTCTTCGTCACCTCGTCCCTCGCCAAGCAGATCGCCGAAATCGAAAAGAGGGGAAAAGAGCCCGTCCTCCAGGTCGGAAACCTCGACGCCCAGCGCGACTTCAGTGATGTCCGCGACATGGTCGAAGCCTATTGGCTGAGCCTGGAAAAGGGAGAGCCCGGCGAGGTCTACAACATCGGCACGGGATTCGCCCGGACCATCCGCGAGGTCCTGGATACCCTCCTCTCGTTGAGCATGGTTGACGTGCGGGTTGAGGTGGACCCGAAAAGGCTCCGGCCGTCCGACGTCCCTATCCTCCTGGCGGATTCCTCCAAGTTCACCGGCCGGACCGGCTGGAAGCCACGGATCCCCTTCGAACAGACACTCCGCGACCTGCTCGATTACTGGAGGGAGCGGGTCTGAGGGAATGACCAGAAGAAGGGTTTTCATCACCGGGGCCACGGGTTTCGCCGGGCGCCATTTGATGGAGGCGCTGCCGTCCTCTGAGAACTCCGTCTGCGGGACGACCTATCCTCAGGCGCCCCGCCCGGGCGAGGACAATATCCGGCCCCTTGACCTCCGCTCCGAAAGGGACGTTTTCGAAGCCGTCAAGTCCGCCCGTCCGGATTGGATCTTCCACCTGGGGGCTGTATCCAACGTCCGGCAGTCCTGGGAGAAAAAGAAAGAGACCATGGAGACGAACATCCTGGGGACTTTCTTCCTGTTCGAGGCCGTGAAGAAATTCTCCCCCGCTGCCCGGCTTCTCTTTGTCAGTTCTTCCGACATCTATGGCGTCCTGCCGGCGGCGAACGGCCAAGCGGTCAGGCCTTTATCCGAGGAGGACCCGTTTCACTTGGTCAGTCCTTACGCCCTGAGCAAGTTCGGCGGCGAGCTCATGGCCGGATTTTACCGCCGCTCGGAAGGTCTGGATGTGGTCATCGCCCGGCCCTTTCCGCACACGGGTCCGGGGCAGAACTCCGATTTCGTTTGTTCGGACTGGGCTCGGCAGATCGTCCGGATCGAACGGGGCAGTCAGGAGCCCGTTCTCCGGGTCGGGAGAACCGACGTGCAGAGGGATTTCACGGACGTCCGCGACAGCGTCCGCGCCTATATCCTGCTATTGGAAAAAGGGAAGACAGGAGAAGTCTATAACGTCTGTTCCGGCCGGACGACGGCCCTGCGCGAGATCCTCGGGATTTTTCTTTCCTCCGCAACCAAAGATGTGCGTATCGAACAGGATCCGGAACGGGTCAGGAAGGTGGATATTCCCCGTCTCGTCGGTGACAACCGGAAAATCCGGGAAGAAACCGGCTGGGAGCCGCACTTGCCCCTCGAACGGACATTGGCTGATCTCTTGGATTACTGGCGTTTCCGCCCTTAAATACCGAGCTCCAGCTGCTTCTCCCGCCTTTCCTTCTCGATCTCCTGGAGGACCTCGGCGGTAACATCGCCCGTCGGATAGAGTCCGTCGAAACAGGCCGCGCAGAAGTGAGTCAATTTGGGGTTGCCGGTTCGAACGGCCTTTTTCAGGCTTTCCAGGGGTAGATAGATCACCCGGTCGGCTCCGATCTTTCGGGCGACCTGGTCGGGGGAGGCGCCGCGGGCGACGAACTCCGTCCGGGTTTGCATGTCGATTCCGTAGACGCAGGGATGGCGGAGCGGGGGGGAATAGACGGCGAAATAGATCTTTTTAGCGCCGCATTCCCGGACCAGGTCGATAATAGCCCGCGAGGTGTTGCCCCTGACGATGCTATCATCGACGAGGAGGACGTTCTTTCCCTTGAACTCGGAGGCGATCGGATTGAGCTTTAGACGCACCGAGCTGCGGCGCTTGGTGTCACTCGGCATGATGAACGTGCGGCCGATATAGCGGTTCTTGACCAGCGCCTCGCGATACTTGAGGTTGAGGGTGCGGGCGATCTCGACGGCGGCGTCCCGGGCGGAATCCGGCACCGGCACAACGACATCGATCTTGAGGTTGTGTTTCCTGATCTCCTCGGCCAGCAGGCGGCCGAGCTCGACCCGGCAGAGGTAGACGTTGACGTTGTCGATGAAGGAATCGGGCCGGGCGAAATAGACCCACTCGAAGAGACAGGGCGAATGCGGACACACGGCGATCCGGCGGCTGTGAAGAACCCTGTTATGGTCAAGAAACAGGGCGCCACCCGGATCGACTTCCCCGATCCCGGTGAAACCCATGATGTTGAGGGCGACGCTCTCGGAGGCGAAGGCCCTCGAGGGAAGGAGACCGTCCTTGCGGATGCCGTGGACAAGGGGTCTTATCCCGAAGGGATCGCGGAAGGCGACCATGCCCTGCTCAGCGATATAAGCGACGACCGAGTAGCTTCCCTTGACCTTATGGAAGACTCCCTGGACGGCCTTGAACACGGCGTTCGGCGTCAGCCGCTTGGTCCGCGGGACGGCCAGTTCCTGGGCGAAAACGTTGAGAATGACCTCGACGTCGTTAGCGGAAGTGAGGATCCGGTGATGCTTTTCGAAAAGGTCTCTCTTGAGCGACCGGTAGTTGATGACGTTGCCGTTGTGGGCCATGATGATGCCGTACGGCGAGTTGACCATGAACGGCTGGGCGTCGTCGCCCTGACCGCCGCCGACGGTCGGATAGCGGGTATGTCCGATCCCGATATTCCCCGTCAGCCGCCGGACGTTCTCGGGAGTGAAGATGTCCTGGACGAGGCCGTTCCCTTTCTTGGTGTGAAAACGGCCGTCGTAGGTGATGATGCCGGCGGAATCCTGGCCCCGATGCTGGATGGCCAGCAGACCCTGGTAGAGGTCACGGAAGACGTCCGCGTTGCCGGTGAGACCGATGACGCCGCACATTCCTGATTAATATTATAATCTTTATAAGTTTTGTTCTCAATCACCGGCCAGGGCGGCGATGAGCTCGCGGGGCGTCGCCGCGGCCGTGCCGATCTTTCCGACGACGATCCCGGCGGCGGCAGTGGCGATCATCGCGGCTTCCCGGATGGTGGCTCCGCAGAGAAGAGCCAGGCTGGCGGCGGCGATAACGGTATCGCCGGCGCCCGTGACATCGAAAACTTCCCGGGCCACCGTCGGGATGTGGACGGGTTTCCGGCCCGGCTCGAAGACCGCCATTCCCTGTTCACCCCGCTTGATGATGAGGTAGCGGCTCGAGATAAGGGAGAGGATTTCCGCCCCGGCCTTTTCGACCTCGTCATCGCTGCGGCAGTCGTGACCGACGATTTTTTCGGCCTCGAAATGGTTGGGCGTGATCAAGGTCACGGGAGAAAAGAGCCGGAAATGAGGGACCTTCGGGTCGACGAAAACAGGAGTGCGCCGCTCCTTGGCGAGGTCCAACGCCTTGGCCATCAGAGAGGGGTTGACAATACCCTTGTTGTAATCGGAAATGAGCAGGCCGTCGTATTTCTCGAGGCGAAGATGGTCCAGGATATTTTTCTCCATTTCCGCCGGCAGGGCACCCTTTTTTTCGAGGTCGACCCGCACGACCTGCTGATGGTGAGCGATGATCCGGGTCTTGACCGTCGTCGGCCGTGACCGGTCGATAAAGACACCCCCGCTTCCGGCCGCGTTCTTCCTGATCCAGCGACCCTCCGGATCATTGCCGACAACACCGGTGAGGAGAGGTGTTGCGCCCAGACTGAGCAGGTTTTGGGCGACGTTGCCGGCCCCGCCCAGGCACAGGGAGTCCCGATGGACTTCCACGACGGGAACGGGAGCTTCCGGAGAAATCCGGGAGACGGCACCCCAGATGTAGCGGTCGAGCATCAGGTCGCCGAGGACAAGGATTTTCTTGGTCTTGAATTTTCGGACGAAACGGGCAAGTCGGTCGCGGTCAGAGTCGGTTATCTTCACGGTTCATCCTCCCGCCAAAAAATCGGATTGGAAACGATCCAGGGGAAGTCCTCGGCCAAAGGGGTTTTTCCCCTTAGATAGATTTCTATTCGATAGACTCCGGGATCTTGCGCCGCGAAGGAAATCTCCCGGGCTTCCGAGCGCAGGACGATTTCTCCGTTTCGCAGGAGCCGGATTTCCGCATTAGGAAAGTCCGCTACGGCTCGAAGCCGCAGGCGGGGCGCGGCTGCAAAAGAGAGGGCGCTCCCCATCGGGAAACGGGTGTTCCCTTTCTCCGCCCAGAAGAGGAAGCCGCCTGCCGGTCGGGCGGCATCGACGGCGCCGTAGAAACGGCCCCGGCGGAGCGCCGAAAAAACTTGATCCTTGGCCTCGGCGAAGGCCCCGGCGAGCGGCTCTTCGAGAAGAACGTGGAGCCTGAAGCAGGAGAAAAGGATGCCGTAGGCCAAATGGGCGTCGGTGCTGAAATATCCATAGACGTTTCTGGCCGTGCTCAGTTCGTCCCATTTCCGGAGGGTTTGAACCGGCCGTTCCAGCGTCTTGAGAAGGAACAGCCGGGGCGCGAACAGCAGGGCGGGAAGATACGGAAGCGCCGGCAGAAAATTCTTTTTGATCATCGAGTCGGAATCGACGATCTCGATTCCGTCGGGGTGGATGTCGCCTCCCCAGGACCAACGCGTTTTGGAGTATGGATGAGCGATGATCGAAAGCCCTCCGGCGGCCGCGATCTGCTGGACCGCCTCTTCAGCGTTCTGGGCGAACGTCCCCCCGGGTTTTGCAAAATCCAGGGCGACCAGGTGTCCCCGGCTCACGGACAGCTCGCTTCCGGCGAGGACGAGAATGTTGTCCTTCCATCCCTCCTCGGCCAGGGACGGACGGTTGGGGTTGCCGTGGTCGGTCAGGATGATGAAGTCAAGGTGCTGACGGGAGGCGGCCGCCGCGACCTTCCCCGGAGGCCGGCGGCCGTCGGAGTGGGTGGTGTGGATGTGATAAGCACCCTGCACTTCGAAATAGGGGGACGGCCGCGGTGGCGGGCTCTCTCCCGGAATCCGGTGCCGGACGATCATAAAGCCAAGCCAGAAGGCATAAAGACAGAAAAGAAAAACGACAGCGGTGAGGAACCGTTTTTTTGGCCGCCTCACCGTCGTGACGCTCCTTTCTTGAGAGAGGCGAAGGGAACGGTGATGAGATAGAGGAAGAGGACGATGACCTCAGAATCGGCGAAGTTGTATTCGAACAATCCCGCCGTGAACAGGGCGACAATGGCGGCCGCGG
>JBAUIH010000079.1:0-10411 GCA_049682755.1 Candidatus Aminicenantales bacterium | reverse complement strand
CTTTGGGCCTCGGCCTGTTCATTTCGACGATCTCGCGGAACCAGCAGCAGGCCATGTTGACGGCCGCATTCTTCATCATCCCTCAGATCATCCTCTCCGGCTTCGTCTTTCCGATCGAGAATATGCCCCGGCTAATCCAGTGGCTCACCTATGTCATTCCCCTGCGCTATTTTCTGGTCATCATCCGCGGACTCTTCCTCAAGGCCGCCGGCTGGGGCGCCCTCTGGGATGAAACCGCTGCCCTGGTTGTGTTCGGGCTGGTCATCCTGGGCCTGAGCATCCTCCGCTTCCGTAAGAATCTAGAATAGGCTCGGGCTTGGGTTCGTCAGCCCGCTCGCGCCCCCAGCGAGGTCGCTCACTCCAAACTCCTTCCTCGCTCTTCTCTGCTGCGGAGAGAAACCATGCCCGCTCAGTCGTCGATGGACTTCCTCGCCCCAGCCCTCGCCTCGGTTACTGCAGGTGGTTCGTCAGCCCGTTTGGTTCCCATATTGTCAAAATCAGGCTTTGATTGGGAGGCGGGAAAATGGTATCTTTTGCGGAGAATCCGTGAGGTCAACAATGAACTTTTCAGTGCGTCTGCCGCTCGCTATTTTCCTGGCCCTTCTCCTTGTCGGCGGGTGCGGCCCGAGATCATCCCAGACGAGCAAGCCGGAGGAAGTCGGCGTTTCCGGAAAACACCTGCGCCTCCTCGACAGCATGATCGACGAGGCGATCGCCCGCAAGGATTTTCCCGGCGCCGTCATTCTCATCGGGAGAAAAGGGAAGACCGTTTTCAGGAAAGCCTACGGAGAATGCCAGTGGGTTCCGGAGCGCCGACCTATGGACGAGACGATGATCTTCGACCTGGCCTCGATCACCAAGCCCGTGGCCACGGCCACATCTTTCCTGATCTTGGTCGAGGATGGAAGGATCAGTCTCGATGAAAAGGTCAAGGACTACGTGCCCGGATTTGCGCCCTACATCGACCCGTCAGGAAAACCGGGTGAAGACGCCAGGATCTGGCATCTCCTGACCCATACATCAGGCCTGCCGCCCTATGCCGACGCGGCCGCGGTCGAAGCAGAGCTGGGACGTCCTTGCACGACCGCCCAGCTCGTCCGCTATATCGCCGGTCTCGCCAGGACCGACCCGCCCGGCACGGCTTTCCATTACAGCTGCCTAGGTTACATCACCCTCGCGCATATTTTGAAAACAGTCAGCGGCCAGGACATCGCCGCGTTCAGCGAGGAACGGATCTTCAAGCCCCTGAAAATGAAACACACCTTTTTTACTCCTCCTGAAAAATTCCGGAGCATCTGCGTCCCCACGGAAGTCGTCGACAAGAAACCTCTCAGCGGTATCGTCCATGACCCGCTGGCCCGGCTGCAGGGGGGAGTCTCCGGCAACGCCGGCCTATTTTCGACGGCCGACGACCTGGCCATCTTTGCCGGGATGCTGCTTGCCAAAGGAACATATAAGGGCGTCCGGATTTTGAGTCCCCTCGCGGTGGAAAGGATGACGACGGTCTGGAACAAGGCGCCCTTCGCCGGCCGCGGACTCGGCTGGGATCTCGATTCCGCTTACAGCACGAACCGGGGCGATCTCTTCGGCCCCCACTCATATGGACACACCGGATATACCGGGACCTCGATCTGGATCGACCCCAACACCGAGACGCATATCATATTCCTAACCAACCGCGTCCATCCCGAAGACAAGGGAGCGATCATCGCCCTGCGAAGCCGGGTGGCCAACGTTGTTGCGGCCTCGCTTCAAGAACCGAATGCCAGGTCGGTCCGGCGATGAGCAATCACGCCTCCGAAGCCAAGGTCTATGAGGTTTTGAACACCCTGGGCATTCCCTATGTCCGCCACGAGCACCCGCCCGTTTTCACAGTCGAACAGGCCGAGCAACACTGGACGGATATCACCGGCGCCCACTGCAAGAATTTATTTCTTCGGAACAAAAAGGGGAATCGTCATTACCTGGTCATTCTGCTGACATCCAAGCAGGCCGACCTCAAACAGCTGAACGCCATACTCAATGAGGACCGGCTGAGCTTCGGCTCGGCCGAGAGGCTGAAAAAACATCTCGGGCTTGAGCCCGGCGCCGTCTCGCCTTTCGGGCTGATCAATGACAACCGGAAGGAAGTGATTGTCATCGTCGACCAGGACCTCAGACGGGCGGACCGGGTCAATTTCCACCCCAATCTCAACACCGCAACGGTGGGAATCGGGACGGCCGATTTCGAGAGATTCCTGGCCTGGTCGGGAAATGAAGTGCGTTTTCTTGAACTCTGAATAGCGTATAATAAAGCTTCAAACATACAGCACTTCTTCGAGGAGAGGTCTGGATGAGGAAGAAAAGCGCCTTTCTTTTTTCGCTTATCTTGACAGGTTTGATCGTCTTTTCTCACCCCGCAGGAGATAGGCTCATGACCGACGAAATCGCCATGCTTCAATCACCTCCGACCGAGGCGCCGAACAGCCACTATATTTCCAACCGGTCTCCATTGGCAGTGAGCCCATTGATCAAGCTTCCCCTGGGGAGCATCCGGCCGAAGGGCTGGCTCCTGAGTCAGCTTCAGCTCATGAGGGAAGGATTCACCGGACGCCTCCCCGAGCTCAGCCGCTTCCTGGGGGAGGACAGCGGTTGGGCGACGCTCAAGGGTCGCGGATGGGAGGAGATGCCCTACTGGCTCAAAGGCTACGGTGACCTCGGCTATATTCTTCGCGATCCGGAGGTCATAGAGGCTGCAGGTAAGTGGCTCGACCTCGCCTTCCGCAGCCAGCAGGAGGACGGCTTTTTCGGCCCGCCCGAAAACCGGGCCAACCGGGATCTTTGGCCCAACATGCTCGTCCTTTTCTGTTTGCAAAGTCTTCACGAAGCGACGGGGGATGAGCGGGCGATCCCGTTCATGAGCCGGTATTTCCGCTTCGAGCACGGACTGCCGGTTTCCGATCTTTTGCCCGGAAGCTGGCAGAAGCTCCGGGGAGGGGAGAACCTGGAGAGCGTTTACTGGCTCTATAATAGGACGGGCGAGCCTTTCCTCCTTGAGCTGGCCCGCCGTCTTTACGAACGAACCGCCGACTGGGAGTCCGATATCATCCATCCCGAACGGGACAAGAACTGGGAGGTGAGCTCATTTTACCACGGTGTGAACATCACCATGGGCTTCCGCTATCCCGCCGTGTATTACCAGCAGACCAAAGACCGGAAATATCTTGACCTGGTCGAGAAGAACTATCAGCTCGTCATGGCCGAATACGGGCAGCAGCCCGGCGGCATGTTCGGGGCGGACGAGAATATCCGGCTGGGTCACATCGACCCGCGGCAGGGTGCCGAGACCTGCTCGATGGTCGAGTTCATGCACAGCCACGAAGCGCTTCTCAAGATCACGGGGGCGACCATCCATGCCGACCGCTGTGAGGAGATCGCCTTCAATTCCCTGCCCGCGTCTATGACACCGGACCTGCGGGGCCTTCATTATTTGACGGCGCCGAACCTCATTTCCTGTGACAGCTCCGGCGAGCATGATTTCCAGAACGAGGGGACGCTGGTCTCATATGATCCCTGGTCCTACCGGTGTTGCCAGCACAACGTGGCCTTCGGCTGGACCTATTTCGCCGAGCATCTCTGGCTGGCCACGGCGGATAACGGCCTGGCCGCGGCCCTGTACGCGCCTTCGGAGGTTGCGGCCAAGGTTGCCGAAGGGACCGTCGTTCACATCTCCGAAGACACCACCTATCCTTTCGGTGACCGGATCGATTTCACGGTCTGGACAGAAGCGCCCGTCCGGTTTCCTCTTTATCTCAGAATCCCGGAATGGGCGAACGAGGTCTCGATTTCGGTCAACGGAAAGGAACTGCCGGTCGAGCCGCGGCCCGGCGCTTACGCTGTTATTGACCACCGCTGGCGGAACGGAGATCAGGTCAGGCTGGCCTTTGTCCCGAAGATCACGGCCCGGACATGGGAAAAGATAGGCAACTCGGTTTCTATCCGCCGCGGTCCGCTCTGGTTTTCGCTCAAGATCGGAGAAGAATGGAAGCGCTACGGGGGGACCGATGAATGGCCGGCCTGGGAGGTCCTGCCGACGACTCCCTGGAACTACGGACTGGTCTTCGACCCGGCTCACCCCGAAAAATCCATTGCGCTGGCCGACCGGAAGGCGCCGTCCTACCAGCCCTTCGCTCCCGAAGCAGCGCCCGTCGTCCTCAGGGCCAAGGCCAGGTTGATCCCCGGCTGGAAATCCGAACGAAGGATGGCCGGGAAATTGCCTCCGGGGCCTGTCCATTCGTCCGAACCGGTCACAGAAGTCGTGCTCATTCCGATGGGTTGTGCCCGGCTCCGGATCTCGTCGTATCCATTGATTGCCGAATAAATCCGGAGGCGCCGGAAAGGTGTCTTGAGGAGGATCCGATGAAAAATGCATTCAGATTGTGGGTGGGAAGCGCCGTCGTCCTTTTTCTCGCTCTGGCGGCTGCAGGAAGCCTTGCCCAAAAAGAAGAGGCGCCCGTCTCATTCAAGCCCCGGGAATTCACCGCCCATCTCATCGGCCACGCCCATATCGATCTCGCCTGGCTGTGGAGATGGGAAGAGACCATCCACGACATCGCCACCCATACCTTCCAAGGAACCCTGGAACAGCTGGACAAACTCCCCGGGCTGACCTTTGCCCAGAGCCAGGCCGCCGTCTATGAGGCCGTGGAGAAGGAGTACCCGGAACTTTTCCAGAAGATCAAAAACAAGGTCAAGGCCGGGACGTGGATCCCGGTCGGAGGGATGTGGTCGGAACCCGACCTGAACATGCCTGACGGTGAATCCTTTGCCAGGCAGTTGCTCTATGGAAAAAAATATTTCCTTGAGAACTTCGGGGTTGATGTAACCGTCGGCTGGAACCCGGACGGCTTCGGACACAATTTCCAGCTTCCCCAGATCTTGAGCAAGGCAGGGATCAAATACTATGTTTTCGAGCGCTGCGCGCCCGAAAAAACGCCGGTCTTCTGGTGGGAAGGATTGGACGGGTCGCGCCTCCTTGCCTATGTTCCGCCCGGATGGTACCTTGTCAACCTAAAGGATGGCGTGCGGGACCTTCTTTATCAGGCGTCCAAGGACACGGCACTCAAGGATTTCATGCTCCTCTACGGCGAAGGGGATCACGGTGGGGGACCGCGGGCGACCGACGTCGCGGCCATCAGAAAGTTCAGGGAGGACAAGAACCATCCTCGGCTTGAGTTCGTGACGCCGGAGAAATATTTCCAGATTATCCAGTCAGCCGGGGTGGACTTTCCGGTGCTCAAACAGGAGTTGAATTTCACCTTCCCGGCCTGCTACACGACCCAGGCCGAGACAAAAAAATATAACCGCGATCTCGAAGGGCTGCTTGTCGCCGCCGAGAAATTCTCGGCCGTCGCCGTCGCCCAGGGGGCCCGGGCCTACTATCCGGAGAGGGATATCGACGAGGCTTGGAAAATCGTTCTCCGCAACCAGTTCCACGATATCCTCGACGGCTCGAGCATCGGGCCCGTTTACGACGAGTCGCGGCGCTACTACGAATCCGCCCGGATGCGGGCTCAGAGGGCCCTCGATTTCTCCCTGGAGGCGATCGTCAATCAGGTCGACACGCAAGGCGAGGGGGTACCGCTTCTTGTCTTTAATTCGTTAAGCTGGGAGAGGACGGAGCCGATAGAAACAGAACTGACTTTCCCGCGTCCGGTTGCGGCCATAAAGGTCATCGACGGGAGCGGAAACGAGGTTCCCCATCAGGTTTTGAACAGGAGCGAAGAATCAGAGAAAGCCGAAGTCGGCTTTCTTTTCATCGCCGCGAAGGTCCCCTCTTTCGGATACAAGACCTATCGCGTCGTGGAAGCGGACGCTGCGCAGGTCTTTCAGACTCCCATTTCGGTCGAGGACCTAACCGTAGAGAACGAGTTCTTTAAGCTGGCCTTAGATCCCCGGACCGGATGGATGCGCACCCTCTACGACAAAGCGAACGGCCGGGAGGTCCTGGCCGCCCCCGGAAATGTGCTCCAGGCCATCGTCGACGAACCGCCGAACATGTCGGCCTGGGAGCTGGGGCTCAAGGAAACCCTCGCGAATATTGGGCAGGACGGGGCGGAGGTCGAAGTACTGGAAAGGGGACCTGTTCGTGCCGTATTGAGGGTCAAGAACGTTTTCCGGAACTCCGTTTTCATCCAGGACATCATGCTCTACGATAAAGTCCCACGGGTGGATTGCCGGGTGCGCTTGAACTGGCAGGAGCGGAACCTGATGATCAAGGCCGCGTTCCCGCTTGCGGTGAAGAATTCCCGGGCGGATTTCGAAATCCCGTACGGATCGATTTCCCGACCCACCGATGGGACCGAAGTGCCCGCCTTGCGCTGGATCGATCTGAGCGATGAGACCGGAACCCATGGCTTGAGCCTCCTCAACGACTGCAAGTACGGTTTCGACGTCAAAGACAACGTCATGCGGATATCTGTCGTTCACGGGGCCACCGACCCCGATCCCGAAGCGGACAGGGGAGAGCACGAGCTGGTCTATTCGCTCTATCCGCACTCCGGTGACTGGAAGGCGGCCAAAACCTTCCGGAAGGGCTACGAACTCAATAATCCGCTCATCGCCAGGACGGGAATGGTCCATCCCGGGAAATGGCCGCCGGAGCGCTCTTTCTTCGAAGTGGAGCCGGACAACGTTATTCTGTCCGCTGTCAAGAAGGAATCGGGATATTTCTCGAGGGGAACCATCTTTCGCCTGTACGAGGCCTGCGGCCGCGAGACGGAGGTCCGCATCGGCCTGCCCGATCCGATGAGGGCGATGGAAACAGACCTGATCGAGCGGCCCTTGGCAAGAATCGAGACGGATGGTAAAATTCTGAGGCTCAATATGAAGCCGTTCGAGATCAAGACGATCCGGCTGGTGCCGGGTTCGAGGAGGACAGAATGAAAAAGAGCTGGATATCAGGCCCTCTGGTTGGATTGCTCATCGCGGGAGGGGTGGCGGTCTGGGCCCAAATTGCGGAATCCGGAGAAACCGAAAGCCAAGTCCCGGAGCTCACGGCCTTCCACGAGATCATTTATCCGATCTGGCATACCGCTTATCCGGATAAGGATTATGCCGCCTTGAGGAGTCATGCCCCGGAAGTCAAGAACGTGGCTGAGAAAATATACGAGGCCAAACTGCCCGGAATTCTCCGCGACAAGCAGGCCAAATGGGATCAGGTCCTGGCCGAGTTCCGGAATTCGGTTGACGCTTACCTGACGGCCGCCGCAGGAACTGATGACGCCGTCCTTCTCGATTCGGCCGAGGTCCTCCATGCCCGCTACGAAATGATGGTCCGGACGATCCGGCCGGTGCTCAAGGAAGTCGATACGTTCCACAAGACGCTCTACGTCGTTTATCACAGGTATCTCCCCGATAAGGATTTCGCCAAGATCGCCGAGGTGAGCGCGGACATGCTTGTCCAAGCCGAAGCGATCGCCGGGGCATCGCTGCCCAAACGCCTGGAATCAAAGACGGAGGCTTTTGCCGCCGCCTCCCGGGAGCTTCATGAGGCGACCAGAGCCCTGGCCGAAACCGGCCCATCGGGCGACGGCGAGGCCATCTCGGCGGCCGTCGAGAAAGTCCACACCAAGTATCAGGCCTTGGAAAGAATCTTCGACTGAGGCCGGATGCCGATCTCTCTTTGGCCTCCCGGCAGCCTTTTTTTGCTTGACGGCGGGGCGGCCCCTCCCTAAGATGTGTCCGTAAACATCCCAAGGAGGGCGGAACAATGGAAATTCTGGGCAAATTATTCCCCATGGTCATCATGGCGGTGCTGTTGGCCTCCTGCTCACAGCGCGAAGGCGCGACCGCACTGGATTATTTCAAGGGAGATAACGCAGCCGTCAAGACCGGCGGCATCAAGATCATTCCCATCGAGACCCCCGAGGGAAAGTTCAACGTTTGGACGAAGCAGTTCGGTAACAATCCGCGCACGAGACTTCTGTTGCTCCACGGCGGCCCGGGCGCGACCCATGAATATTTCGAATGCTTTGAAAGCTACTTGCCTTCGGAGGGAATCGAGTTTATCTATTACGATCAACTGGGATCGGCCTACTCGGACCAGCCGAAGGACACCGACCTCTGGGAGGTCGGCCGCTTTGTCGAAGAGGTGGAGCAGGTGCGCCAGGCCCTCGGGCTGAACAAGGACAATTTTTTCCTGCTGGGGCACTCCTGGGGCGGCATCCTGGCCACGGAGTACGCCTTGAAATATCAAGATCATCTGAAAGGGTTGATCATCTCCAACATGATGTCCTGCTGCCCCTCTTATGACGCGTATGCGGCAGACGTGCTGGCAAAACAGATGGACCCAGTTGTGCTCGAGGAGATCAGAAGCCTTGAAGCCAAAGGAGAATTCCAGAATCCCCGCTATATGGAGCTCCTCGTCCCAAATTACTACATGGAACATATCTGCCGGCTGGCGGAGTGGCCCGACCCGGTCAACAGGGCGTTTGCCCGTATCAACCAGGAGGTCTATGTCACCATGCAGGGCCCGAGCGAGTTCGGGATCTCCGGCCGCCTTGAAAACTGGGACAGGAAGGCGGACCTCAAAAACCTGGCCGTGCCGACCCTGGTGATCGGAGCCCGGTATGACACCATGGATCCGGAGCACATGAAGTGGATGGCGCAGCAGGTCCAGAATGGAAGCTATCTGTACTGTCCCAACGGCAGCCACATGTGCATGTATGATGACCAGGAAACCTACCTGAACGGTCTGATCGCTTTCATAAAAGCGGTGGACGGGGGAAAAAAGAGAGTCGATCTCTGAGACTCAGTCCCCTTTCTCGATCAGAACCTGGAGAATCTCCAACTCGTCGCCGTCAAACCAGATCTTAGCGCAGGAGAGGCATTTGTCCACCGGGACAAAGTACTGGTAGTTGTAAGGCCTGGCCAACATCCGACGGCCGCAGTTGGGGCAGGAAATTCTCTGGGCCTCCTTTTCCTTGGCCCGTTGCTTCTTTACCGGATTGAGCAAGAATTCTTCGCGGAATGCCCTGGCCTTGGAAAGCAGCGCGTCCGAAAAGGCAACCTCTCTCCGCAGAATGATCCGGTCCATCGCATCTGCGTCCACCAGCTTGCCGCCGCAGCGGCCGCAGGCCCGGATGGCGACCCCCTCATAGAATGTGTCTTTCAGTGGAATACGGCAGCGGGGACAACGGTTATGCTTGACCGCCACCACCTGCGCCGGGGTCGCTCCCCGGATCTCCTCTGAAGCATAGACCATCCCCCGCGCATCCTTCCGCATCCTCTGGCTTTCCCAGACCTGTTCAATCACCTGGGCCGGCCTGAGCCCTGCTTGCTGGGCTAGGAGTCTGACCCTTTTCATAAGCGGAGGATGAGAGTTGAAAAGACGGCTCCAGAAGCCTTCCCGGTCGTCACTGCTCAAGGCCGGAGCAACGATGAATAGCGGGCTGTAAGTCAGGCTGAAATCCCCCACGAAAGAGCTCTTGAGATGGGCTTTGTAAAGGGCTCTGGCCAGAGTTACCGGATTGCGGTTGATCTCGGTGGCCGCGGCATCGGCCAGGATCTCTCGCTCCCGGCTGAGCAAGGTGCTGAGGAGATGCATCAGGATCGAAGTCAGAGTTACGACGCCATAGATGAGCACCGGAGGGGCGCCGCCCCTTCCGCTCTGCGCACGGTCCTCAGGAGGAGAATCGTCCGGTTCCAGGGCCGCCCGGAGCTTCTCGAGAAAATTGGCCAGAGAGCAGACGAGGCCCACATAAAAGGCGTCACCGCGCACAATATGGGCCAACTCATGGGCAGCGACGGCCTGAATCTCGTCCCGCGTGCAATCGGCCAAGAGTCCCTCGGTGACGGCCACGGCGGGCACGCCGTCGCCCTCGATCAGGGCCATTGAGTTAACGGCAAAAGAGGGGATGACGTAGGGCCGGACATCCGCCAGCCCGCTGGCGATCCGCATCTCTTCCACGGCATTGGCCAGTTGCAGATGATAACGATCCGCAAGGTCCGGCTTCCGGGCGTCCAGCCGCTTGAGGATGTAAGCGGCGCCGAACTTGCGCGCATCATGATAATGGAAAACGGCGATGAGCGAAGCGACGACCAGAACCCCAAGCATGAGCTTTATCAGGAATGCCCCGGAAAGGAAGTTCGGGACGGCAAACGCCCCGATGCTCAAAAAGACGGCCAGGGCAATCAACCCGATGGCCAGGAAGTAAAAGACGATCAGAACTGCGAAAAGGAAAAGACTCTTCCCGCGCTGTTGCCGCTGGATCTCGTAGAAATCTTGAGGCCGCCTTTTGTTCATCTCTAGAAAAGGGGACTATCCTATCCAAAAAGCCGGGCCATGGTCAACTGAACAACTTGGGAAGACTGGGCACAGGATGCCGCCCTAAGCCCCCGCACCCCGGGGAACCAGTCCCGTCGGTTCCCC
>JBAUIH010000078.1:0-5400 GCA_049682755.1 Candidatus Aminicenantales bacterium | reverse complement strand
CTTCAACACTTCAATCCCCAGATAAGCCGAGCCGACGAGAAGAGCGGCCACGACCAGCGCGTAAAGCAAGATCTCGCTCTTGATCCCCCGCAGGGCTTCCAGGATGACTTCCGTCCAGCCGATTCTGGGCTCATTCTTGAAGACTGGTGACATCCCTTTCCTCCCTTCACCTCGAGACGCTCAGGCGGCCCCGGCCGCCGCCCCCTGTTTCGGGCGGATAAAGTTTTTCACGACCAGCCAGACGACACCCGCCGCCAGGACCATGAGCAGAAGGTCGGCGGCCATGAGGAGATAGCTCCGGCTGCGGACGTAATTTCGCATCAGAATGAATAGAGAGGCGATCGTCGTCAGCAACATGAAACCGGCCGGTATCAAAGTGAAAAAATTTTTCTTTTTCCTCAGCAGCAGCCAGGAGGACACAGTCAACAGCGTCAGGGCCGCCAGCATCTGGTTGGCGGTCCCGAAAATCGGCCAGAGGGCGTTGAAGGCATTGGAATAGGCGAGGATCCACATCAGGACGACGGAGAGAGCAGAATTGAACCAGTAGTTTTTGAGAAGGCGCGGGGGAGCCGCGAAAAGGATGCTCCACAGCTCCTCGAACAAGTAACGGTTCAGCCGGACGGCCGCATCAAGGGTCGTGACGACGAAGCCCTCGACCATGAGGATACCGAAGATCGCTCCCAGGGCCGTCGGAATCCCCAGAGCCTGGTGGAAAAGCCCCCCCGCAGCCAAGGAAAATCCCAGGATCGGATTGGACTTGACGGCGGGGTCGGTCGGCCAGACGATGGATTTATAGTCCACAAAACTCATCGCCGCCCCGATGGCCAGGAGCACACAGACGGCCAGGACCGACTCGAGGAGCATGGAGTTGTAGCCGATTTTGCGGGCATGGGTCTCGCAGGAGACCTGTTTGCCCGTGGTTCCCCCGGCCACGAGGGCATGAAAACCCGAAATCGCCCCGCAGGCGATGGTGCAGAACATCATCGGCCAGATCAGGCCCAGGCTCAGGACGCCCTCGGGAATGTTGAATTTGGGGAAAGAGATGGTCAGCCCTCTGAACCCGGTCGATATCAGGGATAGGACCAGAAGGATGATCCCGCCGTAAAGAATCTGGACGTTGATCAAATCCCGGGGCTGGAGAATCACCCAGATGGGCACGCCCGCCGCGAAAAATACGTATATGGAGATGATGATCATCCAGGTGACCGGGGAAAGGGTCACCGGATGAGCGATCCCGACGAGGATGCTGCCCAGGCTGATCGCCAAGGCGAGCACAAAGGCCAGGACGGTCTTGATCCTTTTCTTGTACAGCAACCAGCCGAGAAACGGGGAGCAAAGGGTGATGATGATGACCGACATCGAAGCGATCCCGCCGATCCGGCCCATAACCACCCCATCCTGCACGACCGTCTTGAGTAATGTCTGTCCCTCGGCGACACCGATTTTGCTCAAGGGCCAGAGAGAGGTCAGGGAGATCGCCGTGGCGCTAAGGAAGGAGGAGGTGACCAGAACGATCATGACGATGGTGAACCCGATGAAGAGGTTGAACCCGGCGTTTCCGAGGGTTTTCCGGGCCACCTCGGCCATCGACTTTCCGCCCTCCCGGATGCTGATGAAGAGCGAGGTAAAATCATGGACCGCGCCGATGAAGATGCCGCCCAGGACCACCCAGAGCCAGGCCGGGACAAACCCGTAGAGAATGCCCATGGTCGGCCCCAGAATCGGGCCGGCGCCGGCGATGGCCGAGAAATGGTGGGCGAAGACGATGTAGGGTTTCGTCGGGACATAGTCCCGGCCATCGTTGCAGGTTACGGCCGGCGTAGGATTGTTTTTGTCTTCGCCCAGGACGCGGGCGATGTAGGGTGAATAGAAGCGCGCGGCCAGAATGAAGGCGGCCACGGCCACAGCCAGAATCACCAGGACGTTCATGGATTTTTGTTTAGCACAGCCGTCCCTGGAAGTAAAGAGCGGAAGGATTGCGGCGCGGCATATCCCTGCCCGTTCTCGCCAAGACCCGCCCACCCGCCACCATCGGCTTCGCACGGGCAGGGATACGCTGCGCCGCCATTTCTCTCGAATTCTTTTTTCTGGGTTTGCCGATTGAGTATTTTCAACTTAAGCTGTTGTGTCCGGGAATTATGATGTGATACGATTCGCGGCAATGGGACTCGACAGCCATGAGGGCAGCACGATCACTGGAGCAGAGGAAGGCGCTGCACTCGATGCGGCTCTGTCGGAAGCGGAGAGGCGGTTCGAGCGCTTCCGGCGGACGGCCGGCCTCTTTTTGGGCCCGATTTTGGGACTGCTCGTTTATTTTTTGCCGATGGACGGTTTGAGTGCTCGGGCCCACGTTCTGGCCGCCGTGATCTCTTGGGTGGTTGTCTGGTGGGTCACCGAGCCCGTGCCCATTCCCGTCACTTCCCTGTTCGGTGCGGCGCTCTGTGTCGTCGCCGGTGTCGCCGACGCCAAGACGGTTTTCACCCCGTTCGCCAATCCGATCATTTTTCTTTTTCTGGGGAGTTTCGTCATCGCCCGAACCATGTCCGTCCACGGATTGGACAAGCGGCTGGCCTATTCCCTGCTTTCCCGGCGTTTCGTCGGTTCGAGCTCCGGACGGATCCTTTTTGTCTTTGGGGCGGTCTGCGTCGTCATGTCCATGTGGATCAGCAACACGGCCACCACGGCGATGATGTATCCGCTCGGTCTCGGGGTTGTCGGCGCCATGGCGGGCCTGATGGCCCGGCAGTCGGGCCGCCCCGTCCCTGTCGAACGCCTCCGTTTCACCACCGGGCTGATGCTCATGGCCGCCTATGCCTCATCGACAGGCGGGATCGGCACCCCGGTCGGCACTCCGCCTAACCTTATCGGGCTGGCCATGATGGACAAGTTCGCCGGGATCAGGATCCCCTTTTTCCGCTGGATGCTATTCGCCGTCCCCCTGCTGGTGATCATGTACCTGTTCCTCTATTTCATCATGCGGGTCCTTCACAAGCCGGAAGTCCGCCGCATCCGGGGAAGCCGGGAGTTCGTCCTCTCCGAGCTCGACAAGCTCGGGCCCTGGACACGCGGGCAGAAGAACTGCCTGATCGCTTTCCTGGCGGCGGTGAGTCTGTGGATCTTTCCCGGCTTCCTGGCCCTTTTCGCGGGCGCCTCGGCACCGCTTTCGCGGATTTACAACAACCGCGTCCCTGAAGCAGTCGCCGCCCTCCTAGCGGTCCTGCTCCTTTTCCTTCTTCCTTTGGACTGGAAGAAAAGGACATTCACGCTGACCTGGAGGCAGGCCGTGCAGATCGATTGGGGGACGCTTCTCCTCTTCGGCGGCGGCTTGACTCTGGGCGAGCTGATGTTCCAGACAGGATTGGCCGAAAGCCTGGGTCGGGGACTGCTCGGGGTTTTCGGGACGACCTCGGTCTGGGGCCTTACCCTGGCCGGCATCTATCTGTCCATCCTGGTCAGTGAGACAACGTCCAACACCGCCGCGGCCACGATGGTCGTCCCTATTCTCATCTCGATCTCCCAGGCGGCCGGATTGAACCCCGTCCCTCCGGCCGTCGGCGCTACTATCGCCGCCAGCTATGCTTTCATGCTCCCGGTTTCCACACCGCCGAACGCCATCGTCTATGGTTCAGGTCTCGTTCCAATCACGAAAATGCTGAGGGCGGGCAGCCTGCTCAACCTGACGGGAGGACTGGTCATCTGGGGGGGATTGAGGATTCTCTTGCCGCTTGTCGGGCTGGCTTAGAGAAAAAGAAAAGCCAGGATCAAAAGGACGCCGGCCGCGATCCGGTAAAATCCGAAAAGGTTAAGAGTGTGGGTTTGGAGATAGCGGATCAGCCACTTCAGGGCGAAAGCGGCGATGGCGAAGGCCGCCAGGAAACCGACAGCAAGAACAGGGATATAGGAGACTGACTGGATGAGCATCTCTTTTGTCTTGTAAAGATCGTAAGCCCCGGCCGCCAAAATGGTCGGAACAGCCAGAAAAAATGAAAAAGCTGCCGCATCGTCCCGTCTGAAACCGAGGACCATCATCATGAGGATCACGGCTCCGGCTCTCGATACCCCGGGGAAAAAGGCCAGGCACTGCGCCAGTCCGGCGAGGACGGCATCCCTGTAGGTCAATTCTGTCAAAGCCTTCCTGGGCGACAACGTGCCCCCCTTGACCAGTCTTTCGAAGACGAGGAAAACGAAACCCACCAGGATGAAGATGCCGATCATCCAGGTGGAGGAATCGAAAAAGACGTCCTTGATGGTCCGGTAGGCCAGGATGCCGAGGGCCATGGTTGGCAAAAAAGCGGCCAGAGTCTTGGTCACCAGAGCGCGGTCTTTCCTGAGCCTTTTCCAGAAAACGAACAGGACGGCCAGGATGGCGCCGCTCTGGATGAAGACATTAAAAAGCTTGGTGAATTCCCCATCCCCGCTCCCGAGGAGCCGGGCCGCGGCGATGAGGTGGAAGGTGGAAGAAACAGGCAGGAACTCCGTCAGTCCTTCGACGATGCCGAGCACTATCGCATCCCAATAATTCATCCGGATTTCCTCAACTTGTCTTCACTATATTTTCCATCTTGCCGGTTTGTCAATCGGCGTAGCAGGATGAGGCCTTGGCTCAGAAGCTTTGTTTCTCTCGTCTGACTGATTTTCGACAGTTGATTTTTCGAAGTTCCTGTAAATGAATAAAATACGGGCGCGCAAAAAGACTTTGGCACTACAGTTTCCATCTTATTCTATCATCGTCACCGGGGAGGGTGGTCGAACGCCGGCTGCCAGGAAAGCCTGATGGGCCGTGCCCTGAAGATCCGTCCGCAAAACATAGGACTGCCCGGCCGCTTCCAGCCGAACCGCTTGAACCCGGCCCAGATCTCTCATCAACGTCGGCCAGGACACATCGACGCCGCGGTCATCGAGTCTTCTTTGCAAGTCCACCTCCAGGCGCAGGGCCAGGAAACCGGCCACGATGTGCCCGATCGATGTGTCGTCGCGGTGATGGAAGATCGGCCGGACGTTCAACGTGCTTTTCGTCTCCCGAAACGCCCGTTCCACCCGCCACAGGTTTTTATAGGTCCGGGCGACTTCCGCAGCGGGGAGCTCGGTATTGGTCCGCAAGACATGCTTCCCGTCGTATCGGGCCTCGGCGGCCACCTTGTCTTCATCGATCCGCATCGCGCCTTTCGTCACCCGGAGATACCGGGCATAGCCCTTGTTGGCGACCAGGCTTTTGGCCTCGCCCGAGAGCTTCTCCCGAAGATGGTCGATGATCGCCTCGCGCACCGCTTCGTCTTTCCGCTCTTCCTCTTCGTTCAGACAGATGATATAGCTGCGATCCCCGACGAGTACTTCCTTGACCTTCAGGTTCTCTCCGACCTCGTGGAAACGACCGGCCCGGGCCAAGACCGCCCCGCCGAT
>JBAUIH010000077.1:0-3658 GCA_049682755.1 Candidatus Aminicenantales bacterium | reverse complement strand
CTACAAGACCACCTGGGGGGCCAAGCCCTACGAGGACCAGGTGATCGACGATAACGCCACGGTCATCGAGCGCCTCGAGGAAGCCGGCGCCGTGCTCGTGGCCAAGCTGACGCTCGGCGCCCTCGCTATGGGCGATATCTGGTTCGGCGGCAAGACGCGCAACCCCTGGAACTACGAGCAAGGGTCGAGCGGCTCGTCGGCGGGACCGGCCGCGGCGACAGCAGCCGGACTGGTCGGGTTCGCCATCGGGACCGAGACCTGGGGATCGATCGTCTCGCCCTCGACCCGCTGCGGTGTCGTCGGACTGCGGCCGACCTTCGGTCGGGTCAGCCGCGCCGGCGCCATGGCCCTGAGCTGGAGCATGGACAAGATCGGCCCGATCTGCCGGTCGGTCGAGGATTGCGCTCTTGTCTTCGAGGCGATCCGCGGGCCGGACGGCAAAGACCTTTCGGTCGTCGACCTCCCCTTCGACTGGGACTCCGAACTCGCCCTCGACTCCATCCGCATCGGCTTCCTCAAAAAGGCTTTCGACGAAGATCACAAGACAAAGAAGAACGACGATGCTGCACTCGAGGTCCTGCGCTCGGCGGGGATGGAGCTCGTCCCCTTCGAACTTCCCGAAGACCTCCCCGTCGAGCCCCTGGCCATCATCCTCAGCGCCGAGGCGGCGGCCGCCTTCGACGAGCTCACCCGCTCGAATCGCGACGACCTGATGGTCCGGCAAGACCGGGGCGCCTGGCCGAACGCCTTCCGCCAGGCCCGTTTAATCCCGGCGGTCGAATACATCCAGGCCAATCGCATCCGGACGCTTTTGATGGGGGCGATGGCGGAGCGGATGCAGGAGATCGACGTCTACGTGGCGCCCTCATTCGGCGGCAACAACCTGCTCCTCACCAACCTGACCGGCCACCCGGCCGTAGTCTTGCCCAACGGGTTCGACGAGAAGGGTTCGCCGACGAGCATCTCGTTCATCGGCGGGCCTTACGATGAGGCCTTGACGCTGCGGGTCGCCCTGGCTTACGAGCAGGCGACGGACTTCCACACCAAACACCCGGAGCTCAAGGAATAATAAAAGCGTAAAACATCAGCCCTGAATGTATGACGATTATCATTTTATCTACTTATTTATTTTGACAAACATTATTAATTAGGTTATACTATTTTAAGAGGTAGAAGACAATGGAAACATATTCCTCAGAGAAAGGACAGGTGATTATACCCGCCGCAATCCGGCGCAAGCTGGCCATTAAAAAGGGCACGCGCTTCCAGATAGAAGTGGACGAGCGGTCAAATAAGATCGTTCTAACCCCCATCACTCGGGAGTTCATTCAAAGCCTGCGTGGAAAATACAAGGGTAAAGGTCTGCTCAAAGCGTTGGCCGCAGAGAAAAAAGTGGAACGGGAATTATAATGGCAATATCGAGACAACTGGTCCTTGATTCCTGGGCCGTCTTGGCGTTTTTTGAGAACGAGCCGTCGGGACAAAAGGCGGCCGATATCATCGCCGATGCCAACGAGCAGGGGATCTCCCTATTAATGTGCCCGGTAAATGCAGGAGAAGTCTGGTACATCACTGCACGTCAGACTTCAGATGCGCAGGCAGACCAGCTGATCCGGGAGGTCGAAAATCTCGGAATCGAGATCGTCGCCGTAGACTGGAACATGGCCAGAGAAGCGGCCATGATCAAATCCCGGGTGAAGATGTCCTATGCCGACTGTTTCGCCTTCGCTTTGGCCAAACTCCATCAAGCCGAACTCGTCACCGGGGACCCGGAGTTCAAACAACTGGAGCGGCAGATTAAGATTCGTTGGATATAGAAGCAGTCTTCTTCGCAAGGAAGCTATCCGCGGCGGCTTGACAAGCAGAGGACATATTTAAGAATATTTGGGCACGATGGTTTCCGCCGGGCCGATGATCGAAACAGCCAATCTGCTGGAATACGAAAAGGCGATCGTCGACGGACTGGCCTCTCTCGCGAAGGACAGAGTCGTTTCCCGCATCTGGAAAAAAGACTGGACCGTCTGGCGCGAGGACCCGGCGGAGATCAGGAACCGGTTGGGCTGGCTGACTTCGCCCCGCTCCATGGAAAAAGAGCTATTGGGGATAAATTTATTCGTCCGGGACGTCCGTAAAAAACGCTATGCCCACGCCCTTCTTCTCGGCATGGGAGGTTCGAGCCTGGCGCCGCTTGTCCTGGCGAAGAGTTACGAAACGCAGCCCGGATATCTCGACCTTGACGTTCTGGACTTAACTGACCCGGCGGTCGTGCTGGGCAAAAAGAAAAAGCTCGACCCGGCGACGACTCTCTTTATCGTCTCCTCCAAGTCGGGAACAACCGTGGAAACGGCTTCGTTCTTCAAGTATTTCTGGAGCTGGACGTCCGATCGATTGGGCAAAGACAGAGCGGGAGAGCATTTCGCGGCCATCACCGACCCGGGAACGCCGCTCGAGGAGGAGGCACGGAGACTTGGTTTCAGCGCCGTCTTCCCCGGCGATCCGGAGATCGGCGGCCGCTTTTCGGCCCTTTCGCCGTTCTGCCTCGTGCCGGCTGCCCTCAAGGGGATCCGGATCGGGAGCCTGGTCTCGACGGCCGTCAAGATGTCGGACCTCTGCCGCCGCGAGCCCGACCTCATGGCCAACCCGGGAGCCTTCCTGGGTACCATCCTGGGTGTCCTGGCAGAAAGGGGCCGGGACAAGCTGACCCTGCTTCTCCCGCGGGGCTTCCGGAGCTTCGGCCTTTGGCTGGAGCAACTCATCGCCGAGAGCACGGGGAAGGACGGCAAGGGCGTCCTCCCGGTGGATGGGGAACGGATCGGCCCTGTCGAAAACTACGGAAATGACCGCCTTTTCGTCAGGGTTAAGGAAAAGGGAGAGACAAAGGGCGATGCGGCCGCCCGGCGTATCGAGAAGGCCAGATTTCCGCTCCTGACGTTGGCCGTGCCCGACCGGTCTCATCTCGGCGGCCAGTTCTTCCTCTGGGAATTCGCCACGGCGGTCGCAGGCCGGTTCCTCGGGATCAACCCCTTCGACCAACCCAACGTAGAATCGGCCAAAAAGAAGGCCCGGGAATTCATCGATTATTATCGCGAGCACGGCGTCCTTCCGGAGGAAAAACCGCGCTTCCGGCAGGGTGGGATCTCCGTATTTTCGGACATCGAAGCGCCGTCTCTCCTGAGTGGCCTGGCGAGGTTCCTTTCTTCGGCCAAGCCGGAAGACTACCTGGCCGTCCAGGCGTTCCTCGCCCCGTCGCGAAAAACAGATGCCGCCCTGAACAAGCTGAGGCTCCGCCTCCGTGACCGGACCCGGCTGGCCACGACGGTCGGCTACGGACCCCGCTTCCTCCATTCGACCGGCCAGCTCCACAAGGGCGGCCGGGGCAACGGCCTGTTCATCCAGGTCACGGCCGATGACGAGCGGGACGCTCCCATCCCCGATTCGCCGGGGAGCGCCGCGTCGTCCGTCTCTTTCGGCCTGCTCAAGGCCGCCCAGGCGAGAGGCGACTTTGCGGCTTTGAGAGCTCTCGGCCGCCGGATCATCCGCTTTCATCTCGGGAAAGACGTCCCGGCCGGACTCGAGCGCCTGCTTTCGTTCCCCCCTCTCCCTTATCCTCCCCCGCCAGGGGGAAGAAAAGCGGAGGACAAATAACCTAATAAATTGG
>JBAUIH010000076.1:0-2329 GCA_049682755.1 Candidatus Aminicenantales bacterium | reverse complement strand
GATTTGCATAGGCCGCGTCAAGATAAAGCTTTTCTTTTTCCGTCAGCTTTTGGTAATTCGCCTTGGCCTTTTCTAAAGCCTGATCTCTCGATTTGATATCCCCCAAACTATTATAGGTGTCGGCAAGCCAGATATAAGCCATGGCAAATGTCGGATCGAGCGCAACGGCCTTCTCCAAATACTGCAGCGTCTCCTTGTCGTATAGTTGGTAATGAGCGATCAGGCCTTTGAGATAGTATTCGTAAGCTTCGATCGAGCTTGTTGTTATATCAGCAATTTTTGTTTTTTCTGCACTGACTTTGCTCTCCGGAATTCCGGCTCCCAGGGAAATTTGCCGGCTCAGTTCATTGATCTGGCTCTTGAGAATGCTTCCTTCCCCCTCGCCGCTTGAGCTGGCACTCTTGAGGAGCCGCTTGGTTTCGGTATCGAGAATCTTGACGTCAGTGGCGAAAACTTCACCCGCCTTGGCAAAGCTCCCCAGGACAATCGTCCGGATTCCGTCCAACCGGCACAGTTCAAAACCGAGGTCCCGGTCGATGGACTCCGCCTGGACCTTTCCCGCTTGCTTGAGCAGGTCGAGAAGCCTTTCCCAGGTCGTGACGCTGAAATTTCCGGACTGCTCAAGGCTGGTGATGAGAAGATTCGGGATGACCTTTCTCAGGTAATCATATTTCTCGTCTCCGGTCTGGTTTTCAAAGCTGATCACGGCGATGGAGACCTTTTCTTTGGGAGCCAACGGCAACTTGGCGGGAACGAGCACTTTCCAAAGGACAACGCCCAGGACGGCCAGAGAAATGACAGCCGCCGTCGGAATGAGCAGCTTTTTCCGGCTCAAGGTCACGGTGATCGGCTTGGAGGTGACGGTCCTCCTTTTCGGAATCGGGCGCTCCTTGGTCGGGACGCCCTTTTCGATTTTCTCGAGGTCGGCTCCAAGTTCGTTGGCGCTTTGATAGCGTTTCTCTTTATCTTTCTCCAGGCATTTGAGGATGAGGCGGCTGAGGTTCTGGGTAATCTGGGCGTTGAGCTCCTTGGGGTCGCGGGGGATTTCGTTCTTCTGTTTGACGCCGACCGTGAACGGCGTGTCTCCTTCAAAGGGCACCTGTCCCGTCAGCATCTCATAGAGAATGATCCCCAGCGAATATATATCCGAGCGCTGGTCGACCTGCTTCCCCTCGACCTGCTCGGGTGACATGTATTCCGGCGTCCCGATCATCACCCCGGCGCCCGTGATGCTCTTCGCCCCAAGAGACCGGGCGATCCCGAAGTCCATGATCTTGGCATTGCCCTCCCGGTCGATCATGATGTTGCCCGGCTTCAAGTCCCGGTGGACAACCCCAACACGGTGGGCTTCTGCTAGTCCATCACAGACCTGTTTAGCAATGAATATCGCCGTCCCCACCACGAGCTGCCGTGACCTCCGGATGAAGCTCTTGAGGTCCTCCCCGGAAACGTACTCCATGGCGATGAAATAGCTGCCAGCTTCGCGGTCCAAGTCATACATCCGGCAGATATTCTTATGGGAGACATCCCGGGCGATTTTGAGCTCATTCCGGAACCGATCGATGGTGTTCTTGTCGGCTGATATCTCGGGCTTGATGAGCTTCAGGGCCATCTTGGCCTGGACTTCCTGGTCGAAGACCTTGTAGACCTTGCCCATTCCTCCCTTGCCCAGCTCTTCGATGATCTGATAGCGGGCGGCGAAGGTGGAGCCGGTGGTGAGCTCTTTGAGAGGAGTCTGAAGCGTCTCCGTTTGGAAAAGCGAGAGATCTTTGGCGGCGTTCAGTTTCGTTCCGCAGCCTGCGCAGAAAAGCGATGTCTCGGGATTCTCAAGCTGACACTTGGGGCAATTCATTTTTCCAGGCCGATTCTTCTTAAAAGGTCGGTAAAACGTGGGTCCGCGCGCACGCCATCAAACCTGTGGTAATGCTTCAAGCCCAACAAATAGGGATCGCGCTCGCCCACAGCTTTTTCGAGCCGGGCAAACAGGAGTTCGTTCTCTCCGAGGGCGGCATAGGCAAAGGCCATGGACACGGACGATACAAAATTGGTTTTTGAATACTCGATGAGACCGTCGAGTATTTTTAGGGCTTCCTCCCGTTTACCCATCAGCGCGTAGCAGCTGGCCATATCCGCTTCTGGATCCTTGGATATCCCGCCCAGCTCGATAGCCCGACGATAGCATTGGAGGGCCTCTTCATATCGGCGGGCAAAATAGAGGTACCAACCTGTGTTGGCGCTTATCCGGGGCGCTAAGGGGTCAAGATTCCGGGCGATGTTATTTTCTTTAAGGGCTTCTTCAATCCGGCCTAAGTATGATAGAAGTTCCGCA
>JBAUIH010000075.1:0-1529 GCA_049682755.1 Candidatus Aminicenantales bacterium | reverse complement strand
GTGCCGTGGAATAGATCGCGCCGCCGCCGAACAGGTTGCCGTGCTTGGCAAAGATGCGCTCGATCCGTTCGGCCGAGAGCACGCCCGCGAACGGCAAGCCGGCTGGGGCCAGGAATGCGTCAACGATTTTCTGAAAACGGCTGCTGCCGGCGTTGGCGGAATTCGGTACCGTGGCCATCAAGAAACCCTCCTTGGTCTCTGTGGAGCAGAGCCGCCAAGGAGGGCATCCCGTTCATAACCAAGGACGGCACGACAACTCAATACCGATCCCCAGTGGAACGAATTTTAAGCAAATCTTCGTTTTCCACCAGATCAGATTGCGCGCCGACGACAAGGCGACAGTGCCATTCGTTCCTGACACCTTTTCTTGTTCTTTTCTTGTTCCTTTTCTTGTTCTTGTTCGAGGTAGCTAATTGTCTTGATACAGCGGCAGCCGATGCAGTCAGCGGTTGCGTCGCCAGATGGGCAGAAGGATCGCGGACACTACAATTAGTGTGATGCCCGACGGTTCAGGAACACCTACGGCCGAGAATTGAATCGAAATTCCATCTCCCGTGTTGGTACTACTGGAGGTCCAAGAAATCACGGAAAACAATCCGTCAACGGCGATCGTGCCGCTCGCGTTGTCATCCCCAGCAGGGTTGCCGCCACCAGCCGACAGCCCCAAAACGGTCCCAGGACCAAGAGTTAGGTCCCCATCGCTGCTTAGCAAGGACAAATTTGCAGTGGCACCGTCGACCGTAAATGACAGCGTGTTGTTCGCAAGCTGAAATATGTGTAATCTAAACTCCGTGACAGGCTGTGAAAACACTATCCGATAGTCAGAAGCAGCCCAAAGCGTCAAACTGTCAGCCATTGCGAGGGGTGGAGTGTAATTTGGCGAGTCAAACCAAGTCGCAGTCCCATCCAATACACTAAGTGAACTAGGTTCGCCGTTTATGCCTCCGTTTTCCCCGGTGTGGGGAGGGTCTGGAGGCGGAACGGCCCTCGTTGTTTCAAAGTCGAAAATCACGGCCCCAACTTGTCCCGTCGCGGTATCGGAAACAGGGTCCGCAGTAAAGAAATCCGCAAACTCGGCCCGACTGACTTTCGTAGTTGCTACCAACACAACCGCCGATGTAAGAAAGCGAATACCAGGAGCGAATCGCATCGGACACCTCCACCTATTGGACTGCCCACTTGACTCATTGAGGCCGCATTTTATTTGCGGGCCAACGGAAAATCAAGTACTTTCCAAGTGCGATTGGAGAATAGTTTCCTATCAGTCAGTCAGATAGCTCCCCGCGCATTTGACTGATAGGAATTTTAATCCTCCGCGGCGGTTGATTTTAAGTTCCGCACGCCGCGTTTGTGAAGCGATCGCGGGGATTTTGTGGTTGGCGGGCGGGGTTTTCAGACTCAGGGCGCGGCGGCGACGTGCCCTGGCGGTCTGTTTTGCCGGTTTTTGGCTAGGGCAGGTGCGGAAAGGCTAGATAACCGACTGATAGGAATTTCAATCCGCGGTCGAAGCCTGATTTTAGGTTTGGGAG
>JBAUIH010000074.1:0-19530 GCA_049682755.1 Candidatus Aminicenantales bacterium | reverse complement strand
GGTCAGACCCTCGGCCGTTATCGGATCATCGAGAAAATCGGCGCCGGAGGAATGGGTGTCGTCTACCGGGCCATGGATGAACGCCTGGAAAGAGACGTCGCCCTCAAAGTCCTGCCCGCCGGAGTGCTCGCCGACGAGGAGATGAGAAGGCGCTTCCGCCGGGAAGCCATGGCCCTCTCCAAGCTTAACCATCCTAATATCGCCACGATCCATGATTTCAACACCGAAAACGGCACGGACTTCCTGGCCATGGAATACATTTCCGGCGTCACCCTGGCCGAGAAGTCGCTCCCGGGAGGATTGCCGGAGGCGGACGTCGTCGGGCTGGGAAAGCAGGTGGCGGAAGCGCTGGAAGCCGCCCACGAGCAGGGAATCGTCCACCGGGATCTCAAGCCCGGCAACATCATGGTCACGTCCAAGGGTTTGGTCAAAGTGCTCGACTTCGGCCTGGCCAAGCTTCTCCGCCCCTCCGGACCGCTGGACAAGACTCTGACTCTTACCAGCGCCGGCACACAAGCTTTGACGGGCACTCTTCCCTACATGGCGCCCGAGCAGCTCGAGGGCCGCGAAGTGGACGGGCGAACGGACATCCATGCCCTGGGCGCCATCCTCTATGAGCTGGCCGCCGGGAAAAGGCCGTATCCCCAGGAAACCGCTTCCGATCTTATCCAGGCGATCCTCCACAAACAGCCCGAACGGCTGCGGTCCCAGGGAGCGCGTGTCTCCGAGGGGCTCGAGCGGGTCACCTTCAAGTGCCTGGAAAAGGAGCCGGCCCGCCGTTACGCTTCGGCCAAAGAGCTGATCACCGACCTCGACAGGCTCGAGACCGGCGAACTCTCCGCGCTCGCCGCCGGAAAGCCCCGGCGCCGGGCCAAGCGAAGCTTGTGGCAAAAGCCGCTGCCGGTCGGCGTTTCGGTCTTGGCGCTGGCGGGCCTCTTATTCGCTTTCAACGTCGGAGGAATGCGAAACTCCCTGACCGGCCGGGCAAAAACCGGCCGCGTGCAGTCCCTGGCGGTCCTTCCCATGGAGAACCTCTCCCAGGATCCCGAGCAAAAAGACTTTTCCGTGGTCATGACGGATACCCTTATCACCGAATTGGGACAGATCAGCCCGCTCCGGGTCAGATCGCTGACCTCCGTCCTGCAATATCAGAAAACCGAAAAATCCCTGCCGCAGATCGCCAAGGAACTGAGGGCCGACATGGTGATCGAAGGCTCCGTTCAAAGAACGGGGGAGACAATGCGGGTCACGGCCAGGCTGATGAATCCGGCCGAAGACCGGCAGCTCTGGGTCAAAACCTACGAGCGCGACATCGGCGGTTTTCAGGTCCTCCACGGCGAAATCGCCAAGGATATCACGAGGCAGATCGGCATCCGGCTGAGCGAGGAGGCGAGGTTCCGGCTGGCCAGGAGGAAAAACGTGAACCCCCGGGCCTTTGACGCCTATCTCAAGGGCATCTATTCGGGCGACAGCCAGTATTTTCATCAGGCGGTCCAGCTCGACCCCGATTTCGCCCTGGCTTACACGAAGATCGCGAACGGCTATTTTTTCAGCGGGTTGTTCGGCGATATCCCACCACGCGAGGGCTTTTCGAAAATGAAGCAGGCGGCGCTCAAGGCTTTGGAGAAGGACAACAGTCTCGGGGAGGCCCACAGCTTTCTGGCCCTGGCCTGGCTCCATTATGATCTGAATTGGAAGGAAGCGGAGAAAGAATTCAAACGTGCCCTGGAGCTCAACCCCAGCCTCTCCTATACCCACCATCTCTATGCGCATTACCTGATGGCCATGGACAGGACGGAAGAGTCGATGGCCGAGGTCAAGCTCGCTTCCGAACTCGATCCTTTCACAGTGGACATGAGCATGTGTTTCGGCTGGCACTGCCTCTCCACATCGGATTATGACGAGGCGATCGAACTGGCCCACAAAGGAGTCCGGATGGACCCCAAGAACGCCTGGGCCCGGGTCATCCTGGGCTGGGCCTATGAACAGAAATCCATGAACAAAGAGGCCATCGCCGAGTTCCAGAACGCCCTCAAAGATTGGGAGGACGGCCCGCTTCCCCTGGCCGGGCTCGGCCACGCCTACGGAATTGACGGCCGGGAAAAGGAGGCCCGGGAAGTCCTGGAGAAACTCCTGGAGAAGTCCAAGCGAACCTACGTTCCGGCCTATGATATCGCCGCCGTCTATCTCGGCCTTGGAGAAGACGGGCCGGCCTTTGAATGGCTCTCCAAGGCCCTGGAGGAGCGGTCGGGCTTTCTGATTTACATCCAGTGCGACCGGCGGTTCGACAGCCTGCGGTCCGACCCCCGCTACGAGGCTCTGCTCAAGAGTATCGGCCTTCCCCTCGACGCGCCGAAGTAAAGCAATCCGTCCCATCGAGGGGGTTATCGAGGGGGTCAGGTCTCAACATTCAACAATTTGCAGCATGGCCCCGGGATTTGTTGATTGTTGAGATCTGATCCCCAATTCTCCTCCAAGTTCGGGGGGGGTGAGAGGTCGGCGCTCCAAAGGGGCTCTTCTATATGGAGAATAGAATTGACTTACGGGAGGAAAGAATGACGAACAAAATCGATGCGGTCGTGACGCTTTTGGCGGCCGGGGTCATGGCCGCGGTCATCTCTCTGCCTGCTTGGCCCGGCGAGGGGCAGTCGCGTCCAAAGCTGGATTGTCAGAAAATGGCTCTTGATTTCGCCACGGCTCTTGAAAAGATCGATTACAAAACGATCGTCCGTCTCAGAGGGCAGCCCTACTCGAAAGAGGAAGAGGCTGAAATTAAAAAGCAGCTCAATGATCCTGAAAACAAAAGAGTATTTGCCAACCTCATTGAGGCGTTCCGCTTATTCCCCAAGATCGGAGAGATCCCGGACTGGGTCACGGAAGTCAACGCCGAATACCAGTACATTCAAGGCAATGACGTGATCGAAATACAAGGCGAGTTCGTTTTTCGGGATGACAACTGGATCATTCAAGACCTTGAGCCGCGGGGAGGCGAAACTCTCACCGAGGAAACAAAGGCCCAGTATGCCGGCGAAATCGTTTCGACTGGGTCTTAAAGGCACTCTCGGCGGCACGGAGACCGAAATCGAAATCGGATTTCACTGGCCCGGCAATCAATTGAAAATCGCCTTCGCGAATTTCAAATAGAAACCGGCTCTTCTCAGCTTTCAAACTTCATCTTAAAGAAAGAGGGACGGTCCTATTTTTCGAGCATCCTTCTCCGTTGATGGGAGAGGGAGGAGGGAGAGGGCGAAAAAAATAGGACCGTCCCCACTTCATTTTTTCCTCGAGCGTCGTTGGACAATCAGATCGGCTTCAGTCTCTCCAGGATGCCGACGGTGGCCGTGGCCCCGATCCGGGAGCAACCCAGCTTCCTGACTTCGATCGCCCGCTCGAGCGTCCTGATGCCGCCCGCCGCCTTCAGCTTGATGGCGGGGTCGGTGTTTTCCCTCATCAATCGAATGTCTTTGTCTTCCGCTCCGCCGCTCCCGAAGCCTGTCGAAGTCTTGACATAGTCCACGCCGATCTCGCTGCAAATTTTGCAGGCGGCGATTTTTTCCTCATCATCAAGATAACAGTTCTCGAAAATGACTTTGACGACGGCATTTTTTTCGTGGGCGATGGAGTTCACGGCCATCAGGTCCGATCTTACATACTCATAATCCCTGGATTTCAGTTTTCCGATATTCAAAACGACGTCGACCTCGACCGCGCCGTTCGCGATCGCTTCCTTCGTCTCGGCGACTTTGGCCTGTGTTGTCGTCGTGCCGTGAGGAAACCCGATGACCGTGCCCACGCGCACCGGGCTGCCTTTAAGGATCGTCGCTGCCCGCTTCACATCGCAGGGACGGACACAGACGGCGGCGACCCTATATCCATCGGCGATCCGGCAGCCCTCTTCGATTTCCCTGTCGGTCAGGAATGGTTTGAGAAGGGAATGGTCGATCATGCCGGCGATATCGTCATAGGTGAACATGATTTCCTCCCGTTTTCTCTGATCCCGTCGCGGGGGGATGATAAGACGGGATATGGAGGGGTGTCAAGCTGAGGAAATAAGCCCATCCGGAGGGATCAGGCCTGACTTCGCGCCTTCCTGACTCCTCGACCCTATTATTGCAGGGACCTGAAGTCGCAACCATAATTCTCTCAGAAAAGGGAGTTGCCGTTTGCTGCGTAGTTTGTTGATTGTTGAGACCTGAGCCCATTCTATGAAGGCGGGAGCGGATTGTCCTTGATGGCCATGTAGTAGATGGGCTTGACGAGGAAGGCGAGAACGCTTCCCGTCGTTTCGCCGTTGCTCAAAAGCCGCACCAGCCGCAAGACGCTCTCCACAAGAAGCGAGACACCGGCGGCCAAGAGGACGAGGCTCCAGATCTCATAAACGCCCAGGGCAATGTTTCTCAGACCGGACCCCATGAGCGCAATAGCCGCCAGGAAGTTGAAGACGATGGAGAGAAGGACATACGGACGCGGACGGTACCGGCCGTAGAATTCGAGCTTCCCTTGAAGTTCCGGCGGGAGAAATCCCCAGAGAGGAGCCAAGACATAGGAAAGGTCCGAGGATCTATTCCGGACCTGCTCCAACTTCGGGTCCAAAACAGGGAAGCCCTCTCCGCCTTTCCGGAAGCGGTAGGAAAAATCCGTTCTTTCGCGGTCCGATCCCGATAGAATATAGGGTTCTCCTTCGTAGGTCACCCCTCCGGCCCTTTCCCACCAGACCTTCGGCACCGGCGAGACGACATCCAGCACCTCGCCGATCGCCGAGATCCTGTCGGCCGGCGCATAGTCGGGGCCTTCGGACTTCAAGCGGAGGCCGAGGACAACGAACAGCAGGCTCCCGATGGGATCTCCCGTCGAAATGACGACGGCCAGTCTGAAGGCGCCTTCGACCGCGGCCACGATAGCCAACAACGCGATCCAAGTGGGGACCTGTCTCCCCAGGCCGCCCATTCCGCCCGCGATCGAGTTGACGGCGAAGAGAGCCGCCAGCGGAAAGGCGACCGCAAGTTCCAGAGCGGCCGACCAGAGGGTCGCCCGGGGCGGATCCAGCCCGATCGTCTCATAAAGCCTGTTCTGGTGTTTGGCCGGCAGGAAGCCCAGCAAGGCCTGACCGCCCCAAGCGAGAAGCCTCTTCCTTTCCCGGGTCCGGTCATCGCGGAGGCCCGCGATGAACCGGTGCTCCTCGTCCTCGCCCCACTCGACGCAAACGCGGATGACTTCCTGCGCCGGCCAGGGCTCCAGGCGATAGACCCATTCCCCGCCCGACCTCTCGGCCGAGACAACCTCGAAAAAATCCCCCCCGATCTGGACCGCGGTTCCGGGGTGGCCGGTGCGGCGTCCCTCTACGTAGATCCGCGGCCGGAACCTGGGATGAGGGGTGGGGAGCCGGATTTCTTTCGTCATGGGCTTTTTTTGTTTGGCTGGTCCTATCGTTGGCGATGGTAGATCAAGCCGCCCTCCCAGTCAAATTGCCGCCGCTACGTTGCCGATGTCGCGGGCCTGCGCTTATCTCTCGCCATTATGCCGAGGATTCCGGCGATCAAATCCAGAATCTGGTGACGGCATACTGTGTCCCGGTTTTAAAATTGGTGACAGTACATTCTTTTCCGAATTTCCGGCCGCATGCCCTCGCCGCACTCAGGCGAAAAAAGGAAAAGGATGTACTGTCACAAATTTCACTTGACGCGGTTCCAGTCGGGCGGCTCGACGCCGAGAAGATGGCGGACGAAGAAATCGTTGCGCTTTCGTTCTCCGTATGCTCCGCCCATTCCGTGTCCTCCCCCGGGAATGACCAGGAAGTCGAACGTCTTGTCCGCCTTGATGAGCGCGTCGACGACCTGCATGGTGGAAGCAGGGTCGACGTTGGTGTCCATCTCGCCCACGATCAGCAGGAGCCGGCCCTCCAGCCGGTGAGCGTTGACCGCGTTGGATGAGGCCGCGTATTCGGGGCCGACGGGCCAGCCCATCCACTGCTCGTTCCACCAGATCTTGTCCATCCGGTTGTCGTGGCAGCCGCAGGAGGAAACGCAGACCTTATAGAATTCGGGGTGGAAGAGGAGCCCCCCTAGGGCGTTCTGGCCGCCCGCCGAATTGCCGTAGATCCCGACCCGGCTGATGTCATAATAGGGAAATTTCGCGGCCACAGCCTTATGCCAGAGGATCCTGTCGGCGAAGCCGGCGTCCCCGAGGTTTTTCCAGCAGACATCGTGGAACGCCTTCGAGCGGTTGGACGTTCCCATGCCGTCGATCTGGACGACGATAAACCCGAGCTCGGCCAGCGCCGCCATCGGGTTGAAGGCGCTGAAGGACTTGGGGACGAACGAGCTATGCGGCCCGGCGTAAATGTATTCGATGACGGGATATTTCCTCCCGGGGTCGAAATTCATCGGGCGGAAGATGAGGCCCCAGATATCCGTCTTCCCGTCCCTGCCCTTGGCCACGAACGGCTCAGGCGCCTTCCAGCCGGCCTGGACGAGCTCCCCGATGTCGACTCTTTCCACCGGCATGGCGACCTGGAGATCCCGGCCCCGGCGGACTTCGCAGATAGGGGGGAGGTCGACCCGCGACCAGGTGTCGACGAGATAAGCCATATCGGGCGAATACGTAGCGCTGTGGTTTCCCTCGGCCTCAGTCAGGAGCGTCAGGCCGGAGCCGTCGAAATTGATTCGGTAGTAATAAACATGATAGGGGTCGTGACCCGCACGCGGGCCGCCGGCATGAAACCAGACCTGCCGCTTCTCCTCGTCCACCTTGTCGACGCCGCGCACCACCCAGGGCCCTTTGGTGATCTGGTTTTTGACGCGGCCGGTCGGGCCGTCATAAAGATAAAGATGGTTCCAGCCGTCCCTCTCTGACATCCAGACGATCTCTTTTCCGTCGGCGACGTCGTACCGGTATTTCTTGCCGGAGTAGCAGAAGAAGGTGGGACTTTCCTCGTTGATGACGGCGCGCGCCTCGCCGGAAGCGGTGTCGACCTCGATGACGCGGTAGACCTGGTGCCCGCGCTCGTTGTACTCGAAGGTGAAAGCGCGACCGTCCTTGCGCCAGACGATCTCCGAGAGCTCATACGGATTGGGGAAGAGGGAGTTGTCCACGACGATCCTTCTTTTTGTTTCCACATGGAAAAGGACCGGTTGTTCGATATCGAGAGCGTCGCCCGGCTTGGCGTATTCCATGGACCATTGCTTGGGCTGAAGCTGGTCGGCCGGCGAGGACTCGACGTAATGGATCGTCCTGTGGTATCCGCGGCGCAGGCGGCCGGCGGCGAGCTTTTGAGAGTCAGCGGACCAGACGAGCGAGGCAAAGGTGTAATAGTTGCCCTCGGACCCGTCGCTGCTCAGGGCGGCTTCTTCCTTCTTGTCCACGGTCCGGATATAAACGTTATAGTTCTTGATGAAGGCTTCCCAGCGGCCGTCCGGCGAGGCTTTGGCCTCCGCCGACTGAGCTTCCGGCGCCGGTCCCCTTTCCCACATGTCCCATCTCAGGCCGCGACGGCGCCAGCGCTCGGCCGGCTTCACCTTCGTCAGGGAGTAGGTGGTCAGGTCGCATTTCCAGCGCCACTCTCCGAACTCGAATTCCACGGCTTTTTCATCGTCGACAAAAGCAATAAACCTGAACGGAAGATCCCGGGCGTCCGCCTTTTCCCCGGAGGCGGCGGTCAGCGCGGCCGCCAGTTTGTCATGGTCGAAAGCGGGCTTTTTGCCCTGGGTGGCCACGTCGGCGACCACGAACTCGAACCCGTTTTTAACCGACTTGCGGTACCAGAAGCGGGTCGTCTCGCCGATCCAGCCGCTCCGGTCCACGGCGTCGAGGACCAAACCCCGGAGCTTGTCTGCCAAGCCGGCGGCGCGCTCGTAGTCCGCCCTCGCCCCCTGGGCCGGGAGGAGCAGAGGAAGCGAGAGGAGAAGCGATAACCAGCCCGATAAGACCAGGATATTTCGTTTTCTCATTGTTCCTCCTTAGGAAAATGGGGACGGTCCTATTTTTATACCTCTAGCAAAGAAGTCAAAAAAAATAGGACCATCCCCATTTTTGATATCCTGCGCCCGATTCTTATATTATGGCGGCGAGGGAAGTCAAAGAAAAAAATTGGGGGGCCGCAAAGTGGAATGAGAAAGCACGTCATCGGTTGTCGTCCATTAATGTACGAGGGTTTACAAGCTTATTGACTTGTATTATATTACAACAAGCAAAAAAGCTTGTATTTCCGACGGAGCACGGCCATGCCTTACAAAAAGATCAGTCCATTGCAATGCGCAGTCATTACTGGTGACCTAATCGGCTCCTCAAAACTGAACCCAAACGATTGGGATACGCTGCATATAGTTATGAAGGAGGCGTCTCGAATCCTCCGCAAGTCCTTCGTGGAATCGGTCCCACTCGATATCGACATATTTAGAGGCGATAGTTGGCAAATGCTCGTACTCGACCCGACCAAAGCACTTCGCTTGTCTCTTTTTTATCGGGCGACGATCCGCGCGAAGGCGCCGGTCTCCAATCTGGATACAAGGATGGCCATCGCGATAGGAAGTATAGATTCAGTCCCCAAGACCCGGGTGTCGGAAGGGCATGGAGACGCTTACCTTCTTTCTGGCGAAGCGTTGGATAGGCTTAGCAGAACCAAATCGGTTAATATGTGTTTCGCCCATGAGAATAACAAAATTGCGGATAAGTTTGATGTCCTTGTCCGGCTCATAGATGCGATTGCCACCAGATGGACAGACAAACAAGCCTTGGCCGTATCAGGGGCTTTGAGAGGTATGAAGCAGGAAGAAATCGCAGAAAAATTATGGGAGAAAAAAATCACTCAGCAGGCGGTTGCCCAGCACTTAGGCCGAGCCGGTTGGGACGCCCTCGAAAAAGGAATTTTGTACTTCGAAAAAAATGCGAGTCAACAAGCCTTCTAGCTTGTAATTACTGGATACAAGCGGATGGGCTTGTGAGCATCGGGAGGCCCAGTTGTTGGTTCCAGAATCTAGAGAGTTGGCCGTAGCTCTTATCGCTTCTCATTTCCTTGTTGACTTCTTATTCCAGACCAAGAAAATGGCCGAAAATAAGTCCAATGTATTCGTCCTCCTGAGGCATTCCCTCATGGCTGGCGCCATTGGCTATTGTTGTCCGGGGCTTGGGTCATCTGGATTATTCCACTGGCCATTTTCCTCGGGCATGCCCTCCTTGACTTCATAAAATCCAGGATAAAGACCAGAATATTGGCGGTTTTCCTGCTGGACCAAGCCGCCCATATTGTCCTCTTAGTTGCCTTGTCGATCTGGATTAGCGGGCCATCATTTTCCTCCTCGTTCTGGCGGGATATCCTGAAGGAGTGGGATTCCTGATAGCGGCAAAGTCAATTTTGCGATTCGGGGAAATCAAAGACATCAAACAGAGGCTGGAGGCCGAATACATCATCATCGGGACGTTCATGAGTTTTGGCTATGGCCTGCTCATTGCTTTCTTGACCAAGCATTTCCTGAATTTTTAAGTGAAAACGGGGACACGATATACTGTCACCAATTTTCTTGCGTCCTTTTATCGGCCGTCATCGGGCATGCCGCCCAGAAGGTCTTTTCAGAGCGCGACCTCAAGGTCCACGTTCCCGAATTCAATAAAGACGAAGTCGCAGAAGATGTCCGCGCGCCGGGCGGGAAGGCCCTATTTCTTGATCTTCAATCCCTCGGCGGTGCGGTCTTCGAGCGGCGGGGCCGGCGTCCTTCGGGGCGGATTCGCCTTCAGCATTTTCAGCACTTCGTCGACCACCCTTTCGATCTGGGGATCACGACCCTTCACCAGGATATTGGGATCGTCCCAGACTTCGATGTCGGGAGACACACCCTCGCCCTCCCAAAACCAATGCCCGTCGTTGTCGTAAAGACGGCCTCCGGGCACGGTGATCCCTCCTCCGTCGATGAGCTCGTGGCCGGTGGCCGGACCGACGAGAATCCCCAGAGTGCGTTCGCCCACGATTGGCCCCGCCTTCAATTCCTGAAACGCCCAGGGCAGGCCGTCGCCGCCCGAGCCGGCCCAGCCGTTGATCAGCATGCCCTTCGGTCCGGGATTGGTTTTTATCGGATGGGTGTGATCCCGGCCGTGCCGCCAATGAAGGTTGTAGACGACCGGACGCTGCAGCAGTTCCAGGAAGCGGTCGGCCAGCTGGCCGCCGCCGTTGAAGCGCTCGTCGATGATAAAGCCCTTCTTATCCAGCTGACCGTAATACATCCGGACCAATTCCAGCTGTCCTCGGCCTCCGGTATTGGACATGTACACGTAGCCGAGCTGGCCGTCTGAGAGCTTGTCGACCATTTTCCGGTTGTTCTCGATCCACTCCAGGTAGCGAAGCGTGCTTTCCTCGCCCTGGGTCAGACATTTGGCGACGTGCTGTTTGCCGTCCTCTTTTTTGCCCGAGCGGCTTATGGTCAGGGAGACGGTTTTCCCCGAAAGCCCCTCAAAGGGCGCGTAGGGATCCTTACCGGGCTCAAGGCCCACTCCGTTGACGGCCAGGATATAATCTCCTGCCTTCACATCCACGCCGGGCTGATCGAAGGGCGAGCGCACTTCCGTATCCCATGCGGCCGGCGTGACGATGCGCTTGATCCGGTACAAATCGTTATTCAATTCCCAGTCGATCCCCAGGTAGCCGTTGCTCCGGGGAGTCACCCTTTCGGTATCGCCGCCGAATGCATAGGTATGGCCGGCGCTGAGTTCGGCCGCCAGGTTCGACTGGATGTTGCTGACATCCCAGCGGGTGCGGGCGTCTTCGATCAGTGCGCCGTAGCGTTCCCGCAAGGCGTTCCAATCGACCTGATGCATGTTGGGATCGTAGAAGAAATCGCGATGCCGGCGCCAGGTGTCGAGGAATATCTGACGCCATTCCTCCCTGGGAACGAGGTCCATCACCAGGCCGGACGTCGGGATCGGTTTCTCGATCTTCTGCTTCGGCTCCGGCTTGACGATCCCGTACCGGCCTTTGCAGTTGACCAGCAGAAATTTGCCGTCCGCCGTGACCACGGCGTCATCGACATCGGAAATGATCGTCTCTTCTTCGCGCTTCTCGAAATCATAATAGACCAGGGAGGCGGATTCTTCGCCGGACCCGGTGTTCGGGGCTCTCAGATAGACCAGCTTGCCCTCAAAGGGTGCCAGCCCTGCGATATTTCCGGCTTTGGGCGGCAGGATAACAGCACGGGCCTCCAAATCATCGAAGTCCACACGGACGGCGATCTCGGGCGCCTCCTTTTCGGGTTTCTTTTCCTCCTTGGCCGCCTCTTTAGCCGCTTTCTCGTCTTTCTTGTCCGGCTTCTTTTCTTCCTTTTTGATCTCATCGTTCTTGGGTTGAAGGAGCGAAGGCGCATCCTTGGTCAGGCTGAGCGAGGCGATCTGTGTGGAATTCGGATAGACCCACGTTCCGTCACCCATGTCCGAATAGGCCGCGGAGAAGCTGCGGTTGGTCAGGTAAAAAAGGTATTTGCCGTCCGTGCTGAATACCGGGTAGATATCCTCAAAATAGCCGCTGGTCGCCTGATAGGACTTCTGATTCCCGACATCATAAAGGAAAATGGCGTTATTGGCGTTATCCATGCCCTGGGTGAAGGCGATCCATTTTGAATCGGGAGACCAGGCAATGGGATAGCCATAGCGGGAGCCGTGGCCGAGGTTCCAATTCGTGTTGCCGGCCGCCGTAATCCTTTTGCTTTCCACGTCCAGGACCGAGATGGTATTGGTCTCGTCGATGAAGGCCAGCCTCTTACTGTCCGGCGACCAGTACAGGGCATATCCGAAGCCCTTGTTCCGGTTGGTCAGCTTCACCGGTTCCGAACGGCCGTCACTTGCCTGGAGATAGATCTCGTATTCCCCGGACCGGTCGCTCCAGTAGGCGATGCTTTTCCCATCGGGCGACCAGGCGGGGCTGTGGTCGAAGGCGCCGCTCGTTTTCGTCATGTTGATGACATATCCTTCGAGAACGGGCACATTGAACAGCTCGCCCCGGGCCTCGAACACGATCCGCTTGCCCTCGGGAGCGGCCGTCATCCCGCGGATATTCTTGCTGACGTCCTTGGAGGTGGGCATCTCCATGGCCAGATCGCTGACGACCTGGACCGCCACAGGCTTGTACTGCCGGTTGCTCAGGTCCATCAGGTAGAGTGTGCCGCCGGCTTCGAAGACGATATCGCGGTTTCCGGCCGACATATAGGAAATGTCGAAATCATCGAAATCGGTGATCTGCGATGACGTTTTCGTCTTGGTGTCATAGACCCAGATGTTGAGACGCATATTCTCCGCCTGGTCGGAGAGGAAGTAGACCTTGTCTCCCACCCAGGCCGGTTTCCCGTCTATCGCCTTGTTGCGGGTGATGTTTTCGGCGGTATTGTTCTTCAGGTCGTAGATGATAATATCCGAAGCGAGGCCGCCGCGGTACCTCTTGAAGGGAAAGTTCTCCGTGATCTTCGTGATGTAGGCCAGGGAGTTTCCGTCGGGGGAGTAGCTGGCCAATTCCCCGTAGGGGATCTTCAATTTTTCGGGGAATCCGCCGCTTTTTGAGACTAAATAAAATTGGTTGATGCGCTGGATGCCGCTTTCGCGGGCCGAGGCAAACAGGATGTGCTCCCCGTCCGGATGCCAGTCGACCATTCGATCGGCGTGCGATTGGTAGGTGACCCGGGTCGGAACCCCACCCAGGGCGGGCATCACATAGACATCCTGGTTTCCGTTATAGCCGGCCGTGTAGGCGATCCACTTCCCGTCCGGAGAAAAGCGGGGCCACGATTCCTCCCCGGGTGAGTGGGTCACCTGAATAGCCGTCCCCCCTGTTTTAGGCATGATCCAGATATCGCCTCCATAGACGAAGGTGATCTGTGTATCGGAGACATCCATGGTCCGCATCAGCTTGGCGCTGATCTGGCCGAACGCGCTGGTGGCCAGAAAGAGAGCGCTCAACAACAAAAGATACTTTTTCATGTTACCTCCATAGAGTGATTGTGTTATCCATCCGCTTATCGAGGGCATTTTGCAAGCGTGCAAGATATCATCATTATGTATACGTCAATACGAATCTATGGTTTTGACAAAAAAAAGAACATCAGTGAGAAATTGAGCGCGTCCGTTCCGTCGCAGGTAGTGGAGCTGAAAAAATCAGGGCAGGCGGATTGACAATTTGTACAATGAATAGTACAATCGATACACAAAGAAACATGGACAAGGTTGTCGGGATTTCGAAACTCCGTAACTCGATCGCCTCGATCATCAAGGATGTGGCCAAAGGATCTCACTATATCGTCGTCCAAAGGTCAAAGGCGAAGGCCGTCATCCTGAGCCCGGAGGAAGTGGAAACGCTTGAGATTCTGGCCGACCGTGAGCTTCTGGCCGAGATCCTGGAGGCCAAGAAGGACATTCTCGAGGGGCGGTTTATAACCTACGAAGAGTTCTTCGGCAAGAAGCTTCCAGGCAAGCGCTGAACTCGGCCATGGCCCTTTTCCTCACCCAGACCTTCCAAAAAAGCTTCCGCCGGCTTCCCAGAAATATCCAGCCTAAGGTTGAAGCGGCACTCCAAAAGATATATTCCAATCCACTGGCAGGGAAGAAGCTCCACGGAGATCTGGAGGGAGAATTCTCGTCGCGTGTCGGGAGCTACAGGATTATCTATTTTTTGGACGAAAAAAACGATATCTGGATCGAAACGGTCAGGCACCGGAAAGAGGTCTATAGAAAAAAGGGGACATGATATACTGTCACCAATTTCCAATTTTCAAAGGAGGGCTTGACACATCTGCATTACGCCTGTATCTTCATTGTAGATACGCCTCGAACAGGAGGAGAGATGAAAAGCCGCGTCCAAAAATGGGGCAACAGCCTGGCCCTGCGCATCCCTAAGTCATTCGCGGATGAGATAGGGCTGGCCGAGAATTCGTCTATTCAGGTGATGATCAAAGAAGGGACGCTTGTCATAGCGCCCGACCGCGAGCCCGAATGGAGCCTGGAGGAACTCCTGGAGAAAGTCACCGCGGACAACATCCACCGCGAGTGGGAGACCGGACCCCCCGAAGGCGATGAAATATGGTGAAAGCGGACTCCTATGTTCCCCGGCACGGCGATGTCGTCTGGATCTCCCTGAATCCTCAGGCCGGGCGCGAACAGGCGGGCCGAAGGCCCGCGGTCGTCCTCTCGCCTCACGCTTATAACGCCAAGGTCGGACTGGCGCTCCTGTGCCCGATCACGAGTCAGGTCAAAGGCTATCCGTTTGAGGTGGCCGTCCCGGGGGGATTGCCCATTGCCGGCGTCGTCCTGTCCGATCATGTCCGGAGCCTGGATTGGCGCGCCCGAAAGGCCGAATGGGCCTGTACTTTGCCCCTCCAGACGACGGCCGAAATCCTGGCCAAGCTGCAGACATTGCTGAGATGAGCATGAAGGGGACACAATATGCTGTCACCAACTTTAGTGAGAGCATGGAGAGGGAAGGGACGTCTATGAGTATGTGAAAACAGCGGAGGCCGGCCTTGCAGCGGCGCGAGGCTGAGATTCTCGGATATTGCCGGCGTCCTATGAGATGTTCGGATAGCGTGTGCCAATGAAGGTCAAAGAGGCCATCGAGATGATTGAAAAAGACGGCTGGTTCATGGTAAGAAGGAAGGGAAGCCACCGCCAGTTCAAACACAACTCTGAAAAGGGCTTGGTGACTATCGCCGGGCACTTGAATGATGATCTCGCTAAAGGAACGATTAATAGCATATTTAAGCAAGCGGGCCTGAACTATGGGAGGAAAGAAAATGTATAGGTATCCGGTTGTCATAGAAAAAGCAAAGAGGAATTATTCGGCCTATAGTCCCGATCTACCCGGATGTGTAGCGACCGGCGCAACCGAGAGAGAGACGCTCTCCCGCATGCGGACCGCTATCAAGTTTCACCTTGAAGGGCTTAAAAAAGAAGGCTCCGAAATCCGCGGGCCATCGACCAAGGTCAAGTATTTGGAAATCACCGTCTGATGGGATACCCCCGCCCGAATTGCTGATCGCGGCTATGAGAAAAGGGCCAGCCCCTTGATGGACTCGAAGTGTGCCTTATTCCGGGTCAGAAGGGGAAGGTCATTCGCCAGGCAGATCCCGGCGATAAGGATATCCTGGTTACCGACAGTCAAGCCTTCCGCTTTCAAGTCCGTATAGATTTTGCCGGAATAGGCGACCGCCAACAAGTCGAGCGGCAAAACAGGCACGCGCTCAAAGAACGCTTCCATCTGCTTCAGCCTCTTGGCGCCCCGCACTCCCGCGTACAGCTCAAAGACGGTGATCGCCGTGACGGCGAGGCACTCTTCCTGCAAAAGTTCGATTAGGACTTGAGCGAGCGGGGGAGTGTCCGCGAAGAAATCGATGACGACGTCCGTGTCCGCGACCACTAATCGCGCCAATTTTTCCGTATCTCCTCGAGTCTTCTCTTCGTCTCGGCGGCTTCTTCCGCGTTCCAGCTTCCTCTCATCTTTATCAAGACGCTCGGAGCCCTCTCTTTTTTCTCATGGTCGCGGAGATAATGCTTGACCGCCTCTTCCATGATCCTGGAATATCCGCGATATCCCTTTTTCACCGCCAGCGCGTGCAGGGCGCCGATCAGATCATCCGACAGTTCGACGGTTGTTCTCATGCCAGGACCTCATTTAAAAAATCATCCAATACATTGTAATATTTAAATGCATATCTGTCAAAATTCCCTGCATTTCAAATGACGCCCTATCAGGGCGCCGATTCTCGCTCCCCCGGCAATTTTAACTACACAGCCAAAAAAGCCTTGACTTTTTTATCACATCAGTTAAAATAGCCACATGATCAAGCGTCACCTCGATGGCATCTGCTTCGACCCATCGATCGGCCGTCAGATGCGTTTCGTCACCGGCCCCCGTCAATCGGGAAAGACCACGCTGGCCCGCCACCTGCTCTCCCGGGAAAAATCCCAGGATCTCTATTACAACTGGGACCTTCGCGAGGTGCGGGATATGTATAAATCCGACCATGCTTTCTTTGAAAGCCCGCTGCGGGAGGCCAAGTCTCGGGAGCGGCTCCCCTGGGTCTGTTTCGATGAAATCCACAAAATGCCCAAATGGAAAAACATCTTGAAGGGCTATTTCGACAAGTACGAGAACGACTGCCGGTTCATCGTCACCGGCAGCGCGCGGCTGGACTGGTTCCGCCGGTCCGGGGATCCCCTGGCGGGGCGCTATTTTCTCTTCCGCTTGAATCCATTGACGCTCTCCGAAGCCGCGGGTCACCCTCATCTTGGGCCCGCGCGGGATGAAAGCGCCCTGGAATTCATTGAGCGACGGCTGAGCCGGGGCCTCTTCCGGCAGGACCTCGTGGACCACCTCCTGCAATACAGCGGCTTTCCCGAACCATTCCTTAAGGCGGACGAGACATTCTACCGGCGATGGCAGCGGGACATGGTGGATTTCCTGACAAGGGAGGACGTTCGCGATCTGACGCGGATCGTGGCCGTCGAGCATATTGCGACACTCATGCAGATCATGCCCGATCGAGTGGGCTCGCCTTTGTCCGTGAATGCGCTGACGGAGGATATTGAGGCCAGCTATACGGCCGTCAAAAACGCGATCTCCGCCATGCAGCTCGTCTGCGCCGTTTTTCTGCTCTCCCCTTATCACCAGAGAATCGCCCGTGCGGTCAAAAAGGAAAAAAAGGCCTATTTTTTTGACTGGGGCCGGGTTCTCGACCCGGCGAAGAGATTCGAGAACTATGTGGCCGTCGAGCTCGCCGCGATGGTTGACCTCTGGCACGACAGCGGGATTGCCGATTTCGATCTGCGGTACGTTCGAACACGGGACGGCAGAGAAACGGATTTCTTGATCATGAGGAATCGGCGGCCCTGGTGCCTCGTCGAGGCCAAATGGCAGGACGATGCAATCGCCCGGCACCATTTCGACCAGGCGAATGCCCTCGGGAACATCCCGTTACTTCAGATCACCGGCCAGGATAAAGTATTCAAGAGACAAGACGGCCGCTTTTTCCGCATTTCCGCCGGCCGTTTTTTTGCGTGATTCGCGGCGCCACCCCCTTCCGTCTCCGCTTTTCCGGGGATTTGATATTCCGCCCTCGATTTTTATATGATATCCCCGATGGAAGTCAGAGAAAAGAAAAAGCTCGGGGTGACGGTCGACAAGCGCCACATCGTCTCGATCGGCGAGCGCCTCTACGCCGAGAGCGTCGAGCTTCTCCGGGAGCTCGTCAACAACGCCTATGACGCCGACGCCACCGAAGTGCGGGTCGAGGTCTCTCCCGATCGCATCGCCGTCAACGACAACGGCGCCGGCATGGACTTCGCCGGCCTCGAACAGTATTTCATCATCGGCTCGGACGAGAAGGTGGTCCATTCCCGCTCCCCCCGGTTCGGCCGTGTCCGCATCGGCCAGTTCGGGATCGGAAAATTCGCCTCCCTCGCCGCCGCCTCCCGGTTCGAGCTCATCACCCGGCACAAGGATTTCGCCGCCCGCGTCGTCTTCGACAAAAAAGCCTGGGAGGAAGCCAAGGACGAATGGCATCTTCCCTGCGAAATCCTGGCACCGGGTCCGCAGATGGGCGACGGCACGACCGTCGTCCTCTCCGATCTATCCAAGTCCTTCGCGGTCGAGGACGTGGAGAGGAAGCTCATCGAGAGCGTGCCCCTCAAGGCGCCCGACTTCGCCGTCTATGTCAACGGCCGCCGGCTCTACCCCCGGAGCCTCGTCGGCCGGAGAATCCCGCTCCTTGAGGGCACGAAGCACGGGCCCGTGACGGGAGAGATCGTCATAACACCCAAGTCGGCCGCCGACTATAAGGACCTCGGGATCGAGGTGAAAGTCAGGGGCGTCACCGTGAAAAAAGCCCTCTTCGGGATGGAGACGTGGGGGAAGGCGGTGGCCCGGGTCAAGGGCGAGATCTGCGCCGATTTCCTTCCCGTCACCTCCGACCGCTCGAGCTTCATCTCCGATTCCGACGAGTACCAGGAGTTCCTCAAGATCATGGAGAAGGTCGTCGGCATCGTCGGCAAAGCCCTGGGCAAGGAAGCCGACCGCAGCGAACAGCGCAAGGCGAGCCGCGCCGTCAACGAGGCCCTGCAGCGGATCCACCGGGCCCTCGCCCGGAACCCGGAGCTGTCGCCCTTCGGTCCGATCGAGTACGGCGAGCCCGAAGTGAGGGGAGAGGCAGGCGGAGGAGCGGTCGTCGCCGGCAAAGACAAGGGCAAAGGGAAGAGCCCGTCCGAAGCCGAGGTCCGTCCCGCGGGCGCCGAAGCCGAAAGGGAAAAAGCGCCGAAGAAAAAGAAACGCCGCCATCCCCTGGTCAAGAGGATGACCCCGAATGCCATCGTCAGGCGGATGCGCATGGGCACGGAGTCGGTCTCGGTCTGCCTCGACTTTTTCGGTCCGCTCGGCCCGGAGTGCTTTTCCGAGGGAAACGTCGTCTACGTCAACCGCGACCATCCGCTTTTCCAGAGGGAATCCCGCAAGGCGGCGACCCAGACCATGTACATCGCCCGCCTGGTCACCCAGGAGATTTCCCTGATGAAGGAAACGCGGAGCCCGCGCCTGGCCTACAGCCGCCAGAGCCAGCTCCTCAAAGACGCCTTCGCCGAAGAATAAAGAAGCAGATTGATCAGCGAAGGGTGGCTCGCTCCGGACGATCTAGACGGTCTTGCGGAAGACAAGATCGCGAAAATAAAGCTCATGGCCGGGTTGAAATGAGAATGCATCCGTCGGAATGGCGTCTATGGATATATGAGATCGCCGATATCACCGAACGGCAGCCTTGACAGGGCCAATGGTATGACATATGGTAATACCAAGAGGTGTGTCATGCCCAAGGCCAAAATCGCCATTTCCCTTGCCGAACAGACGCTCAACCGCCTGGACCGTCTCGTCCGGGACAAAGTTTTTCCCAACCGGAGCCAGGCCATCGAGGCCGCGCTCATGGATGCGCTGGACCGTCTCGACAGGGTCCGGCTGGCCCGGGAGTGCGCCAAACTCGATCCGGCCCAAGAGAAGGAACTGGCCGAGGAAGGTTTTTCGGAGGAGATATCCCGGTGGCCCAAACACTAAGGGGGGAAATCCGTTGGGCCGACCTCAGCCCGGGACGCGGTCATGAGCAGGCCGGCCGGCGGCCCGTCCTCGTCCTGAGTCATGACGTATTCAACGAGCGCTCCGGAACAGTCATCGCCGTGGCCGTCACCAGTCAGCCCCAGCAGGCCGGCTTCCCCTTGACCTTGGAGGTCAAGACCGTGGGCCTTCCCAAGCGTTCCTGGATCAAGATCAGCCAGGTGCGGACGTTGGCCGTCGAGCGCATCGGCAAGAGGATTGCCCGGCTGACCCCGGAGGAGCTCTCCCGGGTCGTTGACGGCCTCAACGAAATCATCGCCGATTAAAAACGCGCATTGGTGACAGTATATCGTGTCCCCGTTTCCACCAATTTCGCTCCCACGAGACGTTGACACCGGCCCGCCGGCGGGCTATCCTTTCTCCGCCATGGGAAAAGCAAACATTGACCGTTTCGACCTGGTTGTCGTTGGGGCCGGCGC
>JBAUIH010000073.1:0-3306 GCA_049682755.1 Candidatus Aminicenantales bacterium | reverse complement strand
GGACAGCCCGCCGGAGGAGGCGCGCAACTGATGGACGAGGGCGGAGGAGGACGTCAGGACGGCGAGTTCGGGCAGGGGCCCGGACGGCGCAGCGGCCAGCTCCTCCTTGATGACGGCCGCGATCTCGCCGGGCGAACTGATGACCCTCAGCTTCGTCGTTTTATCCGCTCGATCTTGCCGCCCCATTTGACTGGATAATAAACATTGGGCGACGGGCTTGTCAATCCAACCGTGAAATTGGTGACAGTATACACTATTCCTGATTTCACATCGCCCGGACGCTCGATCTCAAATCGTCCTAGTAGAAAAAAATGGGAAAACGATACTGTCCCCAATTTTTTTTGCGTACATCCGGCCGACATGGGGATGGCTGATCTTGCGGGCCAGCTTGAGCTCGTTGTGGAAGCGCTCTAGGGTGGTGTGGTCGGCGGCGATCTCCGGCCTTTCTCCAGATTATGATTTATGCTAAAATATTTCTAAATAAAAATTGATAAACATGGTTCGTCTTGAGGCGGATCCAACTCCGGAAATAAGATGATCAAAAACAGGAAAAAACTCCAGTCATTCGAGAGGGAACTCGCGCAAAAAGGAAAAGTGGATTTTTTGGCAAATCTCGGCCTCGTTGAGGCGATGTTCGCGGAGGCAGTCGCCCTCGGAACTTTCCCTCTGAAGGATCCTCTCTCTGGCATAGATGTCGACATCAGAATCGCCAAGGCGCTCAACGGTGTTCAAAGATCTCCTTGAGAAGACCGCGCGCGGTCTGAACGAGAAGAAAATCCCCTATATGGTTATCGGCGGTCAAGCCCTTCTCCTCTATGGAGAGCCGAGGCTGACAAAAGACATCGATATCGCTCTCGGTATCGGCCTCGAAGGCTTGGCCGAGATAAAGGCCCTCGTCTCAGCGCTGGAATTCAAGCCGCTTGTCTCCGATCCGGAAAGTTTCGTGAAGGAAACGATGGTCTTTCCAGTGGCTGAAGAAAAGAGCGGCATTCGGATCGATTTCATTTTCTCTTTTTCTCTCTATGAAAAACTGGCGATTGAGAGAGCCCGCGAAATCCGGCTCGGACAAGCGATAGTCAGGTTTGCTTCCCTCGAGGATGTCATCATCCACAAAATGCTTGCCGGACGGCCGAGGGATATTGAGGACATCGAGTCCATCCTGCTCAAAAACCCCGGCTATGATGCGCCCTATATAAACAAATGGCTTTCCGAGTTCGAAGCCGCCTTGGATCGGAACTATATGTCCGAGTTCCAAGCCCTCATTGAAAAATTGAAACAGAGTTCGTCCTAGCGCTCTCATTTGGAATTAGGAGGACAGCAGTTATGGCGTCTCCTCATAAAAGAGGGGTTAGCCTTTGGGTTTCGTGAGCTGGATGTAAGGCGGGTAGTCGGCCAGGGAACCGGCTTCCCGGTGCGTGTATCCAAGGCCATCTGGGCATCCACCGAACGCAGGTATTCGGTCAGGAAACAGGCCAGGAGCTCGACTCGGGCCGGTTTGCGGATGCCGCCTTCATAGGCCGAGCCCTTGCCGCTCCGGAGAGGCCGGGCGTGCGACTGAGATAGCCGGAGCTCGGCGTAAGGACGAGGCCGGACGGCGCGGGCGGGGCGGTCGTTTTTTCATCGGGACACTCCGGGCGACTTTGAAGGGGCTATTTTATAACAAACCGCTCTCCGCTTTCGACCTCGGAGTCTTCGATCGAATGCGTCGGGGTCAGGATCCGGGTCAATCGGTTTTGTCGGTAAAGCTCGATCACCGTTTTGACCGTCAATTTTTCGTCCTGGATCTGATAGATGTCGATGAAATTTTCTTTCAGCATGGAGAAAGCGATCTCCCCGATCCTATTGGTGAACAGCATGTCCAGATCGTAATGGAGGATCACCTTGACGACATTGAGCCCGATATGCCGTTTGCGGTCCAAGAATTCATTCAGGTAGAAATCATCGATGACCGCTTCGTTCTCATCGACGCTCACGATAACAAAATAGGGAGCCCGGCCGAAGTGCCCGTAGACTTTTGAATCAAACCCGTCGATTTCCGAAACGGGGATGATCGCTTTGACATTTTTCTGGTGCGAGGGCTCGACATGCACGAAAACGGATTCGACGGTCGTAAATTTTTGGCTGACCTGACGTTCAATCTCATCCGCGATGGCGTGGGCCTGGTAGATGGTGATCGAGGGGTTGGTGGCGATTTTCAATTCCACCATGCGGAAGGGGCCGGCCTGGCGGATCTTGATGTCTTCGGTGTCCTTGACGCCCGGGACGTCCAGCAGCATCTGTTCAATCTGCGCCTGCAGGGGTTCATCCAAATTGGCATCCAACAGCACCAGCAGCGATCTCCAGGCGTTTTCCAACCCCAGCTTCAGGATCAGAAGCGAGATCAGGATGATGATGGCGCCCTCGACGTAAGGGACCTGCCAGTAAGCCATGAGGATGCCGAACAGAACGACGACGGACGAGACGATGTCGAGCATCGATTCGGCGGCGTTGGCGAGCAGCGACTGGGAATTGATGGCTTTGCCGGTCTGCTTCTCCTTCCGGGCGATAAAAAATGCGGTCACAATGGAAAGACAGGAGACGGCCACGGGCAGAACCGGAAACCGGACGAGCGGCGGCACAAAAAATAGCTTATGATACCCGTCCACCAGCAATTCGATGCCGGCCCAGAGGATCAGCGCCCCGATGATCAGGGTCACGAGAGTTTCCGCCTTGTAAAGGCCGTAGGGGAAGCGCCGGCTTTTTTCCCGCGCGGCCAGCCACAGGCCGAAGGCCGAGGCGAAAATGGCCACGGTATCGGCGGCGCTGTGGAGGGCGTCGGCGACCAGAACCTTGGAGTGGAAAAGGGTGCCGACGGCCCCTTTCAGCACCGAGATAAGGAGGGTGACCGCCGTCGCCCATAGGGCGACCTTCTGGCCCTTTTTCAACTGGGCCGTCCGCTCTGCCATCCCCCTGATGCCTCCGCTATTTTATCGCTTCCACCGGACAGGCCGGAACGCACGCCCGGCAGTTGGTGCATTTGCCGGACAGAATAAAGGCTTTGTCGTCTCTCATCTCGATGGCCGCCTCGGGACAGACGGCGACGCACTCCTGGCACCCGGTGCAGGCGTCCTGGTCGACGACCGGCTTCGCAGAGGCGGCGGCAGTCCGTCCGGGTGTTTCGACGGTGGAGACGTTGAACTGCCGGGTCATGGGGGAACCGCAGCCAGGGCAGGCGGTCTTGAAGCAGGGAACTCCCGGGCGGTGGGGCAGGACCGTGCTGCAACGGGGGCAGATACAATTCCCGGGCGCGGCCCCGGGGCCCATTCC
>JBAUIH010000072.1:0-13499 GCA_049682755.1 Candidatus Aminicenantales bacterium | reverse complement strand
GTCGAGGAACGGGATGGGGGCTTCGAGGAGGAAAGGAAGTGTTTCCGAATAATCGCCGATTTCGCGGTGGGAAAGACCCCGGAAACCGCCGGGTGAGGGCTCGACGTGGCTGTCGAAGCCCTCCTTGGCCTTGACGGTCAGCGACGCGAGGGTGGCGATCCTGTTCGATTTTTCCGGAGCCACGATGCAGTTCGTCACCGGGAACATGGTCTCGGCGCCGTGGATATCGATGGCCAGGTCGACTTCATCCCGGCGCATTATCTCCATGGCGGCGTAGGTGACCTTTTCCATGAGCGGTCCGTCGGGCCGTCCCGGCCAGGTCCTGTTGGTGTTGCGGGTATCGATATAGGAGAGGAGCTGGCGATCGGGGTAATGGATGTAAACGTCGGGGTCGGGCCACTGGTCGAGGGGTGAGGCATCCCTGTTTCCCATCGGGAATTTTTTTTGCCCCCAGTCCGTTTCGATGCTGAAGTAGAGGGGATAGCCGTCACCGGGCCTGGTGTTCCGGCCGGCGCTGTGGTTGAACATGGGAATGACGATGAGCGTGCCCCGCTCGACCACCGCATTTTCGATGACAATCACGGCGGCGAGCAATCCCTCCGGTTCATTGGCGTGGGTGTTGGACATGAGGAGGGCTTTCCCTCCAGGTTCTTTTCCCTCAAGGAAATAAACCCAGGTGTCGGCCATCGTCCCCTTGATCCCGGGTCCGAAATCACTGAGCCGGCCCACCCGGGTAACCCCCGGTCCGACGACAATAGGAACCTCATAATGACGATGGCGATAAAGACGGATTCCTCCCTGGATAAGAATGACCAGGAAAACGAGGACCAAGATGCTTTTGATGATTCCGAGCCGCTTCATGGCGTGCTTCCTTTATTATTTAATGCGCAAGACCCTCAACAAGAGAGGGATGAGGACCAAAAGATACATGGCCATGTCCTCGATTTTTTTCTTCTCCCGAAGGAAACTCCAGGCGAGGAGTCCGATGAGATACACCGTGATCAGATAATACAAAATCATGATGAGCGGCATGGCGCCTCCTTCACATGCTCCACCGCACCAAGAAAGAGAGCTTGGCGCTGTAAACGACCATGAGAATGCCGACCAGGGTGATGAACACCCAGGGCAGCCAGGTGCTCCTCAGGAATTCCCAATAGGAGCCTTTATAATCAGAAACCATGACGCTGAGCCGTCCGATCAAGGCGGTGGGCGGCAGCCCGTCGCCCAGCGGCCAGAGAAGGGTCAACCCGGCGATGGCGACGGTGGCGTGAAAGCCGATGGAATCCAGGTACCAGATCAAGGGAATTCCCAGGACGGCGGCGGCCCCGTATGTCAGGATACCTTCGGAGACGGGAATGACGATGGCCAAAGCGATCAGGAGGAAAACCAGCGGGATGCTGATCACGCCGAATGAGAGCATCCCCCTGACGCCCGTGGCCGTCATGATTTGTTGGAGCATCCCGACGATGACCACCGTCGCGATCAGAGGCAGCAGGCGTCTGACTGTCTTCCTAGAGAGGGTCAAGATCCTGATTTTTTGGGGACTGACCAGCCAGGCGGCCAAGGCCGAAAGAGTGAATTGGAGCGGAAGCCCCAGGATCGGAGTCTTGAAGGGAAAAAGACGATAAAGAGCCACCGTGCCGAAGAAAACCAAAAAGGGAAGGAGAACCTTCCACCAGGTCATTCTCGTCGGCACTTCGGGCATCTCCCGGAGTGCAGTGGCCAAGTCAATGGATCTTTCTTTCTTCCAGCCCAGCACCAGCATGGTGAAAATTCCGCACACCAGGACGGGGATGGCCAGGGGAAGTTCGAATCCGACATAGGGGATGGCCGTTCCCGCGCAGAGGATCATCGCCCAAATATTGACCGGCGGCGCGGCAGCGCTCAGGCCGGCGACGATGAACAGAAGGGCGGCCGCCCGCTTCTGGGAAATACCGATGAGTCTGAGCGCCAGGGCCACAGGGGCGCCGACGACCAGAAGAGAGATGCTTCCCGCTCCCGTCAAGGCCCCCGGGACAAGCACGATGACCATCAGCACGAGCAGGGCGGCGAGTCTCTTGTCATGAAAGGCCCGGATGGTCGCCCGGACGATGTAATTCACTCCGCCGGACTCGCTGACAATGGCCATGAAGATCGTGGCCGTCGAAAAGACGAGGATGACGTCGAGATAGGTCGATGAGCCTTCGACGAGATGACGCAGCAGCTCGCCGGCGGGGGGCGTTCCGAAGACAATCCCCGCCAGGCCGCCCACAAGAGCGGCCAGGAACATGCTGATTTCCACTGTCAGCCGGGAGGCCTTGGCGACAGCGTAAGCAAGGACCATTGCACCCAGGATGATTCCGATCTGCGTATACATGGTTTGAACTCTCGGCCATCTTATCTTCGCCTTCCGGAGAAGTCAAGCCACGAAAAAGCTTGAATTTCACGGCTGAGTGGATTATTAAATGAGGGACATGTTGTGGAGAAAACGACGGATAAAAAGACGCCGGCAGTCGACTGACCGGCGCCGGGAACCACGCTTTGCCGACGGAATTGAGATCATCTTGGCGTCGCAGGAAACGGCGACGGAGCCGAGCGGACGGCGGTCCTATTGCGTCCGGACAAAAGACGCCTCGCCGAGCGGCCTGCGGGTTGAAAGCGACGATCCGATCCCGGTCGGAACGGTCCTGTGCGTCAGTCTCAAATCCCCCAAAACGAAAAAAGACATCCGGGCGACCGCTGAAGTGAAATGGACCAATCGGGTGAGAGACGGGGAGACCTATGAATGGGGTCTCGAATTCGTCATGACGACCGTTCGCAATATCTTGGATCTTGTTGAACATATCTATAAGAGCTGAGACCCGGGCGGCTTGACATGACCCGCGAATTCCGTTAATCAATACAAAATTCCTGGTGGAGGGATGTCCATGAGTGTTCGCTTCCGACTGGGCGTCATGATGTTCCTGCAGTACGCCATCTGGGGAGCCTGGGCCCCTGTCCTTTCCGAATACCTGAAAAATGTCCTGGGGTTCAGCGGGGCTCAATTCAGCCTGATCTACAGCTTGCTGCCCCTGGCCACGATCATCGCTCCTTTTATCGGGGGACAGGTGGCCGACCGCTATTTCGCCAGCCAAAAGGTGGTGGCCTGGCTCCAGCTGGGCGGCGGCATTTTCCTGGTCCTGGCCGCCTTTGTCACCTCTTACGGGACGATGGTCTGGCTGATGCTGGCCTATTGCCTTCTCTATGCTCCCACGCTGGCCCTGACCAATTCCATCGCCTTCATCAACCTCCACAACTCCGAGAAAGAATTTGGTCAGATCCGGGTCTGGGGGACGATCGGTTGGATCGCCGCCGGTTATATCCTGACGCTATGGAGAATCGGGGGTCAATCGATGAGCGGCCTCGCCTTCAGCGGAGACACGCTTCTCCTGGCCGGGATTTTTTCGCTGATCATGGGATTTCAATCGTTCACCCTGCCGCACACTCCGCCTCGCCGGGAGGGCGTGAAACCGTGGGCCTTCCTCGAAGCGGTGCGGATGATGAAAGATCCCAACTTCCTGATTTTTGTTATCATTGCGTTCATCGTCGCCACGGAATTGATGTTCTACTACATCCTGACCGCGCCCTTCCTGACCTCGGAAAAGATCGGCGTCTCGAGCACGATCCTGCCCTGGGTCATGACCATCGCCCAGGTAGCGGAGATATTCGTCTTGGCGTTTTTGCTGCCTTATCTCATCACCCGGATCGGCATCCGCAAGATCCTCTTTCTCGGGATTTTGGCCTGGCCGCTCCGCTATATTATTTTTGCGATCGGCCAACCGTCCTGGCTGGTCATCGCTTCCCTGGCCCTGCACGGGTTCTGCTTCGTCTTTTTCTTCGCCGCGGCCTTCATCTATGTGGATACGATTGCGCCGCGGGATATCCGTCATTCCGCCCAGAGCCTGATCACCCTGGTGACTTACGGAGTGGGAAATTACATCGGCAGCCTGTTCGCCGGCTGGATCCATGACCTCTTTACCCGGAACGAGGTGACCAACTGGACGAATGTCTTTCTCGTCCCCTGTTTCCTGACCATCCTGTGCGCGGTGGTCTTCGTGATTTTCTTCAAGGAAAAACGCCCCGGCGCCGAAGCCCGGGGATAAGACTTCAAGTCCGACGGGCCGCGAGTGAATCGACCGGCCGTCGGCGAGGAGGAAGGATGAAACGCTTTGTTTGCTTCTTATTGTTCACTGTCCTCTTGGCCGTCTCAGCGCCGGCGTTCTCGTCGCCGGCCGGAGACGACCTGAGCCAGGTACGAATCAAAAAGTTCCCCGCGGCGATGCAGTGCTGGACCTTCCGGAAATACACCTTTTTCGAAACCGTCGAGAAGACCAAGGCGCTGGGGATCAAGTTTCTTCAGGCCTATCCCGGACAGCCTCTTTCCCGCGAAGAGAAGGGGGCTGCATTTCACCACCTCATGACCGCTGCCCAAATCGACCTGGTCCGCGAGGCGCTCGCCGCGGCCGGGATGGAGGTTGTCGCCTACGGTGTCGCCGACATCGGCCGCACCGAGGAGGACATGCGCCAGGCTTTCGTCTTCGCCCGGAAAATGGGGATCCAGATCATCGCCACCGAACCCCAGGACGCCGACTTCGCCATCCTGGACAAGCTGGTCAAGGAGTACGATGTCCAGGTTGCCGTTCACAACCATTCCGAGCCGTCCAAATACGCCAAGCCAGAGACCGCGCTCGAGCGCATCCAGGGACTCGATGACAGGATCGGCGTCTGCGCCGATCCCGGGCACTGGATGAGGGGAGGGATCCGTCCGCTGGACGCGCTGCGACTTCTCAAGGGCCGGATCATCGACATCCACCTCAAGGACAGAAGCGATTTCGGGACCGGTCCGGGGGTCGATGATGTGCCCGCCGGCGAAGGCCGGGCGAACCTGCGCGATCTCTTGGCCGAGCTCACGCTCCAGGACTATGCGGGCTTCTTGACCTTCGAGTATGAGAACGAGAAAGAGGTCCTGACGCCGGAGCCGGCCATCCGCAAGGGACTCGAGAACATCCGGAAGCTGACCGACTATTGGGATTACACCCAGCTCCTGCCGCGGTCGAGGGGTCGTTATTCGAAGCACGGCTGGAACCATTACGGCCCCGGCTATTTCGAACTCGACGAGAAAACAGGAATTCTTAAGTCTCAGGGGGGGGATGGGACTCTTCTGGTACAGCGCCAAGAAGTACCGGGACTTCGTCCTCGAACTCGATTTCAAATGCGCTCAAGAAAATACCAACTCGGGGATCTTTATCCGGGTCCCGGATGTCCCGACAAGCGACAACTATATCTACCATTCATTCGAGGTCCAGATCTTCGACGCCGGTGAAGGCGTCCACAGGACGGCGGCGATTTACGACGCCGAAGCCCCGACCCGGGGCGTGTCCACGCCGACCGGGGAATGGAACCACCTCAAGATCATCTGTCAGGGACGGCGCGTCCGGGTCGAACTGAACAGGACAGAGGTCCTCGACTGGGAGATGGAGCCGCGCGGCAAGGTCAGGGATTTCGCCGCGGAGGGTTACATCGGCCTGCAGAACCACGACAGCATCTCGCCCGTCTATTTCCGGAATATTTTCATCAAGGAAATCTAGCCAAGGATAATCGGAACGGAGGAACGACATGATTCTTAACAAGAAATGCCCTGTCCGCAGCCTGATCGCCTTTCTGGCGGCCGTTGCTTTCCTGACCGGCGCAGGCTGCCGGAAAGCCGAGGTCGGGCCGGTGCCCCCGGTCGCCGAGAAGATGGCCAAGGAATTCCAGGAGTTCGAAGGGACCCGGATCGATGATTATTACTGGCTCAAGGAACGCGAGAATCCCAAGGTCGTGGAATACCTTAAAGCCGAGAACGAATATCTCAAGGCGGTGATGAAGCCGACCGAGGAGCTCCAGGAAAAGCTGTACCAGGAGCTGGTCGGCCGGATCAAACAGACCGACATGTCGGTGCCCTATCGAGAGAACGGATATTATTATTACTCCCGCTATGAAGAAGGAAAGGAATACCCCATCTACTGCCGCAAGAAGGAAAACCTCGAGGCTCCGGAAGAGGTCCTTATCGACGCCCCGGCGATGGCCGAGGGGCAGCCGTTCTTTTCGGTCCTCGGCCTGGAGGTCAGCCCGGACAATACACTTCTGGCCTATGCTGTGGACACCGTTAGCCGCCGGCTCTATCACCAGCGCTTCAAGGACCTGAAGAGCGGCCAGGTCCTGGCCGATGAGATCCCGAATACCCTGGGAATGGTCGCCTGGGCCAACGATAACACAAGCGTTTTCTATACGCTCAAGGACACCACAACCCTCAGACCTTACAGGATCATGAAACACCGCCTCGGCACTCCCGCATCCCAGGACCAAGAGGTCTATGTCGAGAACGATGAGACCTTTAATACGGTGGTCTATAAATCCAAGTCCAAAGACCTCATTTTCGTCGCCTCGGAGAGCACCCTGTCCACCGAATTTCGTTACCTGGATGCGGATGAGCCGGAGGGGACTTTCCGGGTCGTCGAGCCGCGCCGGCGCGACCACGAATACCAGGTCGAGCATTTCCGGGACAGGCTTTATATCCGGACGAACGACCAGGCCAAGAACTTCCGGCTGATGGAGACCCCGTTGAACCAGCCGGCGAAGGAAAACTGGACGGAGGTCATCCCGCACCGGGATGATGTCCTTTTCGAGGGCTTCGAAATTTTTAACGATTATCTGGTCGTGGAGGAACGAAATGCCGGACTGACTCAGATCAGGATCATCCGCTGGCAGGACGGAGCGGAGCACGGCCTCGATTTCGGCGAAGCCACTTATATGGCCTCGATCGGCCTCAATCCCGAGTTCGACACCGACTGCCTGCGCTACAATTACTCCTCTCTGACAACTCCAAACTCGACCTACGATTACAACATGAACACCCTGGAAACAAAGCTGATGAAGCAGCAGGAAGTCCTGGGCGGATTCCTGCCGGAAAACTACCAATCCGAGAGGCTCTTTGCGCCGGCCGCGGATGGGATGAAAATCCCGATCTCGCTTGTCTACAGGAAAGGAATGGAAAAGAACGGGGACAATCCGTTGCTCGAGTACGGCTATGGCTCCTACGGCGCAAGCACGGACCCCTATTTCAATTCTTCTGTTCTCAGCCTTCTCGATCGCGGGTTCATCTATGCCCTCGTCCACATCCGGGGAGGGTCGGAGATGGGGCGGGCCTGGTATGAGGACGGGAAGCTTCTGAAAAAGAAGAACACCTTCACCGATTTCATCGCCTGCGCTGAACATCTGATCGCCGAAAAATACACCCGGCCGGAAAAGCTTTATGCCCGGGGCGGCAGCGCCGGAGGCCTGCTCCTGGGCGCCGTGGCGAACATGCGCCCCGACTTGTTTAAAGGGGTGATCGCGGAAGTGCCTTATGTCGATGTCATCACCACCATGCTCGATCCCAGCATCCCGCTAACCACCAGTGAATACGATGAATGGGGAAATCCCAATATCAAAGAGTATTACGACTACATGCTTTCCTATTCGCCATATGACAACGTTGCCGCTCAGGATTATCCGGCGATGCTGGTGACGACGGGCCTGCATGATTCCCAAGTCCAGTACTGGGAGCCGGCCAAGTGGGTGGCCAAACTGCGGACCCTCAAGACGGACCGAAATCCGCTCCTGCTCTATACCAACATGGACGCCGGGCACGGCGGGGCGTCGGGACGCTTCCGCCGCTATCGGGAAACAGCCTTGGGTTTCGCCTTCATGCTGGAACTGGCCGATATCAAAGAGTAACGCTCTCAGCGGTTCCGCAGAAGATTCCGTTGAACAGCAGTTTGAAGGTGCCGTGGGGTTGTCCACGGAAGACAACCTCCGGCCCGTAGAGGAACAGCTTGCCCTTTCCGATGGCAGCTTCCAGGACCGCGACGGTCATTTCCAGATAGCTCTGCCCCCAGGCCCAGCCGCTGCGGAGGGGAGTAGCGGTGTCGAACCAGGCGACGGGGCGCACTCCCCGGGAGACGGCTTCCGGCCGCAAGGCGAACACCGGGCTGTTATTGAAATAGAAATCTGTCCGTTCGCTCATCCCGAAAGCGAGCGTCTGGGTCACGTCCACCTTGGCCTGGAGAAGCGAACCGGGGATATAATATTTTTCCCTGGGCAGACGATTCTCCGCCCCCTCGGGAGTCCGTTCGACCAGCGGGTCAGAAATGGGCAGGCCGAGATGTCTGCCGATCACGGTTGAGCCTCCGATAGCCAGGACCGCACCTCCGTCCTCGAGAAACCGGCGGATCTGGGGAACGGTTTTGGCAACGGTCACGCTTCCCAGCCGGTCCCTGAATTCCTCCGGGATTTCCTCCGGTTTGGGGGGAGCGTAGAAGCGGAACTCGCTCCGGGGTTCCCGGTCTTCCCGCGGAATCGCTCCTCCGGGAAAGATCAGGACATCATATTTTTCCCTCAGGTTTCCGGCGTCGAGTCGGGCAGGGAAAACGACCTCGAAGGGAAACTCGAACTTCTCGAGAAGCCAGCGGGTCCAACCCGAAGCCATGGAGCCTCCATACTGATCCCAGAGGCCGATGCGGACCGGGACGATCTTCAAGGCTTCGCCGCGGGGTTTCGCGCCCACGGCCGTCACTCTCAAACCGAGGGCTTTGGCCTCACGCTCGAGCTTCTGCCGGGTCTCCGGCCCGGCCCCGACGAAGATCGTCCCGGGTGGATAAAATAGGCCCTCAGCGACCAGGGGTTCCTTCATCCAATAGACCTCTTCTCCCTCCCGAACCAGCCGGTTGACGGCGATGAAGCTGTCGTTGACCCGGTGGTCGATCAGATAGCCTGCGGGATCGGGGCTGCCCGCCACTTCACCCGCCGGGACAACGGCGGGCCCTTTGATCTCTTTAAACGGCCCTTCAAAACCCTCCAAGATGGGGTCAAACGAGATTCCCATCTGGTAGGCCAGAGTCCAGCCGGCGCTGTCGTAGGGAGCGATGGGCGGCCCTCCCGCATAGAGCACGTCATGGGGATGGTCCTGAGGCTCGAACATCGCCAGGATGTGGGGCCGGAAAGCCTGGCCGCATTCGACGACATAAGAGTCCTGCGGATATGTCTTGGCGCCGACTTCAAAGGGCCCCTGCGCCTGAAGAACGGTTACGCCGCTCTTGAGAAGGGCGTTGACGAATTTCGTGGCCGTGGCGAAATCAGCCTGATCGGATGGGATGATATAGCCCCTCGGGTCGCGGGCCGCCGGTTCGCGCAGAAGCTCATAAAACTTCGGCGGGTAACCGCGGCCGTAGCCCTCGGGCTTGATGTTTTCCTTTTGAATCGCCTCTTCGACTCGCCGGATGCGCTGGGGGCTCAGCGTCCAATGGTCCCGGCTTCCCCGGTCGATGGCGTTTCTTCCCATCCGGTAGATGTTGAACAGAAAATCCTCCCGCATTTTGGCGGCGAGGTCCAGGATGGCTCTATCCGCGGTGATGGAGTAGTCGACCGACTGCCGGAAATGCCACTTCTGAGGGGCGATGGGGAAGGGGAGGTCGTTCTTGGGGAGCTGCTTTTCAGGCAGGAACGGGATGTCCAGGGGGGTCGGATTGCCGATCGTCTCGGTGAGAATGCCGATCATATTGTGGAAGTATGCCGTCGAGCGCAGCCCGCCGCACCACCAGGCCGAATAGGGGGCGCCGGACCGCATCGTCGCCCCCGGTTTACCCTCGGCGGCGAAACGCGCGTGCATGGCCGCGCCGACCAGGTCGATGCCCGTCGGCACCAAAGGATCGAAAAAGTAATTGAACGGGTCCCGGAAGGGCGAGCAGAAAAGGACCGTCCCGGCCGGGCCCGTCTGGTGGTGGTTGTAAACGATCTGGGGAAACCATTCCAGATACATAACCCGGGAGACAGCCTCGGTCTCGGGCTGCGTGATCATGTAAAAATCCCGGTTGTTGTCGTGGCCGATGTATTTCTGATAGAGCCGGGGGACCCCTCTGATCGTTCGTTTGAGCGGGTCCTCTTCCCGCATATACCAGTCGGCGACGAGCTCCAGACCGTCCGGGTTCGAAGGGATGGCCAGGAGGATGACATTGTCGAGAATCCGCCTTGTCTCGGCGTCATTCCGGCTGGTCATCTGCCAGACCAGCTCGATGAGCTGCTGGGAGCCGAGAATTTCGGTCGCATGAAGTCCGCCGTCGATAAGGACCACCGTCCGTCCCTCCCGGACGAGGGCCGGGGCCTCATTTTCACTCAAACCTTCCGCCAAGGCCAGCCGGCGGGAAATCTCCCGCAAACGCGTCCGTTTTTTCTGGTTCTCCGGCGAGGTGACGATCGCCATGACCATGGGCCTGCCTTCGGCCGTCACGCCGATCCTCTCCATGACGAGCCGGTCCGACTCTTCAGCCAGCTTCTGCCAATAAGCAAGGAGCTGACTGTAGTTGACCGCCATGTAATCCGCGCCGATATCAAAACCGAAGTGCTGCCTGGGGCTGGTGATCCGTTCCTGGCCGAGCAGGGGAGCCAGGCCGATGAGGAAGATCATCAGGACGCCGAGCTTGGGTTTGCTGATCATGAAAACCTCCTGAGAGACTGAACAGAATGAGCGGGCCGCTCTGGAGAGGAGACAGCCGGAAGGAACCATAGAGGAGTAAACTAGCGAATCCAAGCCTCGAAGTCAACGGCAGGATGTTCCAGGATGGATTTGACAGCCCGGACGTTTTTGCCTATATTCGATGTCCATTCGATCTTTGAGTGAGGAGGTCGCATGAAACGCTGGCTTTGGCCCGTCCTGCTCTTAATCCCGGCAAGCCTTTCCGGGCAGATCTCCCTGCAGGAGCGACTGTTCGATGTCCCGTATGTTCCCACCAAACCCGAAGTCGTCGCCTCTATGCTCCGGATGGCCAAGGTGACCAAGAACGATATCCTTTATGACCTCGGCTGCGGAGATGGACGGATCGTCATCACCGCAGCCCAACTCTATGGAATCCGCGGCGTTGGCATCGATATTGATGCTGAGAGGATCCGGGAAAGCCGGGAGAATGCCGCCGTGGCCAAGGTGGAGCACCTTGTCAAGTTTATCGAACAGGACCTATTCCAGGCGGATTTCAGCGAAGCCACGGTCGTTTCGCTCTATCTTCTGACTTCGGTGAACCTGCGGCTGCGGCCGATCCTTCTCCGACAACTCCGGCCGGGTACGCGGATTGTCTCTCACAACTACGCAATGGACACCTGGAAGCCCGATGACTCGACGGTGGTCATGGTCAACGAACAATCGCACTCCGTCTATTTCTGGGTAGTTCCGGCCAACCTGTCCGGAATCTGGAAAGGCACCTGGGCCGATGGCGGTCAAGCCTCGAACTTCAGTCTGAAGATAGAGCAACATTTCCAGTGGCCCGGCGGCACAATGAACCTGGAAGGCACGGAGATATGGCTGAGCGCAATCCGTCTGAGCGGAGACCGCCTCGAGTTCACGGCCAAGAGCGAGGACGACGCCTCCATTCCGAGGCTGGTCTTCACGGGAAGGGCGAGCGGAAACGAAATGAAAGGGACCGTAGATATCATCCGGCTGGACGGCCAGAACAGCCGGAGGTCCTGGAAAGCAAAACGCGATCCCCAGACGGCGAAAGCGCTGGATGTTGAGAAGTGGGAGGAATCGCCCGGACCGTGGGACCGGGGGTTCATGTTTCCGGCCGAAGGCCCTTGTCCATTCCGTTGAGCCGGTTGTTCCCGGACCTTCCAGGCCGGAGGTTGATCCGTTTGACGAAGTCAAGAAGAGCGGGCGGAAGCCGTCTTCCCGGCCTCCTGGTTTGGCTCCTGCTGGGAACGGCGATCCCCGGTCTGGAGGCCGCTCCCAAGGATTATTTCTTTCCCGAGGTGCGGATTACCGTCGGCATCGACAGTGACGGATCCTTTCTCGTCGAGGAGCACCGCACCTTCGATTTCGAGGGGAGCTTTTCGGCCGCCTGGTACACCCTGCCCCTGTCCATCAACAGGGGGGGATACCGGCATTCCATCTCTGTGGAGGAGTTCCGGGTTGAAGACGAAAACGGACAGCCCTTGAAGACAGAAGAATCGACGGCGGGCGGATTGTACAGGGCCGAATGGTTTTTCCGGGCCGCGGATGAGCAACGGACGTTCCTTATCCGCTATCGGATCCGCAGGGGAATCATCAGCTATCCGGATGTCTCCGAGCTCTATTGGCAGATGATCGGGTCCGGTTGGGACCGCCCAACCCGGAAAGTCTCCGTCACCGTAACGCTTCCCGGGGACACCTCGCGACGGGAAGACATTTTAGTATACGGCCATGGTCCCCTCTCCGGCCGGTCCGAAATCGTCGATACCCAGACGGCCCATTTCACCGCCACTCACCTGGCCGCCGGGCAGTTCTTGGAGATCCGGATGATCTGGCCGGCGGGGATGGTCAGCGGCGTTCCCTCGTCACGCCACAGCCGGGAGTCAATCATGAAGGAAGAGGCGCGTTTCGTCCTGGAGACCATCGAAAGCGCCCAAAGAGACCAGGAGGCGAAATCCAGAAGAAGCAGGAGAATCCGGATTGGAGTATCGGTTTGGTCGGCCTGGCTGGTCCTCGGTTCACTCCTCTGGCTATTTTTTTACTTCCATTTCTGGAAAAGGGTTGGCCGGGACTATCGCTTCAGCGACATCCCGCCGTATTTCCGGGAGCTTCCCTCGGACCTGCGTCCGGCCCTAGTTGAGGTCCTGCGCAGAGAGGGCCGGCCGATCACTCCAAATTCATTTACCGCCACGCTATTCGACCTGGCCCGTCGCGGCCATCTCGAATTGGAAGACCGCAGAATAGAAAAAAAGGGGATCTTCAGGAACCAGGAAAAGCAGAAGACGACAATCACCCTGAAAAAAGATGATCCCGGCGATCCCGAACTCTTGCCTTATGAAAAAGACCTCCTGCATCTCCTCTTCCAAATCGTCACCCCAAAAAGCGGGGAGGCAGCGGACCGCCTCGAGCTTGATGAACTCCGGTCTTTTCTCAAAAAGAATCCGCGCCGCTTTCAGGCTTGGTATCAGAAGTGGGCCAAGGATATCCGGAAGGAAGCGTCCGGACTCCGGTTCATCGAGCCCGAGAGCTTGAGACACCGCAACGTTTTTCTGGCCGTCACTCTCCCCCTCGGCATCCTGACACTCAATCCTCTTATTCTCGTTTTGGCGGGAATACTCGTCCCCAAAATGAAAAGGAGAGCGGAGTCCTGGGCCCGGGAGAACGAGCTCTGGAAAGCCCTCGACCGCTTTCTTGATGATTTCGCCGATTTCAAAGAGCTGCCCGCCGAGTCCTACAAGCTCTGGGAGCATTATCTTGTCTTCGGCATCCTCTTTGGAAATGCCAAGAAAATAATCAAAATGCTTCCGCTCATTCTCCAGGACGAGAAATCGGTCGCTCCGGTCTGGTATCATGGCTTTGAACGCACCGGTGCGGCCGCCCTGGGCCGGATCGCCGGAATGGTCCAGACGATCGATGCCGCCGCCACCTCCATTCAGCAGGCCAGCACCTCGGCCGCTCACTACTCTTC